>DATNFD010000195.1:0-71334 GCA_035606555.1 Occallatibacter sp.
AGCGAGCTCGAATTCACCTCGATGCTCCGCGAACTCGCTCCATCCGCCTCTGCTCCTCAGCTCGAACTCATCGACCAGCCCACGTCCGAGCAGGTCGCGGCCTTCTACGCAGCCGCCCGCAAAACCGGCTTCTCGTTTGCCCTTGCCGCTGAAGAGCCCACCGAGGCAGAGTCCGAATCCGAAGAGCCGGGACCTCCCCAGACCATGTCTCTTCTCGACTTGGTGGAGGAGGCCGAAAAAAAAACCGAGTCGAGCATTGGCGTCAGCACCGAATTCGGCAAAGGCCTTTGTCTCTCCCTCACCCCTGAACTCAAGGCCCTCTTCGAAGATCCAGCTGTCCCCAAGCGCGTCCACGACCTGAAGCTCGCGCTGCACGTTCTCTGTGGCTTGAACGTCGAACTCCATGGCAAACTCGACGACTCGCAGCTACTCTCCTACGCCCTCAATCCTACCCACACCACGCAGACTCTCGCCGATGTGGCCGCGCGCCACAATCAGACCGCACCGAAATCTCTGCCCGCGGCCGCTGCCATCACGCAGGCTCTCATCACCGACCTCCGCGCTGAAGCTGATCGCTGCAACGTCACCAGCGTCTACCAAACCATCGACCTTCCACTCGCTCCCGTTCTCTATCGGATGGAGAAGAACGGGGTCCGCATTGACAAGGATGTGCTCGCCCACTTGTCCACTCGCTTCGGCGGCGAGATCGAACGCGTCAGCGAACGCATCTATGAGCTTGCCGGTGAGCGCTTCAACATCAGCTCCCCCAAAAAACTAGGCGAGGTCCTGTTCACCAGGATGGATCTGCCCATGCCTATGAAGTATGGAAAGGGCAAAGTTGTTTCCACAGCGCAGGATGTCCTCGAGCCCCTTGCCGAAAAATTCGAAGTAGTTCGACTCGTCCTCGACTATCGACATCTCTCCAAGCTCAAGTCAACCTACATCGACGTCCTTCCCCGACAGGCCGACTCCGACTCTCGCGTGCACACCACATTCCAGTCCGCTGCCACCGCAACCGGCCGGCTCTCCTCCTTCAACCCCAACCTCCAAAACATCCCCATCAAGACCGAACTCGGCCGCGAGATCCGAGCCGCCTTCACCTCCGCGCCCGGCACCGAACTCCTCTCCGCCGACTATTCCCAAATCGAGCTGCGCCTTCTCGCCCACTTTAGCGCCGACCCCCTGCTGATGCGCGCCTACCAGCAGAACGAAGACATCCACACGCTCACGGCCAGCGAGGTCTTCGGAGTTCCCGCAGAGACTATGGACAAGGAGACCCGCAACCGCGCCAAGGCGGTGAACTTCGGCATCGTCTACGGCATCTCACCCTTCGGCCTCGCCGCGCAGCTTGGAATCCCGCAGGCTGAGGCCCGCGCGTACATCGACCGCTACTTCGAGCGCTACGAGGGCGTCAAAGCTTTTATCAACAAAACACTCGAAGACACGCGCCGCGAGGGTGCCGTCCGCACCATGTTCGGTCGCGTCCGACCCATCCCCGACATCACCAGCCGCAATTCCAATGCCCGTGGTTTCGCCGAGCGGACCGCCGTCAACACTCCCCTCCAGGGAACCGCCGCCGACCTTATCAAGCTCGCCATGATCTCCCTCGACCGCAAGCTAGCCGATCGGAAACTCAAAACGCGCATGGTCCTCCAGGTTCATGACGAACTCCTCTTCGAAGTCCCCCAGGACGAAAAGAAGGAAGTCGAACACCTGGTCCGAACCGAGATGGAGGTCGTCGTAAAGCTGAACGTCCCTCTCCTGGCCGACCTGGGCTTCGGACCCAACTGGCGGGACCTGTAATGACGAGCGCCTTGAGGGTGCGATACGCACCCTACGCAAGCTGATTACCGCAGGGTAGAACTCCGCCCGGTCCAGTGATAGAAATCTACTTACCCCTGCTACACTTCGGTAAATCCTGCAATTTTACTGAGATCCCCGGGGCCCCGTTTTGCAGGCAGAGGGTCCTGAAACTGAGTGCGCAATGGTCAATGGTCCTGAGTGGGCGGCTCGAATCTCGCGAGTAATTTCATGACGCAGAAGGTCGCCATCATCATCGGCGCGGGCCCCGCTGGCCTCACCGCCGCCATTGAGCTTCAGCGGCACACCGGGATCAAACCGATTCTCCTTGAAGCCAGCACCCAGGTGGGCGGCCTTTCGCGCACGGTCCGCTACAACGGCAACCGCATGGACATCGGCGGTCATCGCTTCTTCTCCAAGTCCGACCGCGTTATGCAATGGTGGCTCGATCTAATGCCGCTCGAAGCCGGAGAAGGAGAACTACGCTACCGGGGACAGAGTCGCGAAATGCCGCACTCCCCTGCAACGACAGACCCTGCTGACGAAAATCTCGTCATGCTGGTTCGGCAGCGCAAGAGCCGCATATATTTCATGCGCCGCTTTTTCGACTACCCAATCCGCCTGACCCCCGACACTCTCAGAAAAATGGGACCGAAGCGAACGGTCCGCGCCGGACTCAGCTATCTCCGCTCCGCCTGTTTCCCGCGTCGACACGAGCGGACCCTGGAAGATTTCCTGATTAATCGCTTCGGTCGCGAACTGTACGAAACCTTCTTCCGCTCCTACACAGAAAAAGTCTGGGGTGTGCCTTGTACTGAGATCAGTGCGGAATGGGGAGCACAGCGCATCAAGGGTCTGTCGCTGCGCGCAGTCGTCGCTCACTTCCTCAAAAAGAAATTAGGATCGCGGAACGAATCGGACATCGCACAAAAAGAGACGCAGACGTCTCTGATTGAGAAGTTCCTCTATCCCAAACTCGGTCCAGGTCAGCTCTGGGAGCGCGCAGCCGAAATCGTGCGCAGCAATGGCGGCGAAATCCACCACGGAATCCAGGTCGATCGTATCAACGTAAAGGACGGGCTCATTCAGTCCGTCGAAGCGCGAAGTGCCGATGGCCGGCAATGCGCGTTCTCCGGTGATTATTTCTTCTCCACAATGCCGGTTCGGGAACTCATTCGGGGCTTCTCGGTTGAAGTTCCCGCCGAGGTGCGAAAAGTCAGCGAGGGTCTGGTCTACCGCGATTTCATCACCGTCGGCCTGCTCGCGAACAAGTTGAGGCTGACCGAGCCCGACGGTACGCAGTTGAAAGACAATTGGATCTACATCCAGGAATCGGACGTCCTGGTCGGCCGCCTCCAGATTTTCAACAACTGGAGTCCCTGGCTCGTCAAAGACGACCAGAAGGTCTGGATTGGTCTTGAGTACTTCTGCAACGACACGGATCCAATCTGGAAGCTTTCAGATAAGGAAATGGCCGATCTTGCCATCGCCGAGATCGCGAAGATCGGCATTCTGAACCCGGAAGACGTCGAAGATTTCCACGTCGAGCATGTCCCCAAAACCTATCCCGCGTACTTCGGAACCTACGATCGGTTCGATTTGATCCGCGAGTACCTGGACTCCTTCGAGAATTTGTTCCTGATCGGCCGCAATGGCATGCACAAGTACAACAATCAGGACCACTCGATGCTCACGGCCATGGCCGCGGTAGAAAACATTGTCAACGGGGTAGCCGCCAAGGACAACATCTGGGCAATCAATACCGAAATGGACTACCACGAGGAAAAAACTGCGAGCCGCGCGGATGCATCTCAGCCCGTCGGCAATTTAGCCCGGATTCAATCGAGGTAGTTAGACGCCCAGTTCCGCACGGATCGCCCCGGCAATCGCATCCGCATGCTGCTGCATCAACTTCTCGCTTTCAGCCTCAATCATCACGCGCGCCAGCCTCTCGGTTCCCGAGTATCGAATCACTACGCGACCTGAATCCCTGAGCTCTTCTTCTGCTGCTCGAATCCGCTCCGCCACCGCCGGTATGTTCTCCAGCGGTTTCTTCTCGCGCACTTTCACGTTCACAATCACCTGCGGATACACTTTCAGGTCCGACGTCAGCTCATCGATACTCTTGCCACTTCGCGCCACCAGATCCAGCACCACCAGCGCCGTCAGCAGACCATCCCCGGTTGTTGACAGGTGAGGGAAGAGGATGTGCCCGGATTGTTCGCCGCCTAGCGCGGCGTTGTTCTGCTGCATCTGTTCCAGCACATAGCGATCGCCCACTGGCGCGCGCAGCATGCGGACTCCCGACCGCTTCAGAGCCGCTTCGAGCCCCATATTCGACATCGTGGTGGCAACCACCAGGTCCCCACTCAGCAGCCCTCGGGATTTCAGATCCCGCCCGGCGAGCAGCAGGATTGCGTCGCCATTGATAACATTTCCATGCGCGCCCGCCAGCATGCATCGGTCCGCATCTCCGTCGAACGTGACCCCGATCGATGCACCGCGTCTTTGCACCTCCGCTGCCACCCACTCGGGATGCAGCGCCCCGCAGAGTTCATTGATGTTGCGACCATCGGGAGAAACGTTTAGCACCGCGCACTCATCCGGAACCCGCGCACCCAGCTTGGCAAACAACTCCGGAGCCACCGCCGCCGCGGCGCCATTGGCGCAGTCGGCCACGATCCGCATCCCTTTCAGGCTTAGTTCCGGAACACAACTCATCAGAAACTGAATGTAGTCGGCTCTGAGAGCAGGGTTATCCTCGACCGGCGGCCGACTCTTCGCATCTCCCACATCCGCGCTCTTCGCATGCCGAACGATCTCATCCTCGATCGCTAGCTCCGTTGCATCCGGCAACTTGAATCCATCCGGCCCGAACAGCTTTATGCCGTTGTCGCGCCATGGATTGTGCGATGCCGAGATTACGACCCCTGCATCGCATCCGTATCTTCGCGCCAGGAATGCCACCGCCGGTGTCGGCACCACACCTGCACTCTCTACCGCCACTCCACTTTCTCGCAAAGCTGCGGCGATCGTCGCCGTAATCCACGGGCCGGACTCCCGCGTATCGCGCCCCAGTAGCACTTTTGGCTCTGCCTTGCCGCGGAGCGAATGCCCCAGCGCCAAACCTGTTGCGTACACCGTATTCGCGTCCAGCGGCGGCTCTCCTGCGATGCCTCTGATCCCGTCCGTTCCAAACAGCTTCCGTGTCCCTGCTTTGCTCATAGCCTCACTTGCTCGTACCGCGAACTTCATCTACCGTGCTGTCAAACTCGCCGTCGCTCAAACGCGTTCTTATGCGCTCGCCCTGTGCCACCTGCAAAGCCGATCGAATCAATACGCCGTTCTCGTTAATCACCAGCGCATAACCGCGTTCAAGAACCGCCAGGGGTGACAACGACCTTAATCGGGCGTCCAAAGCGTCCACGCGTGCCGACGATCTCCTGATCGTTCGCTCCACCGATCTCTCGATTCGCGTCTGGCTCACCCCCAGCCGCTCCCGCGCTCGAGCGAGTAATTGCCGCGGCTCATGATGCAGTACATCCGCCGCCAACTCCGCCACCTCGCGTTGCCTGGTTCTGATCGACCCGCTGACACTCGCCTCCATCCGAAACTCCAGGTCATCGAGCCTCTGGCTCATCCGATGAAGGTTCGTTGCAATCCTTCTCTCCGCACGGTCAACGCCAACGCTGTCCAGTCTCTGCCTTGCATTCAACACCTGGAACCGCGCCGCCCGCTCCAATCTGGTCACCTGGTTTTCAACCCGCTCCGCGACCCGATGTTGCGCTTCCGTGATCAACTCCGCTGCAGTCGAAGGCGTAGGGGCCCTCAGGTCCGCCACAAAATCCGCAATCGTGAAATCCGTCTCATGCCCCACAGCCGAAACCACCGGCAACCTCGATGCCACGATCGCCCGCGCCACCCGCTCGCTGTTAAATGCCGCCAGATCCTCTGTCGATCCTCCGCCCCGCGCAACGACGATGACATCCACAAGCCCCGAAGCATTCAGATTCGCCAGCGCCACTTCAACTTCTAAAACAGCCTGTTCCCCTTGCACAGCCGCCGGACAAACCACCACGTTCAGCCCAGCATGACGCCTGCCGGCGATATTCAGAAAATCGCGTATCACTGCTCCCGTCGGCGACGTCACAATCCCCACCGTCCGCGGAAACGCCGGCAAGGGCCTCTTCCGCGCTGCGTCGAACAATCCTTCTGCCTTCAGCTTTTCTTTCAGTTGCTCAAAAGCAAGCTGCAGCGATCCAGCCCCAACCGGCTCAATCGCCTCTCCCACCAGTTGCAACTGGCCGCGTTGCGCATAGACGCTCACCCGTCCGCGCACCAGCACATGCAACCCGTCCGCAGGTTTGAATCGAAGTAGGAGCGCCTGGCGACGAAACAGCACCACCGGCAATTGTGCCTCCGCATCTTTCAGCGTGAAGTACAGATGGCCAGAGGGCGCTGGGCGGCAATTCGAAATCTCGCCCTCCACCCAGATGTCGCCATATTCGTGCTCGACCTGCTCGCACACCTGCGACACCAGTTCACGCACCGGCCAGATGCGGCGCATGCTCTTTGGCTCTTCGAATGTGAACCCAAGCTGACGCGTCGATGTCTCCGTTCGAATCACCAAGCTAGAGTGTAATTGTTCGACTGTAGCTTCAACCCGTGCGCCTGCGCACGGAGATCGTCAACGTTGCGCAACCAAAGCCTTCAGCCGGTCGGCAATTGCGATCAGGCGTGCCACAGTCGCCGGATCCGATTCCAGCGTCCCCCCATACAAGCCCTCTGCCTCGCGTGCCAACTCAGTCCCATCTTTCAGGCCAAAGGTTCCCAGTACTCCGGCTAGCTTGTGTGCTTCCGCCGCCGCCGTGCTCTGCTCCTCTTCACTCAGCGCCGCCCCGTTCGCCAGCCGCCCGGCAACGTTCTGCAGCGTCGACACGCGCTCTTCCATCTGCGGCAGATACTTCTGCCACAGTCGATTCATCGCTTCCGTTAGCTGTGATGCGGCGGGGTCGCCCATGACCTTCTAATTCCAGCCCAGGATGTCCGCGACTTGTTGTGAAAGTGACAGCGGGTCGAACGGCTTCACCAATACCGCCTTCACTCCCAGATCGGCAAAGCGCGAGCGATCCGTAGCCTGCACCTTTGCCGTAAGCAGCATCACCGGAATATGCGCCGTGGCTGGATTCTTTTGCAACTCGCGGAAAGTCGCCGGCCCATCCATGCCCGGCATCATCACGTCCAGCAGAATCGCATCCGGCTGGTACGTTGCGGCACGGGCCAGCCCCTGCGCCCCTGAACTCGCCACCATCACTTCCCACCCTGCCACTGTCTCCAGGCTCAGCGCTGCCACTTCGCGAATATCGTCTTCGTCATCAATGATAAGAATGCGATGCATGAACTGCTTCTCCGAAAAACTAAGAACCCTGGCCGGCGGAAACTTCAGGAACGGTCTCCTCGGCCTCCTGCGGACTGCGCAGCATGGTCAATACAAGCGCTTCCAGTTGCTCCGGCTCAACGCTGGCTTTCGCCAGGAAGTGACTCAACCCAAGCACGAGCTGCATTCGCTCCGCCTGGGTCAATCCATGCGCGGAGTAGGCTACCAGCGGCGATTTGCTCAGATCCTCATGCTGGCGCAACCAATCCACTACATTGAAGCCGTCGCCATTCGGCATCCCAATGTCCAGAACAATCATATGCGGCTGGAACGCAAGGCAATCATCCAGCGCCGCCTGCCGCGAATCCGCAACGTGCACAACTGTATTCTCTCTGCGGAAGATCTCGCCGATCACCTGTCCCAGCTCGGCATCGTCTTCCACAATCAGGATGCGTGCCTGCTCACCCGGAACACACAGCACTTTTACCAGCTCTTCCAGCAGAAGATCATCGCTGGGGCGAGGGAACAGCCGGTCTGACTTCCTCTTGTGATTCGGTTCGGGCGGATGTTGAGGATTCGCTACACCCAGCAGAACCACCGGCGTGTTCAGCTCCGGCTCTTCGCGCCGAAGCAGTGGCAGAATCTCCCAACCATTGATGCCATCCAGCGTCGTATCCAGCACGATCGCGGAAACCCCGTCATGGGCAACAGCCACTGCCTGGTCCACGGTGGTCGCTTCCACCACGCGATACCCGAAGCGCGCCAGCTGATCTGCAATCAAAGGGCGAGTCGCTCCGTTCGTATCAGCAATCAGCACAGCGCCGTGCGAAGCCGGGCTCGTCTGGTTCTCCTGATGCTTCGCCACAGACACCGGCTGGTACGGCAGGAAGACCCTGAATGTCGATCCGCGTACCGGGTTGCGCTCCGCCCAGATTCGACCGCTATGCTGCAGCACAATGGCTCGGCAGATCGCCAGCCCCAGGCCGCTCCCACCCTTCTGCCGCGAATCCGAAGCATCCACTTGCTGGAATCGACCGAAGATCGCCTCCAACTTGTCAGCCGGAATACCCCGGCCTTGGTCGATGACCGAGAGCGTCACTCCGCTCGCGCCTGAACGAAGCATGACAGAGATCGCCGAATTCGCCGGCGAAAACTTGATCGCATTCGAGAGCAGATTTGTGATCACCTGCAGCAGCCGGTCTGGATCCGCCGTGACCTCCACCTGCGTCTTGTCATGAATCAACAGAACGCCCGCCTCGTCCGCCATGGGCTGCACACCATCGATAGCCTGCCTGACGATTTCGCCCAACTGTATCTTCCGGAAGGCAAGAGGCTCGCGGCCGCTCTGCGTGCGCTCCAAATCGAGAATGTCATTGATCAGCCGTACCAGCCGCTCGGAGTTGTTCAGCGCAATCCGAAGCAGGTTTGCGGCCTTCTCGTTGATCACTCCCAGCATGCCCGACGACAACAGCCCAAGCGCTCCGCGGATCGATGTCAGTGGTGTTCGCAACTCGTGACTCACCGTCGACACAAATTCATCCTTCATGCGATCCAGGGCATAGCGCTGGCTGATATCCCTGAAGCTCAACACCGAACCCGAGAAGCGGCCCTGGTCCAGAATCGGATTCAGGAAGAACTCCGCCGGAAATCCCGTTCCGTTGCTGCGGAAAATCGTGCCTTCGCCCGTCACCGATTTCCGTTGTCCTGTAGCCCGCCGCAATGGACAATCATCCGCGCACTTCTTGTCCGCCGGTGCAGAACCGTGCACAAGTTGGTGTATCGGCTTCCCAATCAGGTTTTGCGGCCGTGCGCCAAGCAGTCGCGCCGCTGCCGGATTCGCAAACCGCACCAGTCCGTTCCGGTCGATACCGCAGATGCCATCAGCCACCGACCCAAGCAGAATCTCCTGCTGCCGGCTCAGCTCTTCCGCGCGCTCCCGCTCTCGTGTGCGCGCCAGCATCTGCGCCAGTGAGCCAGCTACCGTTTCCATGGCGGCGGCGGTCTCGCGGTCCTCGCGAATCCGGGAGTGGCAGTAGAACTCCAGCACCGCCAGCACATGGTTACCTACCTGGACCGGCGCCGCCCATCCCGAAATCATCTTGCTGCGCACAGCTGACTGTACGCGCGGCGTAGCCGTCAGCACCGACAGATCCGACGCCCAGACGAGTCGGCCCTCTTTCCATGCGCGCCCCGGCAGGCTGCCGCCGGGCGCCAGCGTGATGCCCATGCTCTCCTGGATCATCCCCTCGGCATTCTTGCCCGGAACCCCCCACGCTGTACTGAATTCAAGCCGGTTCTCCTCGACATTGACATCCCACTTAACAGCGACGTCCCATCCCTGCGAAATACAAAGTGCCTCAAGCACTCGCTTTGTCGCGACCTCGGCGGAAATATTCTCGCCCACAATCTGGCTCACTACCAGTTGCAGGGCCAGGCGGTGCTCGCGCAGCTTCTGCTGGGTTACATCGTGCAGCAGGCATTGAATGGCGACTGGCTTACCCGCGCGTCTCCGCTGGTGCAGGCTCATCTCCAGTTCCAGCATCCGCCCGTCTCCGGCTTCGGTGCGCAACGGAGCGCGGTCGACGGTGACACCGTCCTGAGCCTTCTTGAGAAGAGCAGCTACCTCTTCACGCGCTCCCGGTCCGAATACATCCGCAAGCGCCTCGTTTTCCAGAGCGGCAATTCCATCCAGCCGGAACGTAAGTCGCCAGGCTGGGTTCGCGTATAAGAACTTCCCCGCCAGATCCAGCGTAGCGATCATCTCGCTCGAGTTTTCAAATAGATCCCGGTATCGGTCGCGCGGGATCTTCATACCCTCGCCGGCCGCACCCGTGGTCGACTGATCCAGCGCGACCGCTACCAGCCCAGTCGGCAGCCCATCACGATTCCGCAGCGTGGAAATGTGCATGCGTACGGGGAAGAGAGTGCCATCCCTGCGTCTCAGATGCGTTTCGAAACTGGGCACCTGACTCGGTGCAAGCGAGTGCACGACTTCCGCATAAGTGGCAAGCGAGCCCTCTTGCTCGATTGCCACAGCCTTGCTGAGGCCGTAGAGCCGGCGTACCTCCGAGACGAGACGGTTCTCCTCGCCAGGCGCCAGCAACTTATCTGTGCTTGCCTGATCTTTTAACTCTGCGGCGTGATACCCGAGGAGCCGCTCCGCTGCAGGATTCACATACGAGACCTTGCCGTCCAGTCCGATGGCCAGAACCACCGTGCCGGCCGAATCCAGAATGTCTCTTAAAGGATCGCCTGCGTAGCGTACCGCGGCATCTCGTTCTGCGGCATTGTCCGCCAGTACCCGCATGAGCACGGCAGCCGTCAGACCCATCGCTGTCATCAGCAGCAGCCAGTCGTACCGGGGGCCCGCCTCGACCCGGGCCAGGATTGCTCCTGCTGCCATCGCTACTGCCAGAATCGACAGCGAAGACCAGATCGGCGGAGACTGGTTCTCCGCTTGCTGCTTCGATTCTCTGGCTTCGCGTGAATCCATCCCTTTGCCGCGCTCCCCCAACTCTGCCGGTCTACCGCCGCTCCCCCATGCAGGGAAGCTTGCTCTTGCACCGGTTTAACATCATCCCCGCGCGACAGGTCGTATATCGCACATGCGCTCGCGGGGCAGACTCGCTACCCTGCCCCCCGGCTCGCACTGTTTAGCGAGAATACATCCGCACGACTCCCACTGTCCCTGACCCCGCCAAGGACGACTCGGCAACCGACATCGTGCGAAAACACAAGAAGGCTTATCTTGCACCCTCCCACAATCGCACCACCTTTTCAAGCGTATGTTACTGGACCGAAGTACCGCTGTACCCAGAATGGCACCAACGGTTTCCAGGACGAACTTGCACGTCTTTCACACATCACGCCCTGAGTGCCTGCGGATACAGCCGTATACTTGCTCCCATGTTCCAAACACATTCACGCAAGGCGCTCTATCTACCTGTCTTCATTTTCGTTGCAAGCACTTTCTTGCATGTACCTTTTGCCTATGCCTGGGGTAACGAAGGTCATCGCATTATCAACCACTTGGCGGCTCTCAACCTGCCTCAGGATGCGCCGGCATTTCTACGGTGGGCAGGTGCTGCTTCTGAAATCGAGTACCTCGGACCCGAGCCCGATCGCTGGCGCTCTTTGGCCGAACCAGAACTGGTCGCAGTGCAGGCTCCTGAGCACTTCATCGACCTGGAACTCGCCGATCAGCTTGGCCCTCTTCCGCATCGTCGTTTTGACTTTGAAGCAGCTGTCTTCGCCGCTGGCCAACGCCCGGATAAGATAGGCCTTCAGCCATGGCAGGCCACTGAGGTCTGGCAGCGCTTAAAAGCGGCAATGCGCGAGTACCGCCGTCTCTCCGAAGCGCATCAGGACACTCATGATGTCGAGCAGGTGGTCATCTTCTATGCAGGATGGCTCGGTCACTATGTCGGTGACGCAGCCCAGCCCCTTCACACCACCGTGCAATACAACGGCTGGACAGGCCCCAACCCCAATGGCTACACCACGGAGCACAAAATCCATTGGAAATTTGAAGGCCCGTTCGTCGGCGCCAACCTGCACAGCTCCGACGTCCAGCCCCGCATGACGTCCGTCCATGCGCTTGAGGGCGATATGTTCGACGACTACATAGCCTATCTGCGGCAAAGCTCCAAATACGTCGAGAGGGTTTATCAGCTCGAAAAGGCCGGAGGATTCGACGGCGCCGGCAGCCAGAACTCGCGCGACTTCACCGCTGACCGGCTCGCGGCTGGCGCCAGCATGCTTCGCGATATGATCTACACCGCGTGGCTCCGCAGCGCCGACCCTGAACCCCAGCGTCCAGCGTTTCAAAACTAAAGCCTGCCGATCTGCAAAAAGCCACCGACGCCCAGGAGTACCTGAATCTCCGAACCGTTGCTCCGGCGCGAGCGATCCGTTTGCAGATCATTCGTCTGCTATCCGGCACAATGAGGCATGACCGCGAGAGTTGAATCGGTCGCACGTAAGGGAATCGAGGCTATTCCGGAAGCTAAGTCCTTTATTTGGTTGTATATGCAAGATAACCCTTTTATTTTCATTTGCTTGCGGCACTTGTCGTCGCTAAACCTATGAAAACACTAGGCACACCCCCCCGGGGGGGACAGAAACACCGGTATATCAGACCGGAGGATCTCGAAGCCAGAGTGAGATGCTCAATTGCCTAAACGCTGGAGCTGAACAGCTAATAGCCAGCTACAAACATCAATCGCCGGCTTCGGCCCGCGCCAGCACCGGAATCCGGCGCAGCACCGCAGTCAGAACCAGCGTCAACACCAGCACCATCGGAATCGCGGTCACAAACCACGCTCCCAGTGCCTGACCCGCCAGGCCTCCGGATGCCCAGATCAGCTTGAGAGGGGAGGAACTCATCGTTATAGCTGGGCTCACTGCGGCGTGACGCGATGAGGCAAACATCCACCCGCCAAGCCGCAGAAATGGGAATATCAATGCGACCTGGAGAGGCATGGCCGCGTAATTCGCCGCCTGAATCGCAGGAACGTTTAGGCGTAATCCGAGCGCAACCAGCATGCAGAGAGCAGTAGGAATGCCGATCATGGGAAGACACCCAATTGCAAATCCGAGCGCAAGAGTGAGGGCGAGGCGCTGCGGTGAGGCGCCCTGGCGCAGCCACTCCTCCATCTTTCCTTGCATTGCTCTCAGCGATCTGCTCATTTCACTTCCTACGCTATCGGTACGATTCCTGTTCCCGATCGGATGTTGCGTAAATCTTCGGTGAACTGAACCAATAGTGCATCTGAAAGCCGCCCCGTTTCATTCCAGGTCGACTCGTATCCACCAGAGTAGGCTGCTTCGCACACAACGGGACTTCCACTTTCGGGCCAGAGAGCCCGTCCAAAGGGTCACGATCCAAAAGAATTGAACTCGGATCAGTCTTAACCAGGCATCCGAAACAGACCTCTTTTGCGCATCCCCGCAAGAGCCTGCTCCACCTTCCAGTCCAGCGCAGCGGCCCCTTCGATGACCAGGTCTGCATTTGCCGCGGACGGGCGCACATAGCTGATGCTCGACGGCCGCACCGTCTTTTCGTACTGGAACTTCACCGACTCTGGTGTTCTCCCCCGCTCTACCGTATCCCGCTTCATCCGCCGTTCGAAGCAGATCTCGTCGGGCGTGTCGATATAGACCCGGAACTGGTAGAGAGGCAACAGCTCCGGATAATAGAGAGCAAACAGCCCCTCGACCAGCACGAAACTGCCTCCCCGCAATGCTTCAGTTCGCCCCGGCACGCGCGTATGCGTCGAAAAGTCGTACAGAGGCCGCTGAATAAGCTGGCCGCGAGCCAGCGCCGCCACATGCTCCGCCAGCAGCGAACTCTCAATCAGCGCGGGATCATCGAAATTTTGTTTTCCCCGCTCTGAAAATGGCATGTGGCTCAGATCGCGATAGTAGTTATCGATCGGGAAGTAGATTCCGTCGAGCTCTCTTGCCAGCTCCGCAGCGAGCGTCGTCTTTCCGGATCCCGACGCTCCAGCAATCCCGATCATCACGGGAGGAAAAGGAAGCATCGGTATTGAAGTTAAATTGCCTGATCCCTCGTCGCTCACGACTCAGCATCCACCAACGCTGCCATCCACATTGCAAGCCGTTCCAGGAGCTCCGCGAGCTTGCGTTCAACCTGACGACCTGCCTCAAATACCTCCGCATGGCTCAGCGGCGTCGCGCTGAGGCCAGAAGCGAGGTTCGTCACGCACGAGATACCGAGCACTTCGATTCCCATATGCCGCGCCACAATCGTCTCCGGAACCGTCGACATTCCGACCAGCGTTGCGCCCATCGAGCGGTAGGCGCGAATCTCCGCAGGCGTCTCGAAGCTCGGACCACTGACGGCGAGATAAACGCCCTCATCGAGCTTCTCGCCGTCGAACTCCACAGCTCGCCTCGCCAGTTCGCGGAGTCTTTTCGAGTAAGCCTCGGACATATCAAAGAACCGCAGTCCGCAGTTCCGGCGATTGAATGCGAATCGCGCTTCGTTTGGTCCAACAAGCGGGTTCCATCCCATCATGTTGATATGGTCGGAGATCAGCACCAGCTGCCCGATTCGGTACTGGTCCGAAATTCCGCCGGCTGCGTTGGTCAGAATCACCGCCCGGATTCCGAGCGCTCCCATTACCCGCATGGGAAACGTGACATCTTGAGCAGAGTACCCTTCGTAGAAATGAACGCGGCCCTGCATAATGACAACCGGAGATCCGCCCAACGTCCCTGCAACCAGACGGCCCGAATGTCCTTCCACCGTCGACCTTGGGAAATTCGGAATCTCTTCGTACGGAACAATCACCGGATTCATTACGCACTTGGCCGCTGCACCGAGCCCAGAGCCAAGTACGATTCCAAGATGCGGCTGAAGCCGTCCCAACCTCGCGCGCAGAAACTGCGCAGCCTGCATGACCTCGTCGAAATAACTCATATTTTGCGAATAAGTTCCGTTGCTGCGATTCTACAACTGGCAAGGACGTCGTCTTGTTCAACACTCTCCATTCACCGCAGGTCAACTATGTGCCGCAACATCAAACCCCTGTTCAACTTCGATCCGCCCGTAACTGACGAGGAGATTCGCGCCGCCTCGCTGCAGTTCGTCCGCAAGATCAGCGGATTCAACAAACCATCCAAAGCGAATGAAGCTGCATTCTCCACCGCCATCGACGAGGTCGCAGTCGTCTCCGCACGCCTTCTTGCTTCCCTGGAGACCACCGCTCCGATGCGCAACCGTGAAGAAGAAGCAGCCAAAGCGCGGCTGCGCAACGAAGAGAGATTTCCACGGAACGTGGCCGAATGAAAGAGACTGTGGCAGTGATCTTCGGTCTCGGCTTGCTCGGCAACGCTCTGCTCTTCGTCCCGCAAGTCATTGCAGTTTGGCGCAAAAAGAGCGACGAAGGCATCTCGCTGATCACCTTCGGAGGGTTCAGCCTGCTCCAGGTGATCGGAATCGTTCACGGCTGCTATCAGCGCGACCCTTCCCTCATCCTCGGAATGGCTGCCAGCCTGCTCACGTGCGGCAGCGTTACCGGCCTGACGATCTTCTATCGCATGCGCAGACTCAGTGCCCGAAACCAGCCTGCTCTCTGACATCTTCTCTGCCGAAGAACCCTCTTCGGGCCCGGACAGCATCTAAGTCATTGTCTGTGAGGCCCCCGGAGGATCTCCGTGTCCCACACCGCACTGCTTCTCGCGTTTTCGCTTTTCACAGCCACTTCCTTCGCCTCTGCGCAGAATGCGCGGGACATTGTCAGGCAGGCGGTTCAGACCGAACTTGTATCCGCTCGCAACGATCACTCGCATTGGATGTATTTCGAAACCGATCGGCAGCCCGATAAGAGCATCAGGCAGTGGGTAGCCGAGGCCCGCTCCGTCAGCCTGAACCGCGTCGTGGAAAGAAACGGAGAACTTCTTCCTGATTATCAGCAGCGTCAGGAGATGACTTCTTTCATCAACGATCCGCAGGCACAGAAGAAGAAACGCAAAGGCAGCCAGCACGACGATGAGCAGGCAGCAGAACTGCTCAAGATTCTGCCAGATGCATTCATCTGGAGTGTCGAGGGAGAGAAGGGAAGCGAGATACGCCTTCACTTCGCGCCCAACCCTCAGTTCGACCCTCCCGATCTTGAAGCGCGTGTTTTCGCCGCGATGGAGGGTGAGATGGTCATTGATCGCCGGCAGCATCGCATTGCTACGCTGAAGGGGCGATTGATCCGAGACGTGAAGATCGCATACGGCTTGCTGGGAGAACTGAAAGCCGGAGGAACCTTCGATGTTGAACGCCGGGAACTAACCCCCCAGGTTTGGGAGATTACCGAGACACACGTTCACATCAACGGTCACGCTTTGATTTTCAAAACGATCTCAGAGAACGAAGACGACGTGAAGTCGCACTTCAAGCAGATAGATCAGACCACGTCGTTGCAGGAAGCAAAGCAGGAACTCCTGCGACTGAGCGCCGATCCGTCTAAGGAAGAGGCCCGAGTCTCCGTTGTCCAACACTGAGCGACCGTGTGTTTACCTTGAAGCAACAACCGCAACTGGTGCCTCGTGCTTCGGTGCCCTCGTGAGACGAGAGCGTCCGCAGACCGCAGGCACATTGCGCATTTGCTGCACGAAGACCCGGTTGCCGGGCCAACCCGGTCTCAGCGTAGACCAGTAACTCGAGATCGACATGAGAGGCTTTTTCTGATCGATGAGCTGATTCTGAAGAATGCTGACTCCACAAAGCAAATTGTTTTCGGGCTGCAAAATAGTCTTTCGCCGATCGTGCGGCGCTAAATGTTTATCTGCTTTCCAGTCGAACTCACAACCGTACCGCCTTGAATCTTCATACGTGAGCTGCAGCAAGCCCTGAGCTCGCACCATGCGATGGCTCACTCCATCAACCACAGCGACCTGCGGATCCGAATGTTGCACGTCTGCAGTTGCGTCCAATCCAGCTTCTGCCCCGGCGAGAGCCTGGAAGAGATACGCCCAGAACGCACGTCGATCCGCTTCGCCCATCACGCTGAACCGCGGGCAAAACTGCGCTACCTTGCGACCCATCTTTGGCGAAAGCAAGTCGTCCGGAAGCGCCTTCTCGATCGTCGCATCCCACTCTGGACGCCACGTATCGTCATCGCCAAGCACTGCCTTCTGTTCGGCGATCGGTGTTGACGGTGCAGGCTTCAACTCGGGGACTGCGGGTGCCGGAGCGGCCATGACAGGCGCTGGGTCGAGAGGCTCCGGATTGTTCCGAAACGCCACAAGTCCCGCGGCTAAGCCTGTGACGAGCAGGCAAACGGCAATCCTTAATGTGCGATGCTTCGCCAAGTGGGAACCAACCTCCACTACATCTGATGCCAGGGCATTCAACGGCGGTTGGACTTGACTGCCGCTTTGTGACGAACAACCTATTTTTCAATAACTTAGACAAATAAAATCGGCTACTTATTATGCGCAATATCCTGCGAAACGCTGTAGTGTCCAGGCTGCCCGGTAACTGCGATCGAGATGACGGCACCTGCGTTCTTCTTTTTGAAGAAGGGCGCAAGCGGTTTAAGAAGAAGTGACTTAAATCCCGTCGCAGCGTGCGAGATATCCGTGTCCATCTTCAGCTTTCCCGTCAGGTGCACAGCCTCGTCATGAAATCGGAACGTGCCCGCGAGCGTGGCTTCGGCTCCAGGAACTCGAAACCGGAGGTGTGGCGTCGAAGCGATGCCATTTTCGATCTTCGCTGGCCCTTGCATTGATGACAGGACATCGGTGCCAGGCGGCTGGGCTTTAGGTTCAGCGTCCAGCCCTGTGTTCTTCTGTTTACCCAGAGCTCTCTGGCTGAATGCGGAGAGGCTTTTCTCGGTGTCTCGGTCTGTAACCTTCTCCGCAGGAACATCTAGATTGCCAGAGACCCTCAATCGCGCAATGAAACCGTCCCCCGGCGGACCAAGGTACGCGTGGCTTTTTAGAACTACGGGACCGGTAATTGGAACCTGGCCATGAATGAACGGCCGCATGACGTCTTCAGCGCGGCCGCGATCAACGGTGATGTCGAGATTTGTCCTTTTCGGACTGCCCGCGATCGAACCCGACGAATGAATCGTCGTTTCGCCAATCTTCAAATCGATCGCATGGACATCGAGATTGCCGTTAGCCGCATTGAGAGAACCTTGCAGAGTTCCATCGACACGGGTGGGTTTGCCGTCAGTAACCGCGAAATTCGGAGTCGTTTCCGACGCCTCGACGTGCAGCTGCCGAAGTGCGCCCGTGAATTCGCCTCGTGAATCGAGAGTGCCGCTGATCTCGCCCACATCATGCAAGTTCACGTCAGTGAATGCAAACGTACCTCTCAGGGGAGTGGCTTCGAAGTCGCCCCCACGAATAGGCCCCATACTCCCTCTAGCCAGAATGTGCCCATGCGGGATTGGGTTCCGAACGTCGAGAGCAAATGTGAAAGCCTCGCCCCTGTGAAGGTTGGTAATCTCGACTTGCTTAATGGGAAACACGAGGGGCTCGCCTTTTTCACGCAAAATGTCGAGCTGGCTCTTGTGAACGACGAGCCTCTCGATCATTGTTTCCGGTCCACTGAAATCGTGCGCACTGCCTTGAGGGAAACTCAGCTTGCTCTCATGTCCGCCAATCGCTGGAATCACGATTTGAAATCCAGTGACCTCGACCAGTTCCACCCTTTGCCGAAGCATGATGAGATCGGTCCAGGTGCCTTCCACCATCATCGAGTCGATGCGGCCCAGAGGTGGAGATCCGGGCGGTGCTGTCTTTCGTCGTATGGTGATACCTCTAGCGATGAAACCCGGGCGAGGGAAATAGATTCGGTGGTACCCCATGAACGAAACGTTACTCGTCAGCACATCTTCGAGCATCGGCTGTATCTTGCGATGGCGATATGGCCAGTTTGCGCTGATGACGACCACGGCGATTGCAAGGAGAGCGCCTGCAGCAACGATCGAGATGTGGACCCAGAGCGGTGCTTCCTGCCAGATACTTCGAACCCTTCGCCGGATTTGATGTCTGTGTCGCGGATTACGAGGACCGGCGGGATCTGCGGTTCCGTTCGAATCTTCCCGGATCGCACGGGGTAGAGAAGCATGAGCCATAATTTATAGGTCGCACCCGCAGAGCCTGCCTTTTGGAAGCGCAAATCCACACGGCCGTTGCCCTGTGCAAACTCAGAGATACGCACTATCGCCAATTGCCGTTACTGTATGACGCTTGGAACGAATCCTCACTGATTTGGGATCTCGTCACCCCAGGAAGATGCCTGCAATCGAAGCCGAGATCAGGTTCGCCATCGTCCCTGCCAGCATGGCTCTTACACCGAGCCGCGCCAGATCATTTCTTCTTTCAGGAACGAGCGCCCCGATGCCGCCGATCTGCATGCCAATCGAGCCCAGGTTCGCAAATCCGCATAATGCAAAGGTCCCGATCGTGAATGAGCGCGGCAGGATCATCGCCTTGTGCGCTCCCAGCGCGATGTAGGCAATCACTTCATTGAGCGCCATGCGTGTCCCAAGCAGGTTCCCGATCAGGCTGCAGTCCTGCGCAGGAACGCCGATGAGCCATGCAACGGGCCAGAAGATGTAGCCCAGAATCTCTCCCAGGCTGCCGGGAATCCAGTGCAAACCGGCATGCATGTGAATCCATCCCAGCAGCATGTCGAGCAGAGCCACGAGAGCCAGGAAACTGATCAGCATGATGGCTACATTCAGGGCAAGCTTTCCGCCGTCGATTGTGCCTCGCGCGATTGCTCCGATCAGATTCTCTTCCTGGTGTTCCTCGCTCTTCGGAATGACGACCTTTCCCTCAGTGGCGGGGATCTCCGTTTCGGGAACCAGCATCTTCGCCATCAGGATCGTGCCCGGGGATGTCATGATCACAGCCGATAAAAGGTGTCGTGCTTCGATACCCTGCGAGATATACATCGCCATAATGCCGCCGGATACATGGGCCATGCCGCTCGTCATGATGGTCATCAACTCGCTGCGAGTGGCTCCCGCGAGGAATGGCCGGATTGTGAGGGGCGCCTCCGTCTGTCCCATGAAGATCGAGGCGGCCACGTTCATGCTCTCAGCGCCCGAGATGCGCATTGTCTTCAGCATCACCCACGCCAGGCCGCGGATGATGATCTGCATCAGGCCGATGTGGTACATCACCGCAAAAAAAGCCGAAATGAAAATGATAGTAGGGAGAACCTGAAACGCGAAGATCGAGCCGAGCGAGGTATCCGGCGTTCCCAGCTTTCCGAACAAAACTGAAGTACCGGCCGCCGTGGCGCTCAACATCTTCGTTACAACGCCGCCCGCCCAGAACATCGCGCGTTGTCCGAAGTCAAAGCGAAGTACAAAGAATGCGAACAATAGCTGGAGGCTCAGTCCCCACCCGACCGTGCGCCAACGGATCCTTCGCCTGTCCGTCGAAAACAGCCATGCCGTCAGAAGAACGGCCACGATCCCCAGCACACCCGTGAATCTTTGCAATCAGCGCTCCTTGAGCAGCAAGCTTCCTGTCTCTTTTCGCATCTCGAGGCGGACTAGGCCAGTGACGCCAGATACATGTTCTTCTGCGTATGGAAGCTTTGAAGTCAGCCTGTTTTACCTACCTTACCGCATCGCGCAGGTAGGCTTCTGCATTCTCCCTGGCGAAAACATGGCTGACGAGCGGCGCTCCTTCGGGCTCTTCATCCGAAAACCGGACAGCGCCTTTTATTCTGGCGACCGGTTCCGAAAGCATCGCTTCATTTGTCGCGTACAGTGTGGCGAAAGGCTGTCCCCTTCTCACATACGCTCCACGACGGGCATGGAACTCGATTCCGGCGTGAGCATCCACCGGCTCTCCAGCCTTGACGCGCCCTGCACCGAGGCGCTGCACGGCCCAGCCCAACTCCATTGTGTCCATCTCAGAAACGTAGCCGGTCTCCCATGATTCAAGTACGAGCGTTGCGCCCGGCTTGTGAACTGCCTTGAGGTCATCAAATACTGAAATGTCGCCTCCCTGTGCACTGATCATCTCCAGGAAGACCTTGAGTGCGGTCCCATCGGCAAGTGCACCAGCCGCAGCCCAGTATCCCTGTTCAGCTGTCTTCGTTTGACCGCCCAGGTGAATCATCCATCCTGCGAGACGCAGCGACAGTTCACGCACATCCTCGGTGCCCTCGGGTATGTCTCCGCGAAGCAGTTCTACGCATTCGGCCACCTCGATCCAATTGCCCGCGGTACGGCCTAGAGGCTGGCTCATGTCGGTCATCAGAGCCACCGTTCGGGTTCCTGCGCTCTCAGCGGTTGCGACCATAAGTGCTGCCAGAAATTCCGCATCTGCGCGTTTCCGCAGAAAAGCTCCTGACCCTGTCTTGACATCCAGAACAAGAGCGCGAAGGCCGGCGGCTAGTTTTTTGCTGAGGATGGACGCACAGATCAATCCTGGGTCTTCAACCGTTCCGGTCCGGTCGCGAAGTGCATAAAGAACTCGATCAGCAGGAACAAGAGTTGGGGTCTGGCTCACGATCGCGGCTCCGCATCGCCGAACGACCTCTTCGAACTCAGCAAGCGACAGCGCAGAGCGGAAGCCCGGGATCGAGTCGAGTTTGTCCAGAGTGCCGCCTGTATGTCCCAGCGCGCGACCGCTGATCATCGGAACGGCAACTCCACAGGCGGCTGCCAGCGGAGCTACAAGGAAGCTGGTCTTGTCGCCGACACCACCCGTTGAGTGCTTGTCGACAGCAGACTTCCCGAGATGCGAGGAATCAAGCTTCTCTCCTGAATCGCGCATGGCGATGGCAAGCGCGCGCGTTTCCTGAATTGATAGTCCGTTCAGCCACGCAGCCATCAGCCATGCCGAAAGCTGCTCAATAGGAATGGTCTCCTTTGCGGCTCCTTCAACAATGAACCCGATCTCACGTGCACTCAAAGCACGCCCGTCTCGCATCTTACGGATCAGATCAACCATCTGCAACGATGTGCCGGCACTTGCGTCTCTCTGTTCAGGCATGGAGCCCCAACCTCGTGTAAACAACTGAGATTATCGCAGCAGAGTATCGCTTGAACTGTGATCCTGAGCTCTTTAGAAACAGACCCCTTCCCGATGGAGATCGATATTTGTCAGAAGGTCAGATCCTTTTGCCACATCAGCAGGCGGTTCGCTGTTTTTGAATTGAATCTCCAGCGACACCTTCCATGGCTGACAGAAGAGGTTCCGCGGTTCATCACCGAGATCGGTCCGGTCGGACGGGATTCCCGGCTCGCAGCAGCTTCTCGTGAACGCCACGTTCTGCTGATGCAAATACGCTTCCACCTGCTCACGCTTGGTTCCTGGCTGCAGTGCCGAGCGATAGGCCGCGAGCGTACTCTGCAAACGCGCCTCCATTTCCTTCTTGTCCGATGACACCATCGCGTTGACGCCTACGGCGATAAGCAGGATGAGCACACCAAATCCGAGCAACATGCGCATTGTTTCGATCTCCTCACCGACCCTGGCGAATTTGAAGTGGGATTGCTGAGTAACACTTTTAATTTCCGAGGGGCCTCTTCTTCAAGGTCATATCGAATCCGAATGGGAGAAGTTCGTCGAAGTGCACGGCGCTTGTTCCCACGGCGGCGGGAAAAATGACCGGCACATCAGGTCCTGCAAATTCGCCAAGCATCTGCCGGCAAGCCCCGCATGGAGGGCTTGCTGTCTCATTCAGATTTGCAACCGCGACCGCCGCGATACGAATACTCGGTCCGAACTCGCTGACCGCCCGGACCAGAGCAGACCTCTCAGCACAGATGGTCAAGCCGTAGCTGACGTTCTCCACATTTGTCCCGGTGACGACCTTTCCATTCGTCAGGAGCAGTGCTGCTCCGACCTTGAATTCCGAGTAGGGGGAATAGGACCTCTCCGCAGCAAGCGTTGCTTGCTTCGAAAGATCATCGAGCGTCGTATGCGAAAGGCTCGTCTTCATGATGGCGGTCTCGTCGTAATCTGATTGAACTTTGAGGCTAATGCATGAACGGTTCAGGTGTACATTTCCTTCGCTCACCTGAGATGACTGCGGTCACGTGCGGGTTGAACTGGATAGGATTGATCGCGGCGCCTGCATGTATCGCTGGAGCACAGGAGTCGGGAACGTCCCGACCTCCGCAAGTCATCAATGCAGCCTCAACCGCGCGTCCGTTGTTCGATGTTGCATCCTTTGTGTGTTCTGTACGTCCGCAGTCGCTCAGAACGCCGGTAAGCGGACCAGGATACTGTACCCCTCAATGAGTAGAATGAGTGGACTGAGTGAAGGCGGCTGGACCTGAACCAGCCTCCTATCTTTTCCGAAAGGAAAGGAGGAGCTTCCGATGTTCAAGAATGTATTAGTCGGACTCGGCACAGCGCTGTTGGGGTGCATAGTTAAGAATCGCAGCGATGATCTGGGAGTTCTGGAAGACTAGTAGAACCGCACCCGCTGCACCAGCTGGATCGGGGGAAAGATTGACGGTTTCTTTCAGCCCGTTGGGTTTTATAAACCACGCCCCGGGGTTCTGGTGGTTCATCATTGCGCAAGGTGTCGCGGGATTTCTAATCTCTGTGCATTTGCGTAGAACGCGCGCTCTCTGACCTACTCTGCGAATCGGGTTCGATCTCCTCAACTGGAACTGAAATCTGCCAGGCGCCCGTGGATATCCTGGTGATCGACACGTCGAACCACCGACGGAAAACTGATTCACCTGAATTTCAGGACTCATGTGATTCGCAATTGACCGATGCCATCGCTCTGACGGGCGGCTTCCGAGGCAAGGTCCGTTTCAGAGGCCGTGTGTAACGCGGTGAATCATCACCAGCCCCGCGATGCAGCATCCCATCACAAATGAAGACGCAACAAAAGCAGTCCGAAGACGGCTCGAGGGATAGAACCTTCTGTGGCTTCGGAATGTCACCACGATGTCCCTTTGCAGGGACGGCGTGTCCCATCCCGCAAGTCCACGCCGGATCTCAGCCACCATCGCCACCTCAAGCAGGCAACAGGAGATGGCACTCACCAGGCTGCACGCTGCCAGAATCTCAGTGAACAGGAATATCGACACAGCTACCTCGCAGCAAATTCGCCGTATGTTCCAACGATCAGGTTCAACGGTCGGGATGATTTCTATTATCCAACGTACCCTGTTTCGTCCACCTGCGAAAACCCACGGTGTGTGCCGAAAGTAATGATGATTCATCCCACTAAGGTGGGATTTTCAGGAGTAACATTATGAGTTGTGCGGTATTAACTCAGCTTGGCTGCGGTGCCGATAGAAACCATTTCCCCTTTGCGATCTATCACTTATGCCGCCGAGACTCTCGAGGATCGCCATGTCTATTCCCACTTCCCGCTTTGATGGACAACCCGTAAACCAAGGCCGGCGCGCTGAACGGCGGTCATCCCCGTCTCTTGCCGCATACCACTGGAAGGGAACCTTCCCGCGGCTGAACTCCGTACGCGACATAAGCTCCACCGGAGCCTTCCTTGAAACCCAGGAGCGCTGGGAACCGGGAGAGGTCATCTCCCTCACTCTCCAGCGGAGTGGTCCGCCCGAGAAAGAGAACAGCTTTGCCATTCAGGCCAAGGCCGTGCGCTGGGATGATCATGGCGTGGCTGTTTCCTTTGTACTGCCGGCGGGCGCCGATCTCCGGCTCTGGCAGAGCCCCCTCAAAAGCGCCGATCAGCAGAATGAGCCCGAAGACATTCTGCGCGAATTTCGCGTCGCCCAGACCATTTCCTTTCTAAACCGCATTTCGCCCGACACGCGCGTGCCCGCAAGCAGACTACTGCACGACGAACTGAGCAACTACCGCCTCGAGAATGCCATCGAGATCGTCCTGAAAGCCGAGAAGATGCTCGGCACAGCCGTCGAAGGCGATCATCTTCGCGCATTGCCCGAGGTCGTAATGCGCATCATCGAGGCCGGTTCGTGGTCCTCCGATGACAAATGGATGCTGCAATTCTGGGCAGGCCTGCTGGCTGCCTCATGCAGTTCCGCCGGCGACGACGAGTCCACACTCGCCTTCGTCGATCTTCTCGGCCAGCTCAAAGCGCTCCACATGCGCATCCTCTCCGCTGCCTGCACTAAATCCACAAAGATCACAAGCGCTGGAAACATAAATTCCCGCCCTTTGAAGTGGAAGGCCGCCGACCTCATGAAATATTCAGGTTCTGGCGATCTGATCAAGCTCGACCGCGAACTGAACTACATGACGGACATCGGCGTCATAGCCCCGAGGGAAAAGTCCGCATTCTTTCAGCAGATGACCGATACCACCATTGCGCCCACCACCCTTGGACTGCACCTGTATGCACGCTGCAATGGCCATCGCGGAACGACGCAGAATTTCTATGGGGTACAGGTGACCGCGGCCACCGCTTTGGCTCTCGATCGATAACGCGTCTCTCTCAGCCGGCTCGAGTGCCCCCACCATCCGCGCGCTTTCCTAAAAGCGCATACAAATGTTCCGCCGTTTCATTAAACGCGCGTGATGCGCGACACAAGGCGACAGCTGGCACGCTTCATAGAATGCTGTCTATCGAGGCGTTAGCACACTGGGCTGGAACTTTGAAATCTGTCCGGCGAACGCAGCGAGATAGACCGAGCTGCATCCGGAGAGTGTTCGTTGAGTTCCGCCAGAAGCTGGTTTCGTCTGCCCTTTGTCTACAAGCCCCGCGCCGACCGTCGTGAATCACCTGCACTTGTCGCGGTTCACTGGGACTGCCACAATCCACGTCAGAATTCGGTCGTTAATCTCAGCAACAGCGGCGCCTACCTCCACACCAGCGAACGATGGCTGCCCGGAGAGATCATCGCTCTCACCCTGCAACGCAAGGGCAACCTTGAGCCCTCGCCCCGCTCCCGTTTTACTCTCCAGGCAAAGGCCGTCCGTCGCGACCAGAACGGAGTGGGAGTTTCATTTCTCTTGCCAAAAGGGACAGAACCGCGTCTCTGGGAAAGCACCATCCAATCGAACGCTCCGCAGACCGAACCTGAAGATGTCGTGCGCGAGTTCCGCACCGCCGCCGCAATCGCATTCATCAATCGCATCTCCTCCGCCTCAATCGATCGGGTCACGTGGTTGCTGCGGCGAGGGCTCAGCAGCCACCGCCTGGAGAACGCTGTTGAAGTCGCCCTCCACGCGGAAGAACTCCTTGCTCTTAACCCTGCTCACAGGCGAGCCAGCGTTCATCCCGACGTTGTTCTGCGCATCCTTGAAGACGGATCGTGGCCTGACTCCGAGTGGATTCAGCACTACTGGTCCGGTCTTCTCGTCAGTTCCTGTACCCAGAGCGACTCCCACACGCCTGATCTTGAAGCTCCTGAGCTGTTAAGCCAGCTCACCACCATTCAAGCGCGAATCTTGGCGGCAGCCTGCGACAGCGCATCCAAGTACGTCGACTCCTATGGGCACATTCGAGCGAAGCGATTGGCGCGATCGGCCGACGAACTCATCCGCATCTCTGGTACCCACGATCTGGCGCACATCGATCGGGATGTTCAGCATCTTTCCTGGCTCGGACTTCTGGAGCAGACAGTCAAGTGGAAGTTCTTCGCAGCCCTTGAGGAAGCGAATATCACTCCCACCCCCCTGGGCCTGAAGCTATACGCCCGCTGCCATGCGCACCGAGCGGATCTCGCTCAGTTCTATGGACTCGAAACAGCCATGGCCCCGTCCTATTCGGCAGATTGATCCGATCCTTCGGCAGACTGACCCGATTACATCCCTTCCGCCATGACACCGTCGGGTCCACGTCCAGATAGGGTTCCGATGTTCCGAAATTCCTGTCCCTGCCTGCTGCCAAAGTAATTACCTCCCCATTACGAAGCGGCGATTGCGGGAGTAGCATGCAGGGAGGAACAATTCCGGTTGATTCAGTAAGCGGATATCAGAGGGTTGCCCGACAATCCTTCGCAACCGCTGCAACTTGCAGGAGGACAGGATGATTTCACTGAGGAGTTGGTTCGAAAAGGCCTTTCCCCAGGAAGAGACGAAACATCCACGTGCCGAGCGGCGGGAGGTGCCTGGCCTTGAGGCTATCCATTGGACCGGCTCATCTCCGGGCCTCGATATCGTGAAGAACATCAGTTCAAGCGGCATGTATCTGGTCACCCGCGAGCGCTGGCCTGAAGGCGAGGTCAATCCCGTTCGCCTCGTCTATCCCGAACTGGCCGACGACTCTCCCGATAAGCAGGTCACCATCGAAACCAGGGCTGTCCGATGGGGAGAGGACGGCATGGGGCTCTCGTTTGTCTTGCCCGAGTGCATGGAACTGTGGCTATGGAACCAGGATGGCGGACTCATAGAGCCTGAAGACATACTCAGCGAATTTCGCCTCTCGCGTGCTCTTGCTTTCCTCCGGCGAATCTGTCCCTCTGCGACCCAGGAACTCAAACTGCTGTTTAGAGAGGGGCTCGGGAATCTGCGCGTCGGGCACGCCATCTCGATCGCCCATCGCGCGGAGATCATGCTTGCCTCCCAGCCCAACTTCGAGCGCCTTCATGCTCCCCCAAGTGTCGTGCTGCGCGTCATCAAAGAAGGCTCCTGGGCTGACGACACTGCGACCCAGCATCTTTGGGCAGGCATTCTCGTTACCTCGTGCACAGCGACGGGAGATGACGAATCGAATCTGCCCTATGTCGATCTGCTTGCCGAACTGGCTACAGTCGATACTCGCCTTTATGTGGAAGCCTGCTCAATGGCGCCCAAGGTGTTTGCCATCAATGGAGCGGTCTCTGCGCGCGCGTTGATGCGTACCGCTGACGAAATGGTCCATCTGACAGGCACGAAAGATCTCTCGAAAATCGATCGCAATATCCTGCAGCTCTCCATTCTTGGACTTCTTGAGCCGCGGGAAAAAGCGAAGTACTTTTCCTTTGCACAAACCGCCAATCTTACGCCGACCGCGCTTGGACTGGAACTCTATGCCCGATGCCAGGGCCATCGGGGGGCGCCGTTCGAGTACTACGCCGCACAAGAGAAACAATTACCAGCAGCAGAGGACGAGAAGAAGACGGAGGGGGAAAAGTCGGAATAGCCCGAGCATCGCTAAGTTTCAATCCGAATGTGCCATGAGCGCCGAGACCGCCGCATGGAGTCGATCGGTGATCGCCGCTTCTGTCTCAAGAGGTCCAAACAGCAGCGGTTCCCCTACACGCACCTGAAGCTTGCCGGAGCGGAACCAGCCCCGCCCTTTCGCTTTCAATTCCCCAAGCCCGATCAGCGCCAGGGGCAAAACGGGCGCGTGCGCCTGCTTCACCAGCAATCCAATACCTGGTCTGAATGGCGCCAACTCGCCGGCCGCGGAGCGCGTCCCCTCTGGAAAAATCAGCACGTTGTAACCGCGATCGAGTGCTTCGCCTGCGTGCGCAAAGCTGCGTTGGAAATCCCGTCTGCGCGGCAGCGGAAAGACATTGTAAAGGGCCGTCAAGAGCCAGTATGCCGCCGGGCCGAAGAGCATGAACTTGCCAGTGTCCGGATTCCGGAAGTGCAGGAATTCATCCAGCATTTCGCCCAGCATGGCAGAGGCAATCCGTCGCCGCATGGGACCAGGCAGGGCATACTCGACCAGCGCGCCATCATAAGCGGTGACGTGATTGCAGATGATCAGCATTGGCTCATCTGATTGCAGTTCACTACTCCTGACAACACGCGGATTTCCCAAGAAGCACACGAATGGCTGTGCGACCAATTCAAGAAACGCGGAACGAAACCACTGAACCGGTTGCGACCATGGCCATCGTGGATAGATAAATTCAGCCGCTTGCGGGGCGCTCACCGCAGGCACAGCTTGCGGTCCCTCTCTCCCAGCCTCTTGCGTAATCGACTGCTCGCTGCCACTTGCTGCCGCTTCGACGATCCGAGGACGGTCCTCAGGTTTGACAGACGCTGCCGTCTGCTCATTGTCGACGTCCGCTCTACGGCTCGGAGGCTGAACAGTCGGTTCTGTCGAGCGCGTTGCGGCAATCAGCGACCTCAGGTCTCCGAGGGTTCGCGCGGCATCCACGGACCCTTCCTGCGGGGCATTCGACATTCGCTCTTCGAGTGCCGCTGCAAGCTGAACCCGCCCCAAGCTGTCGAGGTGAAAATCTTCGCTGAGCCGCTGATCATCTCCGCCGGCAGGATGTTCTCCCGCGATTTCTGATACCAGGGCATAGAGCCAGTCGCCATTCGCACTCGGAACGCCGCCGGCTCCATCGCGCGAAGCTCCGAGCTGAGCCGATTGATTCGCAGCCCACTCGGCAACCGCTTTCCGCCGCACTTTCCCGGTCGAAGTCCGCGGCAAATCCGGTTCGGGCCAGACCAGCCACCGTCGAATTTGCTGGAAATCCGCCAAGCGCGTGTTCGCGCGGTCAACCGATTCAGCGGCGTCCTTTTCCCCTCCACGAATTGCGAGAACCGCGCAAGGCTCCGGCCCCGAAGTTGTCTCCAAAGCGACCACAGCACTGGCCGCGACGGCGGGTTGTTCCTCAAGAGCAGCTTCAAGATCCTCTGGATGTACGTTCACGCCTGCTGCCGTCACAATCGTTTCACTTTTGCGGCCCATGAAACGTAGTTCTCCGGTCGCTTGCGTTTCCGCAAGATCGCCAGTGGCCAGCCACTCATCGTCGCGCTGCCGAAGTTCACCTCCACTCCACGTAGAGGTTGAGATCATCGGGCCCTTCACCAGCACCTCACCGTCCGGGCCGATCTTCACCTCGCGACCCGGCAGTGGTTTCCCAATGGTTCCGCTCGCCACGTGAAAGGGATGATTCAGTGTGATCAGCGCCGTCGTCTCCGTCATCCCATAGCCCTGAACCACGACGAAACCCACAGCATTCCAAAACTGCTCGAGCGGTCCAGCCAAGGCTCCTCCGCCTGAAATCAGCGCCCAGAATTTCACACCCAATGCTCGATGAACGTCGCGGAACACCCACCACCGCTTCCAGGCCTTCATGCCCTTCGACGCAGCAATCCTTTCCGTCAGACCCGGTGTCGTGTTCTCAAGGTGCGCCTTCAGCAGAGCCATGACGCGCGGCACGGCCGCAAGCACCGAGATCCGCTCGCGTTTGATCGTCTGTACCAGTCGTGGCGCAACCAGCCGCGTTTCAAAGTGCACTTCTGCTGCAAATATCGGAGGAATCCAAAGTCCCATCGTCTGTCCGAAGACATGGCTCAGTGGCAAGGTATGCAGAAATCGCAAAGGATGAACGTATTTCTCATATCGCAAGTACTTCTGAGCGGCTTCTTCAATTGGACCCACGCTGGCTAGAACATTTCCATGCGTATGCACGATTCCCTTCGGATCCCCGGTAGTCCCGGAGGTGAAGAGAATCTGGAGCGGAGTCTCCCGCGATAGGCCCTCGACCGGTCCAGCTTCGCGCTGGGGCAGGGAAGCTGGCCAATCCTCGAAGGCCAAGGTCGGAAGCCCACTGGCCTGTGTTGCATTCTGAAAGCGAGAATTCAGCTTCGCCATCAAAACAGAATCTCCGGTGGCCAGCTTCGGCCGGACATCGGCGGCTACTCGTGCAGCAAATTCTGCGCTGCCGAATGCGTCCAGTGGAACAACCATCACGCCCCGCAGCATGCATCCATAGAATGCCGCGATCCATTCAGCGCCATTCTCCGCCCACAGCAGCACACGATCGCCTTTGGCAACTCCGCGATCTTCCAGCAGCGCAGCGAATCGTCGCGCAAGTTGCGCCAGATGTCCGTATGAGGATTCACGCCGTCGAACTCCCTGATAGCGCACGATTGCGATCTCGTTCTCGTGTTTCTTGAAGTCGTCCAGCAGCGTGGCAAGGTGCGCGCGCACGTATCCCCCTCCTGCTTCGAATCCTAGCAGTGCTCATAAGGAGTTGGGCTCGACCCTGTGGTACTTCTGAAACTGACACACACAAGCGCCTCGCGCATGTCAGACTGGAGTACCCGTTTATGAACTACGCCTGGACCGCCATTCCCGAAGCGAGCATTCCCCGATCTGCAAACCCCTTCTTGCAACATCTACTCGACACCTACGCAAGCGAATCGAACAAAGTCGCTTCGATATGGAAGCATTTCACCGACCCTGATCTGCCCTACAAGCCACATCCTCGCTCCAGCAGCGTCGGCGAGATTCTCCGCCACCAATTGTTGTCCGAGCGACGCTTCTTTGGGGAGTTTTTGGGCACTCCTGAACCGGCCCCCGGCGCAGTTCTCCCCGAACCGTTCTCGGTACCTTCGGCAACGGATCGGTTCGTCGAACTCGTCCTGCCCCGCTTGGCATTCTTTGCTGCCCAGCATGACCGCTGGTGGATGGAAACCGTGCCGTTCTTCGACGTTCGACGTGGACGCATCTGGATCTTCTGGCGCCGTGTGCTCCACACCGCTCACCACCGCACACAACTCACGATGTTTCTTCGAATGCTTGGTCGTGAAGTTCCCTCAACTTATGGACCCACCGCTGACGTCACCTGGTCCGGAGCCGACCCCACGAATTCCGTCAGCGCTGCGGGTCGGCGCTAACTCACGACCCGGGGAGGGACAGCTTTCGCCTTTTCTTTCCCTGCGGCACGCTGTATGCTCAATGAGCGTCAAAGCAGAAGATGTCTTCATCTCCTCCCAAATCCGACTGCGAAATTGACCCTTTTGGCTGCTTTCACCCGGTGACTGCCGAGTGGTTCAGGGCGGTCTTTGATGCGCCGACCGCCCCGCAGCGCCTTGGATGGCCGGTCATTGCTCGTGGCGAAAGCGCTCTCATTTTGGCTCCCACTGGAACAGGGAAGACTCTGACGGCATTTCTCTGGTGTCTCGATCGCCTGATGCTTCACGAGGTGCAGGAGACAGGGCTTAAGGACAAATCGGAAAACAGCGGAAAAAAGATCCAGGCGTCGGGCGAGCGGCGAAGTAAGGGCTGCCGAATCGTCTACATCTCACCTCTCAAAGCGCTGGCGGTCGACGTCGAGCGCAACCTCCGCTCCCCTTTGGCCGGCATCGCCAACATGGCGCGACGGAAGGGCATTCCGTTTCACGATCCGCTTATCAGCGTTCGCACAGGAGACACCCCACAACAGGAGCGGGCCCGCTTCAGCCGTGACCCCGCGGAAATTCTGATAACCACGCCGGAGTCCCTCTATCTGCTCCTGACTTCCCAGGCAGCCGAAGCCCTCCGCACCGTAGACACTGTCATCATCGACGAAATCCATGCCCTGGTCCCTACGAAGCGTGGTGCGCACCTCGCACTCAGTTTGGAGCGCCTCGAGGCCCTCACTGAGCGCCGTCTGCAGCGGATAGGGCTCTCAGCAACGCAGAGACCCCTTGAAGAAGTCGCGCGGTTCCTTGGTGGAGCAGAAGTCGCCTCCACAACTCCATTGCTGGTCAACCATAAAAATGTCATTTCCGAAACCATTTCTTTAACTCCCGTTTCGAGTGAACTCCAGCACTTGCCAGCGCTCCCCGGCGAGCGCGACAGTACAACCGAAACCACCATCGAAGTCGTCGAATCGCTCGATCCTGTCGTGCCCGACATCCAGAATGCTGACGAGAATACAGGCCTGCGTTATCGGCCGGTGATAATCGTTAACGCATCTGGTATCAAGCAGTTAAAGCTTCGTATTGAAGTTCCAGTTGAAGACATGGCTCGTCTCCAGACAATGGAGGAAATCCCCACGGGGCCTGCGTCGCAGACACCGCGCCGAGTTTCAATCTGGAATGCGATTCATCCCCGCTTGCTTGAACTCATCCGTGAGCGCCAATCGACCATCCTGTTCGTCAATAGCCGTCAAGTTGCCGAGAGATTGGCCGGTGCACTCAACGACCTTGCCGGCGAAGAGATCGCTCGCGCCCACCACGGTTCGCTCGCCGCCTATCAGCGAACCGTCATCGAAGAGCAACTCAGGGCCGGTCAGATCAAAGCTCTCTGTGCCACGTCCACTCTCGAACTCGGCATCGACATGGGTGCCGTCGACCTTGTCATTCAGATCGAAGCTCCACCCTCCGTCGCAAGCGGCATGCAGCGCATTGGCCGTGCCGGCCATTCTGTCGATGCAGTCAGTGAGGGCGTTCTTTTCCCCAAATATCGGGCAGACCTTGTCGCCTGCGCAGCCGTAACGCGAGCCATGCATGAAGGCCATATCGAGTCCACACGGTTCCCGCGCAATCCGCTTGATGTTCTCTGTCAGCAACTCGTAGCCATCGTCGCTCACCCGCCGGGCTATAAAGCTCCAAAGAGGACGAAGCCGCCAGGGAGAGTTCACCGTCCAACCGCAGGTGTCGCTCGCCGGTATTTCCATGGCTCTTCGGATGACAACGAACCCAAACCGGCCTCTAACTATGAAGCGGCCGAGCAGGACTTCAAACCAGAAGTCAACGTCGATGCTCTTTACGACCTCGTTCGCCGCGCTGCTCCGTTTGCTGCCCTGACGCGTTCGGCCTTCGATGGTGTCCTCGACCTCCTCAGCGGCCGATATCCTTCCGATGAATTTGCAGAACTTCGTCCCCGCCTCACCTGGGATCGCATACGCAACGTGGTGAGTGCGCGAGAAGGAGCCGGGCGACTGGCAATTCTCAATGCAGGAACCATTCCTGATCGCGGCCTCTATGGAGTATTCCTCGCCCATACCGAAGGCAAGTCCATCCGCGTCGGCGAACTCGACGAGGAGATGGTCTTCGAATCGCATCCGAACGAGACCTTTATTCTGGGAGCCTCCACCTGGCGAATCGAGGACATCACGCATGACCGGGTCCTTGTCGTTCCTGCACCAGGTGAACCGGGCAAAATGCCATTCTGGAAAGGCGATGGCCCAGGACGTCCTCTCGAATTCGGCCGTCGCATTGGTGCTCTTATCCGCGAACTCCGAGCTTTGCCGAAACCAGTTGCGCTGACCCGGCTCATTTCTGAACACGATCTTGATCCCGGCGCGGCCGAGAATCTTTTGCAATTCCTGTCAGATCAGGAAGCGGCGACGGGCCAGGTTCCCGACGACCGCACGATCGTCGTAGAACGGACTCGCGACGAGCTCGGCGACTGGCGTGTCTGCGTTCTCACGCCGTTCGGCAGCCGTATTCACATCCCCTGGGCGATGGCAATCAGTGCCCGCATCCGCGCCGCCGGAGGCCCCGACGTCGAAACGCTCTGGGGCGATGATGGATTCGTGCTGCGTTTTCCCGATACCGATTTGCCGCCGGACCCCGATTGGATTCTCGTCGAATCTGCCGAAGCTATGCAGATGGTCCTGCGCCAGCTTGGATCCACGGCTTTGTTTGCGGGACGCTTTCGAGAAGCAGCTGGGCGCGCTCTACTGCTCCCGCGCCGACGCGCAGATCAGCGTTCCCCGTTATGGCAGCTTCGCAAGCGTTCCTACGACCTGCTCAGCGTTGCTTCACGTTATCCTTCCTTTCCGCTTTTGCTCGAGGCTTATCGCGAGTGCCTGCGCGACGTCTTCGACATGCCCGCGCTGATCGAGACTCTACGCGCGATCGAGCAGCGACAACTCCGGGTGCATGTCGCGGAAACTCATAAGCCCTCGCCATTCGCTTCATCTCTGCTGTTCAGTTATGTCGCAAACTTCGTCTACGACGGAGACGCACCGCTCGCCGAACGCCGAGCCCAGGCACTCACCATCGACCAGGACCAGCTTCGCGAACTGCTCGGAGAAGCTGATCTCCGCGAACTCCTCGATGCTGACGCAATTGCCGAGGTAGAAGAAACTGCGCAATGCCTCGCTGAGTCGTATCGAGCGCACTCTGCCGACGGTATCCACGACCTTCTGCTGCGACTTGGCGATCTCTCACGTGAGGAACTTGGCCTCCGCGTGACCAGTCATGCACTGCTGGAATCGGTCGACCGTCTGGTCCATGCGCGACGTCTGCTTGATCTGCGGATCGCGGGCGAACGTCGTCTTATCGCATTGGAAGATGCTGCCCGATATCGCGACGCTCTCGGAATTCCGCTTCCTCCTGGGCTTCCGGCATCGCTGATTGCTCCTGTCGTACAGCCAGTTCTGGAGCTCGTGCGCCGATACGCGCGTACTCACGGGCCATTCACGCAAAAGGAAGTCGCCGAGCGTTTCGCTCTCGATACAGCGGTAATCGAAAATACGCTGCGTCAGCTTGCAGTCGAAGGCAAAGTGCTGGAAGGTGGTTTCCGCCCGGGCGGCCTGCATCGCGAGTGGTGCGATGCCGAAATCCTGCGTCAGATCCGGCGCAAATCCCTTGCCAAGCTCCGTCGCGAAGTCGAACCTGTCGATCAGCATACGCTGGCGCGATTGTTTACTCACTGGCAGGGACTGGTCACTCCTCGGCACGGTTCGCAGACTCATCTGGACACCCTGCTCGATGCCATTGAAAGTCTCCAAGGTGCGCCGGTCCCGGCATCTCTCCTCGAATCGGCAATCCTGCCCGCCCGCGTAGCAGGCTACGAACCTGCGGGCCTCGACACACTCATTGCCGCAGGTGAGGTCACATGGGCTGGCATCGATCCGATCGGCGAGCGCGATGGGCGTATTGCGCTCTTCCTTGCCGACAAACTTCCGCTCTTGGCGCAGCGGCGTCCTCTCATCGAGCCACTTACCGACCGTGAAGAGAAGATTGTTGCCATACTCGAATCCGCCGGCGCAAGCTTTTTCGATCCGCTCCATCAGACCGTCGGGGGAGGCTATCCAGGCGAAACCATCGACGCTCTTTGGAGTCTCGTTTGGCGCGGTCTCGTCACCAACGATTCTCTCCATGCTCTCCGTGCCTACACCTCGCGGCCTGAATCTGCGCGTCCTCAACGTCGTACGCACACCGGAATGGCTTTTCGCTCTCGTCGTACCACGCCTCCGAATGCACAAGGACGCTGGTCGTTGCTCCCCTTGGGATCAGCCAAGTCCGACGACACGGCCCCCAGCCGGACCGAAGCCAGCCATGCGCTCGCTCTTCAACTTCTCAACCGCTACGGCGTACTGACCCGCGAAGCCGTTTCCGCCGAAAACATACCTGGCGGATTCAGTGCTGTCTATGGTGTCTTGAAAGCTCTGGAAGAGAGTGGCCGCATTCGGCGGGGCTATTTCGTTGCCGGCCTCGGTGCAACCCAATTTGCTCTGCCTTCAGCAGTGGATCTGCTCCGCCAACTTCGCGTCGAGCCGCCGAATGAAAAACCAGAGCTCGTCCAACTCGCCGCCACCGATCCCGCAAACCCCTACGGATCCGTCCTCCGCTGGCCCGACCTGCCCGTCATGGACGAAGATGCCGAATCGGCTCCGCGTGTGTTGACGCGAGCTGCGTATGCCGAAGTGATCCTTCGCAATGGTCAGCTCATCGCATGGCTGCGGCGCAACAATCCACACTTGCTCGTCTTTCTTCCGGGCGATGAGCCGGAGCATTCCCGGGTCGCCTCAGATCTTGCCCATTTCCTCTCCTCGCGTGGACAGGAGAGGATGCGCAAAGGAAGCCATCTGGGAGTATTGATCACCACCATCAACGGACAGCCTGTTGCAGCGCATCCCATGTGTCGCTTCCTCATGGACGCAGGATTCCACCCTGGTCCTCTTGGGTTGCATCTACGTCGTATTCCCGTTCCGATCCATCACAACACGCAACACGCTGACCCAGCCGGGGAGGAATTGCAGTAGACAATGCCTGAAGGCGATACCATCTATCGAACAGCGCGCTCCATGGGACGTGCGCTGGTGGGCAAGGAGATCACCGGCTTCCGCTCCAATTACCCATTGCTCACGCGCTTCCATGAGGACACTCCGATCACCGGCCAGGTAGTGGACAGCGTAGAATCTCGCGGTAAGTGGCTGCTGGTCCACTTCTCCGGCGGTGCCACTCTTGCGACCCATATGCTGATGAACGGCTCGTGGCATCTTTATCCCCGCGGCGAACGCTGGCGCAGATCGGCACGGGACATGCGAATCGTACTTGAGAACCAGGACTATGAGGCAGTCGCATTCTCCGTTCCTGTTGCCCGTATCTATACTCCGAAGGATCTGGCACGCGAAAAGCGTATTCCCTCCGTTGGTTCAGACGTTCTGAACAAAACCTTCGATCCGGAGTCCGCGGCGGTTCGCATCCACAACTGTAGTGATCAGGAAATCGGGGAAGTGCTGCTCCATCAATATGTGATGGCCGGCATTGGAAACGTATTCAAGTCGGAACTCTGCTTCGTGGAACGCGTGAACCCGTTCTGCCTTGTCGCCGCACTTTTCGATAAGCAGGTTGAGGCACTCATTGCGACAGCCCAGCGGCTCGTGGGAGCCAACGTTCTGGAAGATTCTGGCAACAGAATTATTACCTATCGCGGACAGCAGCGCCGTACGACGAATAACGCCAAGCCGCAGGACAGTCTCTGGGTATACGGACGTTCGGGGCAATCCTGCCGTCGTTGCGGCACATTGATCCGTCATCGACTTCAAGGCCAGGATGCTCGGGTCACATTCTGGTGCCCGGTTTGTCAGCCGATGCCGGATGGCAAAGAGATCGATGGATATTGATCAGATCAACTGAGGGGGCACACCGCCGCAGGCGCTTCGATGTGAAAGGTCGCTTTGATGGATGTACTCGCCTTCAGCATGTTCCACACTGGGCAGAACTGCTCTTCCGACAACTAAGTGCACGCTCCACTGCACCAGCGTTGAGATCGTCGCCCTTCACGGTGAATTCAAGCGAAATCTCACTGAGAACAGTAGGGTGATCGGTGCTGCGGGTAGCGTCAGCCCTCACTTCCAGCCCGGCTACCGGCTGCTGCACTTCTTGGAAATCAACGAGACAGAGTTCAAACTGCAGGCCGCGAGACTTGCCAGCAGCATTGTCAGTGGAGTGGGACCTGCCGTTGACTGAGACGCATCGACCGGATAGTCCATCGAGATGTCGAACTGTCCGTTGCTCGCAACGACACGCATCCCGCCCTGGTGCACTGCATGGACCATAAGCTCTGTGTGTATTTCACGCACTCCCATCAGAAATGACGGTAGTGTAAGGATCAGCATTACCCAGAGTTCGTGCTGAGGCTCACGTTCGAACGTTCACGAGAATTTACTCGCCACTTTTTCCGACACCAAACAGCTTCTGCAGAATGTTTCGGTGATCGGAAGGATGGTCACACGTATCAGTCGGTGCGGTGCCTATCAGAAATGCAGCCTGATAGCCGTCAGGGCAGGCATCGTCACTCAGCAGATTCGTCACTTTATCGATCTTCACCAACTCGATTCCATCCGGTGGTGTGAAGTTGTGAGTATCCGAGTACTGCGGCAGCTTGACCGCCCGCTTCATGAAGTTCGCCCAGACAGGCGCTGCCGCCGTGGCGCCGCTAAGCTTCACATCCGTGTAGTCATCATTCCCAATCCACACGATGCAGATTAGATTTGTCGTGTATCCCGCAAACCATGCATCGTGGGAAGTTCCAGTCTTGCCGGCAGCGGGCTCCATGAATCCGCGTTTTCGCGTCTCGTATCCGTACCCGAAGTTCATCACGCCTTCCATCAGATTGGTCGTGAGGTAGGCCACCCTGGGATCGAGGACCTGCTTCGAGGTCGGGGTGAAGTCCGTGATTACGTCTCCAGTTGGGGTGCGAATGCTGGCTAGCATCCACGGATCGATATGGACTCCGTTGTTGGCGAACACCGTATATGCTCCGGCCATATCCAGGGGAGTCGCTCCGTAGGAGCCGATGGCCACCGAAGGCGTCGCTTGTGCTCGTTTGATCCCTGAGTCCCGCGCCAGAGCGGCCACATTATCGAACCCCACCTCCGAGGCCAGGCTGATCGTCGCGTTGTTGAGCGAATGGGCCAGCGCGTAGATCGCCGTTACTTCGCCGTGATACTCGTTCTTGTAATTGCGCGGTGTGTAGTCATCGTTGCCAGGAACTTCGTACGTCGTCTGCTCGTCATTCAAAATCGTCGTAGCCGTGAACGGCTTGTCCTGACCCGGCAGAGGAGTTCCTGCAATCGTTGTATTTTCGGCAGCCGCATAGACCCAGGGCTTGAAGATGGATCCCGTTGGACGGGTGGCTACCGCGTGGTTCAGTTGGCTCTTCCCGTAGTCTCTTCCACCAACCAGCGCGAGAACCTGCCCGGTGTGCGGGTTTAAGGCAACCAATGCCACCTGCGGGGAAGGGTAAGATATGCCGAGCTTCTTCTGTCGCGCGTGCTGCTTGTCCACAAGCTCGTCAACCTCGATCATGCTTTCATCGACCGCCGCAGATGCCGCTTTCTGCAGGTCGGGATCGAGAGAAGTGTAGATGCGTAATCCTTCACGATTGAAATCAGTCTCTCCAAGTTTCTGTTGAAGCTGATCCCGCACGAGGTCCACGAAGTATGGAGCCTCGCTGGCATCCACGCTGCCTGCTACAAGATGAAGCGGCTCTGCCTTTGCACGTTCCGCTTGATCCTTGGTGATTGCTCCCGTTTCAACCATCGAATCGAGGACAAGATTGCGGCGATCAATCGTGCGTTCCGGGTGCCGGAAAGGGTTGAAGTAGTTCGGCCGTTGGATAATTCCTGCGAGCATTGCACACTGGGCTAGACCGAGTTGGCGCACATCCTTCCCGAAATACGCCTGCGCAGCCTCTCCAAACCCATCAACAGAAAAACTGCCGCGCTGTCCAAGGTTAATCTGATTTGCGTAGGCCTCAAAGATCTGCTTCTTCGTAAACCGGTGTTCCAGGTGGAATGCGACCAGAATCTGCGTGATTTTGTACTTGATCGTGCCCGTATCGGCGACAAACAACAGCTTCGCCAATTGCATCGTCAGCGTCGAGGCGCCGCCGCGATGCTTGCGGTCGCCAATGATATCGTGCCACCCCCAGCTAATCATGCTGAGGTAGTTCACACCGCCGTGCTCAAAGAATTTGCGATCCTCAATCGCCATCACGGCTTGCACCAGATTCGCAGGGATCTCGTCGTAGGTAACGAGGCGTCGCTTGGTTCGATTTGCATCTTCGCTCAGGCCCGTTATCAGAAGCGGTTCCAGCTCATAACTTGCCAGTGACTGTCCGCGCTCGTCTGTAATGGACTGAACCTCACTCGCATGGAAGTGAATGGTCGCGGCATCTGGTGCGTGATACGACTGGGGTCCCGGGCGGACTGTGATTTCCTCACCTGAATCCGTGTACGTTCCCATCTGCGAAGGATGGGAAAGCCCGTCAACCGTATAGCCTGCTTCTCGCAACTCTGTCACAAGTACGCGCGCATTGAGTTTCTGTCCCGGGCGCACTTCGCGTGGGGCCGCATAAATCTTTGCGGTTTCAGCAAACAAGGGCTGCTTCAGCCGATCGTCCACAATCCGCGCGTACTTGTTGTAGTAGTGGGTGAAAACGGCAAACCCGACAATGCCGACAAGCAAGACCAGCCCAATGACGCCCCGCACCAGCCACGAAGAAAACGAGAGCTTCGGCCAGGATATTTTCAGTTTTGGTTTTTCGAGCCTGACCTTAATTGCCATCGACGTTTATTTCACTCCATATGCAAACCCGTTCGATCGGATCGTTCGTTATTCGCTCTGCTCCAGCAAGTCTTCTTCCTGAACACGCAGCTTTACCTGCGCCACAACATCGGCGAGCGCCACATCCACACTGCTCGCCTTGGCGCGCGTGACCAGTTCCACCTGTCCACTCGCCGTCTTCTTGCCTACATTGATCCGGTAGGGAATGCCCACAAGGTCAGCGTCTTTGAATTTGACGCCCGCACGCTCATCTCGGTCATCAAGCAGCACGTCGAGCCCCGCAGCTTCCAACTCTGCTGCGAGTTTCTCCCCTGCATCCTTCAGCAAGGCATCCGACACATTCGTGATCGTCACGACCACGGTGAATGGCGCAATCGACGCTGGCAGCCAGAACCCATTCACATCGTTCGACTGCTCGATGGCGGCGGTCAGTATGCGCTCGATGCCAATTCCATAGCATCCCATAATCGGCATTACTTCTTTGCCATTCGGGTCGAGTACGTGCGCGCCCATCGACTCCGTGTACTTGTAACCGAGCTTGAAAATATGACCCACTTCGACGGCTTTGCCGACGACAAGCTTGCCTCCACAATGATCGACGGGACATGGCTCGCCTTCGTTCACGCTGCGTATGTCCGCCAGCACTGTCCACGTGAAATCCCTTCCCGCGCATACGTTTCGCAGGTGGTAGTCCAGCTTGTTCGCTCCGCAGACCATGTTCTTCCGGCCCTCGAGCGACTTGTCCACAACCACCGTCAGACCTTCTCCCAGCGGCGTGTCGTTGTGCTTTAGACCCACCGGCCCCAGATAGCCCGCTGGCCCATTGAGATACTGTTGCAGCTCTTCGGACTGCATGGTGCGCAGCTCCGCACCTCTGACAGCGTTGAGCAGCTTGGTCTCGTTTACCTGGTGATCGCCGCGCAGAAATGCTGCAACACCGTTCCAGGTGTCTTTCGCGCCACCCGTCCCGCGCTTCAGAGCCATATAGGCCACGCACTTGATATCGGATGCGGGTGAAATTTTGAAGAACGACGCCACATCAGAAATCGCTGCGCACCCCGGCGTATGGACTTCTTCCGGCATTCCGTTGCCGGTCGCCTCCATCTCTGTAACGGGCTCGAGTCTCGACGTAGCCTTCTCAAGGTTCGCTGCATACCCGCATACCGGACAGCTCGCGATCAAGTCCTCTCCGGCATCGCTGTACACCATAAATTCCTGCGACTGAGAGCCACCCATAGCCCCGGAATCGGCTTCAACGACAACGAACTTCAGGCCACTTCGCGTAAAGATGGCGCGATACACCGCATCATGCTTTTTGTAACTGTCGTCCAGCCCCGCCGCGTCGAGATCGAAGGAGTATGAATCCTTCATCGTGAACTGGCGTACGCGCAGCAGGCCCGATTTCGGTCGCGGCTCGTCGCGGAACTTCGTCTGGATCTGGTACCAGATCTGCGGCAACTGCTTGTAGCTGCGCAGTTCATTTCGCGCAATGGTCGTCATGACTTCTTCGTGGGTCATTCCAAGGCAGAGATCAGCACCCTTGCGGTCCTTGAGCCGGAACATGTTTTCTCCCATGCCCTTCCAGCGGCCGCTCTCTTCCCAAGGTTCCCGGGGGAGAATGCCTGGCAGGTAGAATTCCTGCCCGATCTTGTCCATCTCTTCGCGGACGATCCCGATGATCTTGTTCAGGGATCGCTGCCCGAGAAAGAGATAGTTGTAGAGCCCAGCGCCGAGCTGCCGGATGTACCCGGCCCGCAGCAGAAGCTTGTGGCTGGCCACTTCGGCATCCGACGGGGCCTCACGAAGAGTAGGAATAAAGAGCTTGGACCAACGATGCATAGAGTAGGACTTACATGCTTTCCCGTCCGCTTCATTCCGGTTTAGAACACTGGCTTCCGGTCGGGGTTCCTGCGGACGCAAGACGATCAAAACAGATTGATTCCATTCTAAATGTTCGCTCGGTTGCGGACGCCGGCTTGGCAGAGGTGCCGTACTCCCTAAAGCAATCCATGTTGCCATCGATGCAACCATCAGCTAAGGCCCTCTCCGTGCCTCTGCCGGTTCACAAAGCATCTACACAACCAAATCTTTGGCGCTGAAAACAAAGGGCCTGAGTCCACAGACCACGCGGGCTTGTGTCATGGGCGACACGTGCGTGCATCTCCTGACACACCGCACAATTCCGCTTCAACTGGGAAGGGAGTGCTTATTCAGTTATGGCTGATCCACGTTGGAGAGTTTCACGATAATCCGCTCGAACACGCTTGCCGGCAGCACCCTCCGCATCAGCAGCGCTATGCGCGCATCCTTGCCGATCACGTATCGCAGTTTTGGGTTCGGCATCTCAAGAACTCGAGCAATCAAATTTGCGACCTCTCGAGGATTAGCTCGGCTCTTCGCGCTCTCATCGATCCTGCTTTGCCACCGCGCCAGTCGGATCGCATTGGGCGACTTCGGATCGGACATCTTCGCGGTGAGCTTCGCATTCCGCGTCCAGATGTCTGTCTCAAACGAACCCGGTTCAACGATCGCCACTTTGATCCCCAGCGCAGCCATCTCCAGGCGCAGAGTCTCTGTCCACCCCTCCAGAGCGAACTTCGATGCAACATAGCTGCTGACTCCGGGAAACCCGGTCCGCCCGGAGATCGAGCTCACCATCACCACGTGTCCGAATCCCTGCCGCCGCATCTGCGGCAGAATCGCCCGAGTCAGCGCCGCCGCGCCGAAGAAGTTCACCTCAAACTGATCGCGGAGCTCCGCATCAGAGACTTCTTCGGCAAATCCAGGGACTGCGAAGCCTGCGTTGTTTACCAGGGCATGGAGCGGCTCTCTGCGCTCGTCGATCAGATCAGCAATCACAGTGATCTGATCTGCCTTGGTCACATCGAGCGGGTGAACCTCAATCCGCTCAAGCGCACCGGCTTCGCGTGCTGCAAACTCAAGCTTTTCTCGCCGGCCAAGGTCGCGCATCGTCGCCAGCACCCGCCAGCCCCGCTTCGCCAGGGTGACAGAAGTGAGCAGCCCAAAGCCGCTCGATGCTCCGGTAATGAGAGCAGTCTTGGCCAAGATTCTCGCCCTGGTGGCTTCTTACTCCCCATTCCCTGATCCCTGCATCAGATCAGCTCCACTCCCCACAAATCATGCAGGTGTACAACACCCTCCACCTTGCCCGTCCCGTCCGTCACCACCAGCGACGTTATCTTCCGCTCCTCCAGAATCGCCAGCGCACGGGCCGCCAGCTCTCCCGCAGAAATCGTCCGCGGATTCGCATTCATCGCCTCGCCTGCCGTCTTGCTCAGCGCCGCTCCGCCTTCGCGCTCCAGCAGCCTACGGAGATCGCCGTCGCTGATGACCCCGCGCAGCTTTCCATTGTCCTGAACCGTGGTCATGCCCAGCTTTTTTGACGACATCTCGAAGATCACATCCGACATTCTGGTATCCGGGGCTACGGCCGGAACGTCTTCTCCTGCATGCATCAGATCACGCACCTTCGCAAGCTGCTTACCCAGCTTTCCGCCGGGATGCAGCTCGGCAAAATCCTCCGCCTTGAACCCCTTGCGCAGGCTCACGGCGACCGCCAACGCATCTCCGAGGGCCAGCATGGAAGTCGTACTCGCGGTCGGCGCGAGATTCAGCCCGCACGCCTCGCGTTCCACGCTGCAATCCAGCGCAACATCGCTCGCCTGGGCCAGGGTCGATTGCAGAGTGCAGCAGAAACTGACCAGTGCGTCGCCTTTGCGCTTAAGCGTAGCCAACAGCCGCAGTATCTCCTCTGTCTCTCCACTCGCGGACAGCGCAACAACCACATCCCCGGGCATCAGCACGCCAAGGTCTCCGTGCACCGCCTCTGCCGGGTGCAGGAAGAGCGCCGGAGTCCCCGTCGAACTCAGCGTGGCAGCAATCTTCTGAGCGATGACGCCGCTTTTGCCCATGCCCGTAACCACAACCCGCCCATTGCCTTCGCCGCAGCGAACTACCAGATCCACTGCGCGATTGAAGTCCGCCAGCATTGGCCCGTCCAGCCGCTTCGCCAGCGCCTCCAGCGCCGCAGCTTCGGTGCGCACCAGCTCCGCCGGCGTCAGGCAGTCCTGCTCATTGTTTCGATTCATCGGTTTCTGATGGTAAACCACACCGGGTCAGGAGGCGAATCGGCCTTGTCACTGCAGCCGAATCCAGCACTGCCATAGAATGGCGGCGAACTGCCAGAATCGTGTCAGATCGGGAGACGAGTCGATGCAAACGCAAGCACAGCCCATCGCGCCAAGTGAATCATCCCGTGAAACAGCAGCAACTTTCGGTTTCTGGGTTTGCCTGCTAACTCCCGTACTCACGATCATCACGTTTACGATTGCGATCCTCACGCCACCGCGATCAGGTCCTTTCTGCAGGGGTTTCTGTGTGCTGTATCCCTACAGCGACACCGCGCCCTTCTTCCCACGCGACTTCTGGTGGATCTTCCCGGCGCTATCGATCCCCCTTCTCTTTCTCTTCCTCTGTGCCTGCACGCATTCGTGGGTAAGGCCATCCAAAACGCTCTTTACCCGGATTGCCATGTTGCTTGCTGCGATAGCAGCCTCGAGCATCACGCTCGATTACTTCCTCCAAATTGAAGTTCTCCAGCCAAGCCTCCTCCGGTCAGAGATTGATGGAATGGCTCTCATTTCCCAATACAATCCACACGGTCTCTTCATCGCCATGGAGAATCTCGGCTACCTGATGATGTCGATATCCATGTTTTTCCTCGGCTTGGCGCTTTCGCACAATAGCCGCTTGGAAAACTTCCTCCGATGGCAATTGATCGTGAGCGGGAAAGTGGGATTCGCAACGTTTGTCGCCATGTCGCTTTACTTCGGCACCGGTCTCGAAACGCGATTCGAATTGGCGATCATCACAATCGATTGGTTTTCTTTGGTCGTCGCCTCGATCGTCCTGAGCATACTTTTTCGGCGAACCTCCCGAATTTCCCAGGCCGCATCTTCGTAAGTGGCTTTTGTCATTTCATTGTCATGCTTTCGACGAAACTCAGCGACTGGGGCGGCCTTGCGTAGAATAGAGAAGAGGTCCAAGCTCTCCCGTGAAGCGAAATACCATCGTCATCGGAATTACCTTTTTCATCCTTGCCACCTTTGCCTGGGCGGGGTGGGCGAACTGGATGTACCGCAAGCAGGCAGCCGAGCGCGCTCTTGCGTCGGCGTCGCATGCCGAACTTATCCCGGCGGCTCCCGGCGATGTTCCCGACGGTGTCGCTTCTCTCACTGGCAAGCCAGCTCCGAACTTCGCACTCGAAGATCTCAGCGGGAAAACGGTCTCGCTTTCCAGCTACAAGGGCAAGCCTCTTCTCATCAACTTCTGGGCGACATGGTGCGGGCCCTGCAAGATCGAAACGCCCTGGCTGGTCGAGCTGCAAAAGGAATACGGCCCGAAGGGTTTTCAGATCATCGGCATATCTTCCGAGGGTGACGACCTCAAGCCAGACGACAAGGAAGGCTGGGCGCACGACAAGGCTGCCATTGCGAAGTTCGTCAAGGAAGAACACATGCAGTATCCCGTTCTCATCAACGGCGACAGCCTCGCCAGCGCGTACGGCGGTCTCGATGCCATGCCAACCTCCGTCTACGTCGACAAAGAAGGCAAGGTCGTAGCCATGCAACTCGGGATTAGCTCAAAGGACGACATGGAGGCGCATATACGCAAAGCAATGGGAGAAGGGCAGTGAACACTCAGAAGAATGCCAGTCTCGTTTTGGTTGGCGGTACTCTCCTCGCAGTCTCTTCCGCTTTCGCAATGGCGCAACGGGACTCTCTGTCGAGTTCTCCCCGACAATCAGTGTTGGAAAAGCAGGCTGTTGAGTACCTGTATCCCGAGCAAATCTCGATCGCCGCTGGTAAGCCAGCCCCTGTCGCGCTTCACTTCCGCATTCAGCAGGACCTGCACATCAACTCGCACACCCCGCACGCGGAGTATCTGATTCCCACCGTGTTCTCGGTGCCCGAAAGCTCGGGAGTGAAACTTGCCGCGGCCGACTACCCAGCCGGCACTGATTTGACTCTGCCTGCCGATCCCGATCAGAAGCTCTCTGTGTACACGGGAGACTTCACGATCCAAGCGAATATCGTCAGCACTCGGGGCAATCACCTCGTCGAGGCAAAGCTTCGCTACCAGGCCTGTGACCAGACGCAATGCCTGCCGCCAAAAACCATCACCGTTCCCATCGATGTGATTGGGAAGTAGCGCCGTCACTCCTCACAATTCCTGCTGGGCAGACCTTGCTTGGCTCTTCTGTTGCGCTGCAGATCTCTGCTTGCGCTGCAGATGGCGACGACCCCACACGCATATCGTCTCGAGCACAGGAACGATGGTCCTGCCGTACTCCGAGATGGAGTAGTGGACTCGCGGAGGCATGCTTGCCTGCTGGATACGGGTGATGATTCCGTCCTCAACAAGCTCGTGGAGATGGCGAATCAGCATGCGCTCCGTGATTCCGGGAATGCTGCGACGCAGTTCACTTGTCCGCAAAGGCCCCTCAGAGAGCCGCCACAGAATTGTCCCCTTCCAACGGCCATCGATCACCGAGAGCATCGCATCGATCGGGCATGCGGAGATTTCCTTTTTCGATACTGGCAAATCTTATCCTCTGTACTGACAACTTTGTCAGTACATCTATGTGAGTCAGTATAGCTCTGAGCGGCGTCGAAAGTTCAGGAGTGAAATGACCAATGATCCTCGACGTGCTGAGCATCGTCTCTATTGGACTTCTTCTTGGGACAGAGTTTGCCGTGTCCGCTTTCATCAATCCCATTCTCGCGAAGCTCGAACCGGCCGCGGAAGCACACGCTACATCATTATTCGCGCAGAAGTTGGGGAAAATGATGCCTTTCTGGTATGGACTGAATCTGCTGCTGCTGATCATCGAAGCAGTCATCCATCTCCATGATTCAGGGCTGCCATGGTTTGCACTCGCACCGATACTTTGGACGGCCGTGATCGTATTCACGGTGCTCGTCCTTGTGCCGATCAACAATCGCATTTCCGCGATGAGCCCCAACAGCTATTCCGCTGAATTGAGGCAGGAGCACAACAGGTGGGACACGCTCCATCGCTGGCGCGTTCTGGTGCTGAGCGTCGCGATGATCGCTCTGCTGATTGGAATCCATGTGTGAGGCCTGTGGCCCTGATAAGAGAAGCTTGCCTATTGTTCGCGAACGCCCTGGGCTGAACATCGGGAGTCGGAGCACAAATACGCTCTAGGCTCCCACTTTCTTTTCAATCTTTGCCCATGAATCCTTCAAAGACAGCGTCCGGTTGAACACCGGCTTTCCACTCGTCGAGTCGGGATCCATGCAGAAATACCCCACCCGCTCAAACTGGAAACGATCGCCAGGTTTCGCAAGCGCCAGAGACGGCTCAAGCTTCGCATCCGCAATCACTTCCAATGAGTCAGGATTCAGGTTGTCCAGAAAACTCCCGCCCTCGGGATAGTCGTTCGGGTCCGGCTTCGCAAATAGCTTCTCGTATAGCCGCGCTTCGGCCGAAACAGCATGCTTCATCGACACCCAGTGAATCGTGGACTTCACCTTACGTCCATCAGGCGAATTGCCGCCCCGGCTCGCAGGATCGTATGTGCAATGCACTTCAACCACATTACCCGCCGCATCTTTCACCACATTCTGCGCCGTGATGAAGTACGCATTGCGCAGCCGAACCTCTTTTCCGGGAGAGAGCCGGTAGTACTTTGGCGGAGGCACTTCGCGGAAATCATCCTGCTCGATGTAGATCTCCCGCGAGAACGGCACCTGCCGCATTCCGGACGCAGGATTCTCAGGATTGTTCGCTACGTCTACGAACTCGTCTTTACCTTCGGGATAGTTGTCGATCACCACTTTTAGCGGCCTCAAAACGGCCATTCCGCGCTGCGCGCGCCTGTTCAAATCATCGCGCTGGAAGTGCTCCAGCATCTCAATGTCGGTACTTCCGTTCGTGCGCGACACTCCAGCCGCGGCCACAAAACTACGAAGTGCCTCAGGTGTAAACCCGCGCCGCCGCAGTCCGGAGAGCGTAGGCATCCGCGGATCATCCCATCCGCTTACGTGCTTTTCCTGCACGAGTTGCAGCAGCTTCCGCTTGCTCAGCAGGGTATAGGTGATGCTCAGCCGATCAAACTCAATCTGCTGCGAGGGAAAAATCCCAAGGTTCTCGATGAACCACTTGTACAGCGGCTGATGATCGGCAAACTCCAGGCTGCACATGGAGTGCGTTACATGCTCAATCGAGTCCGACTGCCCGTGTGCGTAGTCGTACATCGGATAGATGCACCACTTGTCGCCTGTTCGGTGATGAGTTGCATGCAGGATGCGATACATGACCGGATCGCGCATATTGAGGTTCGGCGATGCCATATCAAGCTTGGCGCGAAGCACGCGGCTGCCGTCAGGGAACTCGCCCTTCTTCATGCGGATGAATAAGTCCAGGTTCTCGTCCACTGAACGATTACGAAATGGGCTGTCTTTCCCCGGCTCCGTCAACGTTCCCCTATGCTGCCGGATCTCTTCCGCGGTAAGGTCATCAACGTAAGCCTTGCCATCCTTGATCAGCTTGATAGCCCACTCATAGAGCTGCCCGAAGTAGTCTGAGGCGAAACACAGCCGCTCCCAGTCGAATCCAAGCCAGTGGATGTCCTTTTGAATCGAATCGACGTACTCCTGTTCTTCCTTCTCAGGATTCGTATCGTCGAAACGCAGATTCGTCCTGCCGCCGACCTCATCCGCCAGCTCGAAATTCAGGCAAATCGCCTTTGCATGCCCGATGTGCAGATATCCATTCGGTTCCGGTGGGAAGCGCGTCTGGATTACTGCATCACCATACTTCTTAGTGCGAACATCCTCCGCGATTCTCTCGCTCAAAAAATTGGAGGAACGAACCTCCGTGCTCTCCGAACTCGCGTTACTCATAATCCCCATCGTTTCTTCGGAAAAGTCCCTTAAAGGCTATCCAAGCTGCTCGAGCTTCTTCTCGGCTTCTTCAATCCGCTTCAGACACACATCGCGCCCCAGGACAACCATTGTTTCAAATAACGGCGGCGCGTTCTTCCGACCACAAACTGCCACCCTGATCGGCTGAAACATTGGCCCGGCCTTCACGCCTAACTGCGCAGCAGCCCCGCGCAGCGCCGCGTCCAGCGGATCGTGTGAGAACTCAGTCCCAGGCAGCACCTCCAGTGCCTTCTCCAGCACCCGTCGCGCAATCGCCGCATCTCCCTTTTGCGGGATGAGCTCCGCCGGGTCGTAAGGCGGAAGCTGATCCACGAAGAAGAAGTCCGCCGCGCCGACAGCTTCGCCCAGCAACTTGATCCGCTCCCGGATTAGGGGCGTGACTGCGTCAACCTTACCGCGCGATGCCCGCAGCCCTGCCCGTTCAAAAAATGGCAACAACAACCCGCTCAGTTGTTCCACCGGCAGCGCGCGGATATGCTCCGCGTTCAGCCACACGGCCTTTGGGTCGAAAGGGTCGTCCTCCTTGAAGTTCACCACCGCGTTCGCGCGATTCACTCCTTCTAAAGAAAACAAATCCGTAAGCTCTTGAAGCGTCAAAAACTCGCGATCGTTCTTCGGCGACCACCCCAGGAGGCAAAGGAAGTTCACAAACGCCTGTGGCAGGAACCCCGCGTCGCGATACGTCGTTACGCTCACCACCGGCCCGTGTTTCCGCTTCGACAGCTTCGTCCCGTCCGGCGCAACCAGCAGCGGCAGATGCGCAAACCGCGGAGGCTCCGCTCCCAGTCCTTCGAAAATCAGCAGGTGCTTGAACGTATTGGTGAGGTGATCCTGTCCGCGAACGATGTGGCTGATCCGCAGATCCGCGTCATCGACGCACGATGCCAGGTGATATGTCGGCATTCCGTCCGACCGCAGCAGTGCGAAATCCTCCACCTCGTCCGCTGCCTTCGCCTGCGCGCCATACACGCCATCGACAAACCGTAGCACACGCTCCTGCCCTCGCGGCACCCGATAGCGCAGTGCAAATTGCTCGCCGGTTGCAGCACGCCTGTCGGACTCTTCGCGGGACAACTCCCGCATTCCCGGATTGAAAAGCCATGCACCCTGTGTGGATGACTGCGTGTCCTCTCCTGCATGAGCCGGGGTAAAGTCCCGATAGGCCAGGCCCTTTTCGAAGATCTCTTGTGCGGCCTGCTGGTGCAGCGCAAGCCGTTCGGACTGCTTGTACTCTTCGTCCCAGTTCAGTCCAAGCCAGCGCAGCCCCTCAAAAATCGATTGGACGCTCGCGTCCGTGTTGCGCTCGACATCGGTATCATCGAGGCGCAACACCATGGTCCCGTGATTGTGTCGGGCAAAAAGCCAATTGAAAATGAACGTCCGCGCACTTCCGACGTGCAGAAACCCGGTAGGTGAAGGAGCAAAACGGACCCGAAGAGCTCCATGTTTCGAGGGAGTCGAATCAGCCATCGTGTAATGATCTTCCAATCACGATGCTAGCATTCGACTCCCTCTGAGAATCGTGCGCCGTCTCACGCGTGCGGAGGATACGCCGGAGGAGGCGGCGGCGGGTACGGAGGTGGATACGCGATCGCCTGTGGCGAGGGGACGACCTTCCAGTCTGCGAATGCCAGGATGTACAACAACACCAATGTACCCAGCGATGGAACGATACAAAGCAAGGCAAGCCACGGCGAAAAGCCGGCCTTTTTCAAGATGAACCAGCAGGGGATCATCACTACAGCGATCCCGATCACAATGAGAATCGGAATGATGGCCATCATCGCCATCACCATGTGCTGAATCATCTCCGGGTTCGGCTGATTCTCCTCGAGCAGCATAGCGATCAAATGCATAAGCACCCCATGACGCAATTTGGACTTTGAGCCAAACTACGTCGAATCACCAATTTTCGCAATCAGATTCTTTGATGGCTCGAGCTACCGGCCAGGTGTCGTCGATCCTCTACGCAACTTCCGACTTCAGGGGCGCAACTGCGGCAACACCCTCCCCCTCTTTTTCCTGAACCATACGCGCAATCGAAACAACTGTGATGTCATCTTCCTGGCCGAAAATCTCAGCCGCCTTCACGATGAACGCTGCAGGAAGGTGGCTGATCGAACGCGCACGATTGAAACCGAATAACTCATTTTTTGCGTTCTTTGCCTCAATCACTCCATCCGTAATCACCAGCAGACGGTCCTTATTCTTCAGGTGCATGCTGACCTGGTCGAACGTCACTGATGGATTCAGGCCTAATGGAAGATTGCCGGTCATCGCCAGCTCTTTGCCATTGAGATAAGGGGCGATGTGCCCTGCATTGGAAATGATCGTCTTGCCATCTCCATCGATATGCATCGCCACGCATGTTGCGTACGACTGGCCACGGCCGCAGAGCCTGCGGTTCAGACCCTCAAGAACGACGTGGGGCTCGTAACTGGTCTCCACGATAGTTCGAATCGCGCCCACGATCAGCGCCACTTGCATGCCGGCCTGCAAACCCTTGCCTGTGACGTCCCCCAGCAGGATCAGCACGCCGCCCTTTCCATCGGGCAAGATTTGGAAGAAATCTCCTCCAACTTGCTGGGCCGGTCGATACTCCGTCTCCAACACATACCCCGGTATTGTTGGGATGGCTTCTGGAATCAGCAGTTGCTGAACCTGCCGTGCCTGATCGATCTCGGCTTCCCATTGCTGGCGCAGCTTCAGCGATTGCAGGAATCGACGCATGAGCAGCACCGTGATAATGCCAAGCGATACCACCACCGCGATTTGGCTGATATTTACGGCCATGCCGAACGGGAAGAACATTAATTGCAGATGAAGAATCAGCAATTCCTGCTGATACAGGGAGACAGCAACCAGCGCCAATGCTGGCAGCGCCAGCCAGCCGCCGGCGTGATCCTTGCGCATTCCTTCCCATGCAACCCACAGTAGAAGGCTGCCCAGCAATAGCTTCAGCAGTACTGCAAGCGGAGCAAGCACGACCAGCCACTGCACGGGAACCACCCTGCCATAGAGGGGAGCGCGCATCATCGCCACCGTCAGCATCAAGGCAGCAGTAAAACCCCACACCATGTAGTGCATCCGCAGCATCCGGCCCATGCGGAACCAGTACGCCCAAAAAAGGATCCACAGTGAAATCACCAGGGGCGCAAAGATGACATCGATCAATATGAAATTCAGCCAGCCCGGCAGCAGCGTCGTGTAATTGCCGGCAAGCGAAATCCCTAGCTGCAAAGCGATCATGCAGCAGGTCGCACCCAGCCACGGATATGAGTTTTCCTTCCGGTCAAGCCAGAAGAGCACTCCGCAAACAGTGATGGCCAGGAAAAGTACCCCGAGTTCAAGAAATCTGCTCAGTTGCGAATGAGTCACGGCGTCCCAGTCCAGACGCAGCATGCGATCGATTGGACCAGCCTGACCGAGAATTGGTGGGCCGTGTAGCCCGCCTGAGTCCGGGTTCGTCAACTGCGTTGAGGCATCCATCCACACGCGTATTGCTATCGTGATTGGTCCCCCATTGACCTCCTTCGGCAGTGCGTACGCACGCGGCAGGGAAAGATAGGTCTTTACTCCCGACTTGCCGAACTTGCCGAATTCGCCGATCAGCTGTCCGTTTACGAAAACTTGATAGGCATCGTCCACGTCGTTCGGCATCTTCATTTCAAGTCCACCAGCCGCCAATCCTGGATCGTACTGGACGTTTGCCTGCAGCCGATACCACGCGTATCCCCAGTAGCCCCGGTTTCCAAGTGCAGTCCAGCCCGGCATGAACCCGCTGGTCCCAAGAAATGGATCGTAGGAACCCGCCGGTGGCGTTAAGTCAACCGATGCCCACCCCGAGTCATTGAACCCAGGCTCCGCCCACCGCATGTCGTCGCCCTTATGGAATTTCCAGGGCCCATTGAGTTCCACGCTCGACGATCCCAGCACAACCTGTTCAGCCCAGTGCGAACCCTCTTGCCCAGGAGTGGCTGCAGGCTCAGAGCTTCTCTTCAGATCATCTGCGTTCGTTTTTCCTGCGCACGCAAGAAGACTCCCCATGCCGACAAGCGTCAGCAGGATCCCCGTCCTGAGTCTTTGCGACAGAAAACGCATCTGGGAAGTGGCCTCGCCCCGCCCGAGGTCTTGTGCTTCGAGCCGTGTGATTATGCGCAGAGAATACGCGTCCGCACATTGCTCAAGCAACAAAAATTGACCAGGTCAACAAATTGACGGACGGATTCTGCCCAGTTCTCGAGGCAATTCTGGATCAGGTGATGTCCTCGGTGTCGTAGACCGGTGATACCCCGCGTTTCTTCGGGATACCGTGCACCGAAGCCAGCAGATCGTCCACTACATCCTCAAGCTGGCGCTGGCTCTCGATGACTGCGCTCATGCTCTTGAGCTCGTCGGGATCAATCGAACGCTCCACAAGGACGATCGCGTGACATTGCGCAACGTGATCCAGACCAAGACCCTCAGGCGTCTTTGCCTTGATGCTCACCTGATCCATTTCCAGACCAAGCAGGTCGGCGACTGACGAGCGCATATCCGCGGCAATCGGGCCGATCTTGGGAGCACTCAGGATCAGCGTGGTATCCACGTTGATGACGCGAAAGCCGGCGTGCTGCAGCTCTTCAAGAGCTAGTTTCAAAAATATCGCCGAATTGGCATCTTTCCAGCGCGGATCCCCCGGCGGAAAGAAACTCCCAATGTCCCCTGCCGCCACTGAACCCAGCAGTGCGTCCGTGATGGCATGCAACAGTACGTCTCCGTCGGAGTGACCGGCCAGACCCTCTGGATGATCCAGCGTCATGCCGCCAATGCGTAGCGGGATGCCCGCCTTGAATACGTGCGAGTCCCAGCCGAATCCGATGCGTGTCTCCATTTGCTTCTTGCCTGTCCCCACCGAACACGCCTAGAGTCTGCGTGCGGAAATCTTCCAGAACTGCAGCCGGATCAGTGAGTGCGCTGGCGAAGATAGAACTCCGCCAGTTCAATATCACCCGGCTGTGTAATCTTCAGATTAACCTGCGAACCGTGAACTACAGCTACTGGTAATCCCGCGCGTTCTATAACCGAGGCCTCATCAGTACCCACGAATCCGTCTTCTACTGCACCGGTCATCGCTTTCTGCAGCAGTCCAAATCGAAAACCCTGAGGCGTCTGCGCCTGGACGATAAACTCCCGCGGTATCGTCGATGTGATGATCGCACCGTGCGCGGTGCGCTCCACCTGCTTGATTGTGTCCACCGCCGGCAAGGCAACAATTGCAGCACCGTGTTCGGCGACAGCGTCAATAGTCCGATCGATGGTCGCTTTATCGATCAGCGGTCGCACCGCATCATGCACCAGAATGATGTCTTCTTCCTCCGCCGGCAGAGCGTTGAGAGCATGTACGACTGATTCCTGGCGTGTATTGCCGCCCTCGACTACGTGCACGCGGCCCGCAAACCCATGATCGGCTACCTGCGCCTGAACCCGGTCCAACTCTGTCTTGCGTACTGCCACATAGATAGCTTTCACTCGGTCCACCGACGCAAACGCACGCAGCGAGTGAATCAGGATTGGAACTCCATCCAGCGAAAGAAATTGTTTCGGTTGCGGTCCGGCCATTCGTGTTCCCAGCCCGGCCGCAGGAAGAATTGCAAACACCTGCATGACTTGCAGAGTATACAACCTTGCTAGCCGCGACGGTCTTCTCACGGGCGTGCTTCTTCTGACGGGGATAGAATGTTCGCGTCGCAATCTAACTCGCGGGAAGTGCACGATGAAGATTCCTTTCCTGATTGTCCCGGTCACCTTCGTACTCGGCAGTGCTCTTATCGCCGCTCAGCCTGACGCATCTATTTCGCAAAAATGCGAGACTCTCGCGAAACTGAGCGTTCCGAACGTCACCATCATCACTGCCAAAGCAGAGGCAGCTGGAGAATTCGCCGGGCCGCGCCATCCGTTTACCGGGGCCGACATCTCCGCGTTCTACAAACAGCTGCCCGCCTTCTGCCGGGTAGTTGCGAAAGCCCATCCCGCTTCCGATTCCGACATCAACATCGAAGTCTGGATGCCGCTCAAGAATTGGAATGGCAAGCTTCAAGGTCTCGCGAACGGCGGCTTCGCTGGCGCCATCAATTACCTCGAACTCGGAGCCTCTCTCCAGCATGGCTACGTTGCCACTGGCACGGACACGGGACACGCCAGCTCTCCCATCGACGCTGCTTGGGCTCTGGGCCATCCGGCGAAGATCATCGACTTCGGTTATCGAGGCATTCATGAAATGACTCGCGTCGCCAAAGCCGTCATCCCGCCGTTCTACGGCTCCGCACCGAAGCGCTCCTACTTCGCTGGGTGCTCCGACGGCGGTCGCGAAGCTCTGATGGAGGCGCAGCGTTATCCAGAGGACTACGACGGTATCCTTGCCGGTGCGCCTGCAAACTACTGGACGGGCCTGCTCTCCCTCGCCGTTGTTGACACCCAGGCGGTCACAGCAACACCGGCCAGTTTCATACCTCCTGCCAAAATCACGATTCTGGGCAAAGCTGTTGTTGCGGCATGCGACAAACTCGACGGAGTGGCTGACGGCGTTCTGAACGACCCCCGCCAGTGCCACTTCGATCCGGCAACGATCCAATGCAAGAACGACGCGGATACAAATGAGTGCTTCACTGCCCCGCAGCTGGCTGCACTCAAGACTGTCTATGCCGGCATGCGCAACGCGAGCGGCCAGACCATTTTTCCTGGCTATCTTCCCGGGGCAGAGGAAGGCCAGGGTGGCTGGGCGCTCTGGATTACTGGCCCCGCTCCCGCCAGGAGCCTTATGGCCTACTTCGGCCTGGGATACTACGCCAACATGGTCTACGACCAGAAGGACTGGGATTACAAAATCTTTGCTGTCGATAGCGGCATGAAAGCTGCTACCCAGAAAACGGCTGAGGCGCTCAACGCTACCAATCCCGACCTTAGTGCCTTCCGGTCTCGCGGAGGCAAGCTGATCCTCTATCACGGCTGGAACGATCCCGCGATTCCGGCGCTCAATACCGTGAACTACTATCAGAGCGTGATCGCAAAAATGGGCCGCTCCTCCGCGGACTCCTTCACGCGTCTTTACATGGTCCCAGGAATGCAACATTGCGGTGGCGGTCCCGGCCCGGAGAACTTCGGTGAAGCTCTCGACGCGACCTCAACCGATCCGCAGCACAATATCCGAGTCACCCTGGAGAATTGGGTGGAGAAGGGGACTGCGCCGTCGTTGTTCGTTGTCTCCAAAGCCGCCTCGGCGACTTCGCCTGAAATCACTCGTCCACTCTGCCCTTATCCGCAATCGGCGAGGTACAAGGGAACCGGCGATCCCAATAAGGCTGAGAACTTCTCTTGCCTTACCAAGTGATCGCGAGGCATCCGGTCAACTCGCTCTGGCGAAGAAACTCCCACTCGCCGCCAGAATCATCTCTCATGCGCCCAAGGGAAAACCCGGCTGCGCTTTGCATGTAATTGACCGCCAAAAGCACACAATAGAACCACAGCAGTGATTGGGCCCTGCACTTCTAAGTGGACCATCGCGGTGCAATTGCGAGTCCGCTGCAGGCGCGTCTAATCCTAGGGAAAACAAGTATCTTACGGATAAATGCCCTGTGTTCAATTAGATAGTGCCTGCGTAATTTGCATCTTGCTGCGAGCAAACCACTTAAGTGGCGCACTCCCGTGCGGAGGTATCCCTTGACTCTGCTCGTTGGTTCCGGAAACCGGGCCGGAAGCGCTCCGGCTTTGCATGGTGCTCTCAAATCGAAGCTAATTGACGGGTTCCACGAACAACATCTCATTGCTCGTTTCAAACCCAAGCCGCTCGTAAACAGTCCTTCCCTTCTTCGAAGCGTGCAGCGCAACGACCCCGATCCCGTGCCGTTTCGCTTCGGCCATGCACTCCAGCGTGAGCGCCTGGGCGATTCCGCGCCCGCGGTATTCCGGTTCAACAAAAACATTGAGAATGTAGCCGCGCTGACCGCACCTGGGATCGAGAAAGTGCGGCGCCCAGTCTAAGATCAGCAGCCCCGCCGATCCGACCGCCCGCTCATCATCGTTCGTAATCCAGCCGGTATACTTTTCTTCGGCCATCATTCGCCGAACCCAAGGTTCAAAGTTGCGGCCCATCTCTTCCAGGACCGTTTCGACAGCATCTCGCATATCTGCAAACATCGCCTTGCGATGCCGAGTGATCAGATCGGAATCCTTAACGGTCGCTCTTCGCGTTGTCAGCATGCATCGAGTATAGAAAACGAACTATCATCCTCTCGTGCGCCCTTCGCAGCCGATTCTCCCGCTGGACATCTCGTTACTGAAGCCTGGAATGCGTCTCGCCGTAGGCCTTTCAGGAGGTGGGGATTCCGTGGCGCTCCTCAGCGCCCTCGCCGACAGAAGTAGGGAATTAGGCCTGGTGCTTCACGCCGCTCATCTTCATCACGGTCTGCGCGGCGAAGAAGCCGACTTTGACCTCGCATTCTCGCGCGATCTCGCCTCCAGCCTCAACATTCCATTCCACGAAGCGAAAGTGGACACCGCCGCCGAAGCGCGTCGCGCTCCGAAAGGTTCGACCAAGAACCTCGCGAACCTACTCTCCGCCGATTCCATCGAAGGCACAGCGCGCCGCTTGCGCTATGCCTGGTTCCGCCAGCTTCTTCGCGAAGTACCCCTCGACGCTGTCGCAACGGCTCACACGCTTGATGATCAGGCCGAAACTGTCCTCGCGAAGTTTCTCCGCGGCGCATGGACCGAAGGCCTTTCCGGTATTCACCCTTTACTCCGATTTCCCGAAGGCACAATTGTTCGTCCGCTCCTGCGAACAACTCGAACCCAGATCGAGGCCTTTCTGCGCTCGCTGAATCAGCCCTGGCGCGAAGATTCCAGCAATCGCCACCTCACCTTCACCCGGAATCGCATTCGGCACGAACTGCTGCCGCAACTCGAAACCTGGAACCCGCAACTCAGGGACCACTTGGCGCAGATGGCCGAACTTGCCCGCGACGAAGAATCCTGGTGGGAATCGGAAATCTCGCGCCTCGCTTCCAACATCATCGTGCGAGGTCGTCCAGTTCGGGGCGGTGGCCGAGCTTCCACCACGGCTGAAGGCATCGCCCTCGACATCGCCGGTCTGACAGCCGAACCTGTCGCGCTTCAGCGCCGAATCCTTCGCCACGCTTCCACGCTGCTCGACGCTGCTCCCGACTTCACCGCGACAGAATCACTTCGCGTGCTTGCCCAGACTGGAAAGGCTGGCCAAAAGCTCGAACTCGCCCAGGGCCTCCGCGCCGAGCGCACTCATCGCGAGATCCGCCTCACGCGTGGCCCTGCTGGCGGTGAAGATTCCGCATCATTTCAATGCTCACGGTACGAATGTGTAGTTCCCGGCGTACTAGACGCACCAGCGCTTGGCTATCGCTTTCATCTTGACTTCAATTCAGCTTCGTCGTACCCCGGAGCTACCACTGCGACAGCTGTTCTCCGCCGGTGGAAGCCAGGCGATTGTGTTCATCTTCGTTACTCTTCCGGTCCGCGCAAGATCAAAGAAGTTCTTGAAAGAATGAAAGTTACCGGCCAGGAGCGCACGATCTGGCCGGTGCTCGAAGTCGACGGCCGAATCCTCTGGATGCTTGGGGCGGTGGTCGAACCGGACACCGAGATTCGCGTCGTCGCCGAGCAGATCTCGTCCCAGAACGCCTCAGACCGCTCCAATGCCTCTCCAACTTCGCCTGACTAGACGCGTTAACCCGCCGGATTCCCACCTATTCGTCACATGCAGTGATTCAAGGTTGTGTCCACTTCGGAGTACAATTTGAGTTACTGCACATCCGGGCGGGAGCGAGAAGTGTACTCCGCCCTTAGGCCCACATTTTGTGTGACTTCAAAGGCTGTCCGGGCGTCTAAAAGGGTGTTGTAGGCGGTGTTTGAAGTTCAAGCGGCTTCTCCCCGCCGGGAAAAGAGGAATCCTGGTGAATTCGACCGTTAAAACAATCATGTTCTGGGTTTTCATCCTGATCTGCCTTGTGCTGCTCTGGGGCGTCGTCCAGAAGGGCGCAGGTATGGGAGCCAAGGACACAGAGATCCCCTACTCCGAGTTGTACGACAAGGTGCAGCAGGGGATGGTTCAGGACGCAACCATTCAAGGAACTGACCTTCGCGGCCACATGAAGGCCACGCCGAAGGAGCAGTTCCATACCTCGGTCGGAGAACAACACGAAGAGCTCGATAAGGCGATGCTGGCCGCGCACGTTAACTTCGGAAAGAAGGACGCACAGAGCAACCTGCTGCTTCCCATTCTGTTTAACGTCGGCCCGTTCGTGCTGCTCGGCGCGATTTGGTTCTTCATGCTGCGCCAGATGCAGTCCGGCGGCAACAAGGCTCTTTCGTTCGGGAAGAGCCGGGCGCGCCTGCTCTCAATGCAGCAGAAGAAGGTCACGTTCAAGGATGTGGCCGGAGTGGATGAAGCCAAAGAAGAGCTGAAGGAGATTATCGAATATCTGCGCGAACCGCAGAAATTTCAGAAGCTAGGCGGAAGGATCCCAAAAGGAGTTCTGCTTGTAGGACCTCCAGGAACCGGCAAAACACTCCTGGCCCGCGCAGTTGCGGGCGAAGCCAATGTCCCGTTCTTCTCAATCTCCGGTTCTGACTTCGTCGAGATGTTCGTCGGCGTTGGTGCAAGCCGCGTTCGCGACCTGTTCGAGCAGGGAAAGAAAAACGCCCCTTGCATCATCTTCATCGACGAAATCGATGCGGTCGGCCGTCACCGTGGCGCAGGCCTCGGCGGTGGACACGATGAACGCGAGCAGACGCTCAACCAGCTCCTCGTCGAAATGGACGGCTTCGAATCGAATGACGGCGTGATCCTCGTCGCTGCCACAAACCGTCCTGACGTTCTCGATCCCGCACTGCTGCGCCCTGGCCGTTTCGATCGCCGCGTCGTAGTCGGACTCCCCGACGTTCGTGGCCGTGAAGAAGTTCTCCGCGTTCACGTCAAGAAAGTTCCCGTTGCTGACGATGTGAACCTCAACGTTCTTGCCCGCGGAACACCAGGCTTCAGCGGCGCCGACTTGGCCAACATGGTGAACGAAGCGGCTTTGAATGCAGCGCGTGTCAATCGCAAGCAGGTCACGATGTACGACTTCGAACTTGCGAAAGACAAGGTGCTGATGGGTGCCGAGCGCAAATCGATGCTTCTTACCGACGAAGAGAAGCGCGTGACGGCATATCACGAGGCCGGACACGCCCTCGTTTCGATCATGCAGCCGCACTCAGATCCGATCCACAAGGTGACGATCATTCCGCGCGGCATGGCACTCGGTGTGACGATCTTCCTTCCCGGAGATCGCCATAACTACACCCGCGAATACCTCGAAGCGAATCTCGCAACTGCATACGGCGGCCGCGTGGCAGAGGAGATCTTCCTCAACCAGATGTCGACCGGTGCAGGCAGCGATATTGAGAATGCCACCGATCTCGCTCGCCGGATGGTGTGCGAGTACGGTATGAGCCGGCTCGGCCCGCTGACATTCGGCAAAAAAGAAGAGCAGATCTTCCTTGGCCGCGAGATAGCTCAGCACCGTGACTTCTCTGAAGAAACGGCGCGCCAGATCGACCTCGAGGTTCGTCGTCTGATCGACGAGGCCTACCAGTCAGCGAACAGCATCCTGAGTACGCACAAGGATGCCATGCACCGGATCGCAGCAGCCCTGCTTGAGCGGGAGACCATCGACGCTGAAGAAGTGAAGATGCTTCTCGAAGGCAAGGAACTGCCCCCGATGCGCTCGTCGCTCGCATCGCCCAGCGATGGCGGCAGCAGTGGTGGACAGACAGTTCTCAAGCCCGATACACGCAGTGGCGGAGGCTTCCCCGAAGGCTCGCCGAGTCCGGCATAGTCTTCATCCTAATCAATGAACCAAAGGGTCGCTTTTCGAAGCGGCCCTTACATTTTTTCGAGCGCTTGGAAATGCGCCTGCTACACAAGTGTTAGGTCAGATCTCATCAAGGGCAGGAACCAATTTACACAGCAAATACTACCCAAGTTGGAAACATTTACCTTGTGCAACTCTGCAATCGAAAAGGGTCTCTGGTTCTCCAAGCACTGTAAGCTGCACAAATAACAAGCGTCCTGTAATTAGTTATCGAAATGAGCAACTTTGGCAATCAGGTTGCGATGCGGTGTGCAGGTTTTCAAGGGCCATATAACTATCGGTGTAGCTCGACTCTCATCGGTGAATTTCCACGCTTTACTCTTGGCGGGCAGTCTTCCCCTGTGACTTCGCCTTGAGCCAACCGCAAGTCAAAAAAGCACGACCCACAATTTTGCATTCGCGCGGACCTGCATTCAGCAGGACCTTCGGTCGCGTCTGCTCCAGGTACTGCAATAAGCAGCTCGCCTGACTGCTGCACTTTTCCTTGGCTAAGACCCATTTCAGAAATATCTGCTCGGGAGAAGTGATAGATGTACGGAATCGAGATGCAGCCGACGTCCGGTCGGCGGACCATTGCACCGCGATCATCTAGTTCTTGCCAGAATTCAAATTCAAATGCTGTTCCGCTGATGGCAGTTCTCGTGATCTGCAGTTCCTTCTTTGGACTTTCGGGGTGTGGAGGAGTCGTGGCATTAGGGGGATCGCCCCCGGGATCCACCAAAGCTGATTCGGTCAGCCTAGTGGCCACACCCAGTGCCGTCGATTTCGGAACGGTCAGCGTCGGCAATGCTGCGAATCAGAAGATCTCGATCGCGAACAATGGATCAGAATCAGTTCAGATTTCGCAACTCTCGCTTTCCAATGCCGCCTTTGAGGTTGATGGGGAAGGGCAACTTCCCGTAAGCCTCGCGGCTGGATCCCGTCTCAACCTCAATGTTCATTTCACCCCTGGCGACGCTACGGATCGTACCGGGCAGCTCAGTGTGATGAGCAGTGCATCAGCGACGACTCCAGCGGCGATCGTTAGCCTGCACGGAAAAGGCTCCGCTTCTGCTCGAACCCCTGAGTTGAGCGGTTTGAAGTGCGACGGTTCCAATGTGTCCGGATCGGGCTCTGACTCTTGCACCGTTACAACCAACACCGCCGCTGCCTCGGGCGGATTGCTGGTCCAGTTGTCCAGCAACATCGCTGCGATCAAGGTGCCGGTCTCCGTCACAATCCCGGATGGCCAGACCAGCGCAACGTTTACTGCCGGCATCATGCCGGTTAGCTCGAACCAAACCGGCATCATTACTGCGACACAAGGCAAAATCGTAAAGACATTTTCTGTCGTTCTCACACCACCCGCAAACGCTGCTTCAACCCCGGGAATCAAAGCACTAGCTTGCGAGAGTACCTCGTTTTCGAACTCGGGAAAAACCAGGTGCACAGTGTCTGTTACTGCGCCAGCATCCAGTCCGCTGAGCGTCGAGCTTGCTTCGAGTGGAAGCGCCGTGAAGGTCCCAGGCAGTGTGACAATTCCTGCTAAATCGACTGCCGCGTCGTTTTCCGCAACCGTTGCTGCGGTCAGCGCAGCACAAACCATCACAGTTTCGGCGACAGAGAACGAATCGTCGAAGACTGTCGCGATCCACCTGAAAGCCTCAAAAAAATCCGCGCCATCACTGACCATGAGTGCCTCTTCACTCTCATTCGGAGATGTTCCGCTCGGCAAGGCGATCACCAAATCATTGACGCTCACCTCTACCGGCACAGTTGCCGCGACAGTGACGTCGAGATCCATCAAAGGTGCCGGATTCTCGATTACGGGAGGAAGCACACCTGCGACTTTGAAGCAAGGTCAGACGATAGATTTTGCAGTCCAATTCACGCCTTCCAAGGCCGGCGCCTTCGCCGGACTGCTATCCCTCTCAACCAATGCAGGTACAGTGACTGTGAGTCTTACAGGTGTAGGCACAGATGCGAAATCGGCGCCGACCGTCGGCGCGATCTCCTGCACCAGGACCTCCATCACCGGATCGCTGTCGGATCCCTGTCGCATCACACTATCTGGTGTGGCTCCAGCCGACGGCGTCACAGTCTCGCTAGCGAGCAGCAGCCCAAAAGTGACAGTGCCTGCCACCCTGGTAGTGTCCGGCGGTTCCACGGCGGCTTCGTTCAACGCAAACGTCGCCGCAGTCAGTTCGGCTCAAACCGCAACGATATCTGCCGCTGCAAATGGATTGTCCAAGAGCATCGCCCTGCAGTTAAAGCCATCAACCGCGGCGCTCACTCTCAGCGCCTCTTTCCTTGCTTTTGGAAACGTCTCAGTCGGTACAGCGATCAGCAAATCCGTGACACTCACGTCAAGCGGTACCGCACCCGTGATCGTCCAATCGGAATCAGTCAAGGGAACAGGTTTTTCCGTCAGCGGCGGTAGCTCCCCTGACACGCTGAAGTCCGGCCAATCGATGGTGTTGACAATCCATTTCAATCCCACCGCCACGGGAACATTTAATGGACAGCTGACCCTCTCTACCACTGCAGGGACTCAAGTGGTGAGTCTCAGCGGTGCCGGCACTAATTCGGCACCAACGATTAGCGCTCTGTCCTGCAGCACGACAACAATAACTGGAACTGCTGCGGATTCCTGCAAGGTAACCCTGTCGGGTTCAGCGCCAAAAGGTGGAGTAACTGTCGGGCTTGCCAGCAGCAGCACAAAGCTTGCGGTTCCGGGCTCGGTGACGGTTCCAGCAACATCGACCAACGCGACGTTCACCGCGAATGCCTCCGCCGTCTCCAGCAAGCAAACCGTAAAAGTCACTGGGACCACTGGAAGCATATCCCGGTCGGTTTCATTACAGTTGAATCCTGCTTCCGCGCAGTTGAAAGTGGATGCCACAAGCATTTCGTTTGGCGCGGTGGTGCTGAATCATGCAACGACACAGGTTGTGACACTCACATCTGTCGGATCTTCTGCTGTCACTGTGAAGTCCGCTTCCGTGCAGGGCGCAGGGTTCACCCTGTCGTTTGTGAATCTCCCCGCCACTCTGAATCCCGGTCAGACTCTACTACTCACCCTGATCTTTGACCCTACGAAAACAGGTTCAGCAACGGGGCAGCTAACAATCGCGAGTGATGCATCGACCAACTCCACAGTAACTATCAACTTGACCGGAACCAGTACACCTCACAAGGTCGAGTTGAATTGGAATGCCTCGACTACCGGTGTATCGCAGTACAAGGTGTATCGCGCCACAGGCGGAACGGGTTCCTTCAAGAACCTCGCTTCGACGGGTCAAACAACTTACTCCGACACCACCGTGCAAAGCGGGCAACGCTACGACTACTATGTAACCAGCGTTGGCTCATCAGGAGGCGAAAGCAAACCGTCTAACACCACCACTGTCAGTATTCCGTAAGAAACTGCAGCAGAAGCGACTTGACACGAGCAGGGCAACGATCCAGAACAAATCGTTGCCCTCGCTTCTCAGTTCAGAAACTTCGCAGTTGCACGACCTCTTGGCCCAACCTCAGCTCTTCTGCGCAAGTTGAATCAGATTTCCGCACGTATCATCCAGGACCGCGGTGACCACAGGCCCCATGGATACCGGAGGCTGCGTGAACCGAACTCCAGCCGCGCTCAGCCTTGCATATTCTGTCTGGACATCGTCCACGCTGAATGAAGTTACCGGAATTCCATCCTCGACAAGCGCTCTCTTGAACGGGCCGGCCGCCGGATGGGCGTCAGGTTCCAGCACAAGCTCCACACCATCAGGATCAGCGGTCGACACGACGGTTACCCAGCGGTGCTCACCGAGCGGAACCTCGTTTTTCTTTTGAAACCCCAGCTTCTCGGTGTAGAACTTGAGAGCCTTTTGCTGGTCGTCTACGAGAATGCTTGTGAGTACGATTCTGATCATCCCTTTCTCTCCTGTCTGCTTTCACTAGCCATCGAGCGGCAAGCGCCTTCAATGGCTCCGCACGGATGTAGTGGAACTTGTATCGACTCTGCCGTTCTGTCTCGATCAGACCTGCCGACTCAAGAATCTCCAGGTGCTGTGAGATCCCTTGTCGAGTCACGCTGATCTGATGCTTCATCGCCAATCGAGTGCACAATTCGAAGAGCGTTTGGCCATCCCGCTCGCATAGTTCGTCCAGAATCGCTCGCCTTACTGGCGCCACCAGTGCTTCAAAAATGTCGCTCATTGTCGGTCACAGGCAAGTGAGAGATTGCCTGTCATGAACACAATAGGCAAGCCATTACTTGCCTGTCAAGTCTGAATCTCAATCTCCGAAAACTCATTCCGACGCCAGCAGTCGCTCGATGCGGCGATCCGGAATGAGCCACACAAGAGCCACGAGAAAGTAGATTGAATTCGCTATCCAATGCGCAAAGAAGCAGCAGGGAATCGCCACTGCATACATGACCACCGAAATAATTCCTTTGCGATCGCGTCCGATGGCCTTCTTCACCAACGAGTCCTGGCCTTCCCCCGAGATGATGGTGCGCACTAATATCCAGTACGCAATTCCCGACATTAACAGAATCATGCCATAAAGAGCAGTTGGATCGGGCGCGAATCCGCTTTCGCCCATCCAGCCGGTCGCAAAGGGAAGAACCGATAGCCAGAAAAGCAGATGTAGATTGGCCCAAAGGACACCGCCTCGTACCTGTCTGGTCGCGTGCAGCAGGTGATGATGGTTGTTCCAGTAGATTCCGACATACACGAAGCTCAATAGGTATGAGAGTAGAGCCGGAAGAATCGGACGCAACGCTCCGATCTCACGGCCTTGCGGGATGTGCAGTTCCAGCACCATGATCGTGATAATGATGGCCAGCACTCCATCGCTGAAGGCTTCGAGACGGCTCTTGGACAAGCGGTGTTTCTCCTCGTGTGAACGATAGCCGAAAAGCGCACTACCCCGAAATAGTTGGAGACTCCTTGGAGGGAGGGACGAAGTCATCCTCGTTAGCTGTCACAACCGTTCCCTGGTGATACACGATGCGCCAGTTTGCGCCGCTTCGCTCCCAGATTGTCGCGCGCCGCGTCACTCGACCGACCTGATCAAGCGTATAGGTGAGCAGGTAGCAATCCGGCCCAAGTTCGCGTAGGGCGAATTGGGGTCGCGGTCCAGCCTACAGCGTCAGCGTCCACCATCGCTTCTCTTTTGCGCATTCCAAGTATGAAATCGCGGGTATATCGCCGTCCCGACGCACCAACCTCCCAGAAGTCCGGTGCGGTACCACGCTCAAAGTCTTCAAGGCTCTTTCCAAATCTGTCCGTATGGAAGATGGGCTCGCGATTGCGCAACTCCTCGAGAACCCCGCGCAACTGGGAATCTACATGAGTGAAAACCGTCTCATTGTCCATGCACAAATTCTAAGGTGACTAGATCGGGCCAGAACGCCCTTGTACGCAGGCAGCCAGACTCCGGCGCAACATAAGAAGATATCGCGGAGTCTAGAAGATTCTGTAACCAATTCCCGCGCTAGCGCCGTATGGTTTCAGCGTGCCATTGATCCAATTCGGCCAGAATTGATACTCGAAGTCAATGGCGCGCACACTCCAACGCTTTGACAGATTGAGATCAACTCCTCCGCCAAGCGCCACATCCGTAAAGCGTCCGTATGCCTCGTTGTACTCGAAATTCATCTTCCCGAGGCCGAGCAGCGCCTTCCCATACGGCACGGCTCCCAGCCGTTTGAATTCATGAATCGGCACGCGCGGTCCGAACAGGTACGTATCCTGGGTGATGTTCACGTAGGAGTTTTCGCGCAGCCATCTCATTTCGGCCTCGATGCCGACCCAGCGCGTCATCTTCAAGTCTGCATAGGCTCCAAAGCCATACAAGCGGGAGGGGCTTGTTCCCGGTACACCGCCGCCTGCATAGTCAGGCTGAAATGCCGACGCGAAGCCACCGGCTGTGAGTGACATCTGTCCACGATATGCCGAAGGGGCCACTTGAGCACGCGCGCAGACCGCAGCCGTGCAAATCAAAAAGGTCAAAGCAAAATACCAAAGTCGTCTCATGCGAAGGCGCTATTCCACTCCTGCTGGAAGGATGGGTGTGAGGAAAGACAGGAAGCTCTGATCAGGAACTCAAAAATCGCACTAAGTATAAAAGGCTAGAGGCGGATAACCCTAAGTTATCCGCCTCCGTGCCTCGAAGCCAGTTACTTTTGAGGGTTGGGTGACCCACCCTGTTGAGGTGGGGGCGTGCCTTGGGTCTGAGATTGGGCTGGCTGATCCGCACCGGCCGGTGGCTGGTTTCCGGCTGGGGCCTGAGCTGGCGGATCACCCGCCGCCGGCTGTCCGGGAGCTGCATTCTTTGGCGCCGAACTCGCTGCTGCCTGAGCTTCGTCGTATCGCTGCAACCGGAAGTAAACCGGAGTCACTTCCAGAGGCATCTTGTCGCGTGGATTCAACGGTGCATACAGCTTCGCGTTGAGCTGATGTACTCGGTCATCCCAAGGATCGGTCTTAAGCCAGCTTCCCAGCGGCAGGGCCGGGCTCTGGGTTAAATCATCCCAGTTGAGTCTGGGAGCGCCCTTTGCCAGTGCGGTCATCCAGGGAGTTCCATCGGTCTTCAACAATGAGTCGCCCAGCTTGGGAGTATTGAGGGCCTTGAGAATCTGACCGCGATCGGCGAGTTGGGCCCAGTAGAGACCCGCCTTGGACAATTGATCCTTGTACATTGAGGCATCCAGGTATTCCTGAGCCTTACTGGCCGCTTCCTGGTTGTCGTGGTCGGTATGGTTCATCGCGATGCGTCTGAATGAAGCTTCATCGGGGAACATCAATCGGTCGTTAAAAGCGTAACGTGTATCGATGTGGTGCCCGAGCGCGATATGTGCGAGCTCAAGTGAGATGATCGAAGCAAGCGTCGCTTCATCTTTGGGCATGGTGTCGATCAGCCCCTTACTCACCAGGATCGTGTTGCCCACGGTCGTGGTTTCGATTGTGTCGGTGAGCATGATCCGGCAGTGCACCGGCAGGCTCAGCTGGATATTGTTCGGAACCACGAGGTTCGTGACAATCTGGTCCAGCACTGTCTGCTCGAACCCGTTCGGTGTCAGGGGAGCAACCAGTCCTGCTTGCTCAAGGCGATCGATCACGTTATTTTCTGCCTGAAGCACCCACTCGCGCGATGCCTGCAGCGGGCTTACGTCCTGAGAGTCGTCGCTTTTGTCTTCTGCATCATCCACCTTCACGCTGACACTCTCGCTATCACGAGTAGGGAGCTTGAGGCTGTACCCCCAAAAACGCGTCTGCGCCTTCAGGCCCACTTGCTTTTCGCCGTCACGGCTTGTCTCTTCCACGTAGATGGCGACTGGTAGCCAGACCCCAGGCTGAACGTTCATTCGCCAGCTATCGAAATGGAAGTAGTATCGGGAGTCATCTTCTGAGCGCGGGCCAGTGTAAGTGCCATTGAAGCGGACAACATTGCCATCCTGATCCTCAATCCATATACGCCCGTAGAAGCGGCCCATGCCACTGACCTTCGGGTGCACGTCATATACCCAGGTCCTCACGGAACCCAAAAATTCACGGCGCACGTAGTTGAATGCATAATGTTGCTCGTCAAATCCGGTCGGATCCAAAAACATCATCTGCATGAACCCGGTTGGGTTATAGGTAAAGTGCTTGTCCAGCCCAAGTGCCTTCGTCAGTCCCGTGATTGCTGCAAAAGAACCCTTAAACCAGCCTTTTTTGTCCTTGGCATCACGCGGCTCATAGGTCTTATCAAAGAACCCCTTACCGAAGTCGACGCGGCTGAGTGTGTACTGGTCCCCGACGGGTACCTGATAAAGCTTTACATCTGGCCGAGTGTCCTGGATGTAGGTCTCAACCAAGGGCGTCCGCTGCTGGATGGCTTTGATCAGGATCTTCTCCTGCCCGATTGCCTTCTGCACAAGCGCGGCTTGGTCCGGGGTGAGCTGATGATTCTGCTCATACCGAGGTGTCTTCTTCGCGTGCGCCGCAGACACTCCCAGAAGCAGGGACAGGAGGGTGACAGGGATCTTTCGTGAAATCATTTTTTCTCCTAGGACTTCTTGTCTTTCCAGGACAACGGCTTCTTTGCTTCTCGTGAGCTTATGCCGATGCCGTAATCACTTCAAACTTGGCATTAGGCCAATTGGAACGAGATTGTGATATTTGTCGTTAAATCAACCGCCTGCCCATTTCGAGTGGCAGGACGGAAGCGAATCTGGGATGCCACACGACGAGCCTCTTCGTCCAGCCCGTGGCCCAGCCCGTGGACAACGCTATTCACGATGACCTGACCGGCCGCAGTGAATGTCACACGGAGAATGACGTCTCCTTGTACGTGAAGTTGACGAGCTTCGGATGTGTATTGCACCGCAGGCTTTGAGAGCACCTCAAGATTGGTGGGAGCGACTTCCCGCGGCTTCTGCACCACTGGCGTAGCAGCCACTTGATTCTGGATCGCAGCCGATCCAACGCGACCTGTTGGATAACCCGTGTTTGCAGTGCCTGTGCCGGCGGGGATACCAGCCTGCGCGACCCTTCCGACTGTCCCTGCGTTTGAACCGGACTTAAGCCCGTTGCCGATACCCGCCGATCCAACGACTCCGTGCGGGGCAACTGCAGGGCCTTGCATTCCGCCGTACGGATTTCCGATGGCGGCAACAGTCGCCGGACGGCTCGCATTCGGGTTTGGAGTTACCCCAAACGTCTCGCCAAGATGCACCGGAGCAGTCGACGGCCTCACCGTACTCACCTGGGCGGGCATAGCGGCCGTGAGCGCAGCCTTGGGCTGCGGCGCCAGAATGATTGCAGGCTTTGCCGTCTTGATCACGGGGGTGTTCAGCTTTGCTTCCATCTCCAAGGGCTTCAGCGCCGGCTTCGGCTCGATCTTGGGCATATTGATCTTCGGCTGTTGCATCTGGACTTCCAGCTTCGGCTTTGGTGGGTCAGGAAGCTTGGGCGGAGGCGGCGTCTTGAATTTTGGTGCCGGAGGAGGAGTCGTGGGGAAGATCAGTTCCGTCTGCTCGAAATGGCGCTGCTGAATAGCGTGCTTGGCCGTCATGCCGACATAGATCATCAAGCCAAGAATGATCACATTCAGGGTTGCGCTGGTGACGAAGGGGGCAGACCGCCCCTCCGGCTCGGGGAGCAAGCCGAAACTGGTTTGACCAGGATAGCCACTCATCTGCATTTTCATACCTCGGGGTTTGCCATGAAGGCGGCGTCTTCAGTCTGAGAGATTCCAGTTGGTAAGCCGTAAAGGCGGGATGAAACTTGACCACTAGTTGCCATTTTGCTCCGAGCCTTTTCCGGGCGTGCGTAATCGCTATTCAGTGGCCGCAAACGCGCTGCACTCACCGCGTCAACTGGCTGAAACCAAAAAGGAAATTGCTTGCTGCGCGGACGCCGGAAGCAGGGGATTGGTGTGCTCCTGGGGGCCGCATGCTCTGTTTGAGGTCGCCCTTCCCAAATCGGAATGAACGGTACACGAGAGTCTGACCATATGGTATCGGAATTGGTTACCCAAACGCTAGAGGAGTTACTCGCAAATTGCGCGATCGCGCTCTCCTGTGTAGCCCTGTAGCCGTGACCTCGTCCCGCACCCATTTCGCTTCTCCCAAAGGACAAATGCATCGAAGTGAACTTGTTGCAGAGATCCTCAAATCGAGGGCGGGAAAAGGAAATTTCTCGGTTTGCCGTGCATTTCCTCAAACCCGGGCTCTGAACCAGTGTTTCGTTCATCCGCCGCGTAGTCTGAGCTAGCCGCCTTCAGGACGGTCTTCGTTCAAACGGCGCAAACCTCTCCTGGTTGCTTGCTGTAATAGACTCACGGTAACCCAATTCCGCTCTGGAAGGACAGTATTTTTGTGAGAACTTTGGTTACCGGCGGTGCCGGCTATGTTGGTGGCACAGTCGCCGCTCTTCTACTCTCGCAAGGTCATCATCCCGTTGTGTTTGACAATCTCTGTCATGGACGGCGGGAGATGGTTCCCGCAGGCGTCGAATTCATTGAAGGCGACCTCGCCGACCGGGCCCTGATCGAGAAGATTTTCAACGCTGCCAAAACCGAAGGGAAACCCTTCGATTCTGTCCTGCATTTCGCCGCGCTCATCGAGGCTGGTGAATCAATGGTTCATCCTGAAACCTACTTCCGTAACAACACCGCCTCGACCTTGGCGATGCTTGAGGCTGTCATCGCGGAGGGGCCTCGCCGCGTGGTCTTTTCTTCCACTGCCGCTGTTTATGGCGAACCCGAGTCTGTGCCTATTACTGAGAATGCCCGGCTCAAGCCGACGAACGTCTACGGGGAGTCCAAGCTCATGGTCGAAACTATGCTCAACTGGTTTCACGCCATCCACGGGCTTCGCTCGATCGCGCTTCGATATTTCAATGTT
>DATNFD010000196.1:0-8184 GCA_035606555.1 Occallatibacter sp.
AATTGAAGAGCACATATCCGAAGTTGTGGGACCAATCCGAAGGAGTGCAGGCGATTGATTTGCACGACTCGTTTACCGGAGACCTACGCCCGGCACTGCGCATTCTGATGGGCGCGGTCGGATTAGTGCTGTTGATCGTTATCGCGAATATTCTTAGCCTGTTATTAACCCGGGCCGTTGCACGCCGTCGCGAGGTCAGCGTGCGGATCGCGCTTGGCGCATCCGGCTGGCGGGTTTTGCGACAATTGTTGGCCGAAAATGCCCTTCTGTCTTCCGCTGGCGCTGTGGCGGGTGTTTTTGTTGCTGCATTAGGCGCTCCCGCGCTCATGCACCTGAGCCCAATTGACTTGCCCCAGTTCGCCTCTCTGCACGTGGGAGGCGCGACCATAGGTCTCGCTGGAGTCTTGAATTTGATTTGCTGCGTAATTTTTAGCATCGTCCCAATGTTGGAGACTCGGCACACGCGGCTGTATGAATGCCTCCAACTGAATTCAACTCGCATTGCCGCAGGTCGGCACCGTGCTCAACGGGCGCTAGTTGTGAGCGAGGTGGCGGTCTCGCTCGTACTTCTTATGGGTGCGATCCTGCTCACCACTACATTCTGGAGGCTCGTGCACACGCCTCCCGGGTTCTCTACGCAGAACATACTGACGTTCAAGAACAGCTTTACAGATCAGCAGGCCGCCACAAGTGCCGCTCTCGGCCAGCACCTGAACGAGCTAAAGGCCAACATCAACGGAGTGCCCGGCGTGACCTCAGCGGGCGCGGCAATCACCCTGCCCACGCAGCTCAGCCCCGATCTGCCCTTCGACATCATTGGACGCGCGTCGAAACCGGCGGGTGTGAGTGGCAACGCAAAGTACATTCCCATCACCGCCGGATTTCTTGAGACTTTGGAAATCCCCTTAGTCGAAGGGCGAGCATTTAGGGACGCCGATACCTCCGGCTCTGCGCCCGTACTGATTGTTAACCAGCAGTTCGCCCGCACCTTTTTTCGGGAGGAGAACCCGATCGGCCGGCATGTTCTCATCGGCAAATTTATGGGAGCCGGATTCGAGGATCCGGTCCGGGAGGTCGTAGGTGTTGTTGGCGATGTTCGGCAGGATGGTCTAGATCAGTCCGCCCCGGGCATTATGTATTTGCCTGCCGCGCAAGTTCCTGATTTGGAGACACGAGCGATAAATGGGCTGGTTGGAGAGAGCTGGGTGGTTCGCACTCGCTCCAGTGGGATGGTTGTGCTTCCTGCAATCCGACGAATTTTCATGGAAGAAGTTCAGGCGCCGTTGCTCTCTGTTCAGCCCATGTCGCAAGTCATCGGCACGTCGGTCGCTCAGCAGCGATTCAATATGATCCTGCTTTCCGGATTCGGCCTTATCTCTCTCGTTCTCGGCGCCGCCGGTCTCTACGGGGTGATGTCGTACACCGTGGCTCAGCAGACCAGGGAGATCGGAGTGCGCATGGCGTTGGGTGCTGAGCGCGGCGACATTGCTCGTCGGGTGCTCCGAGACGCAGGCATTCTCGTGGGTGTCGGGTTAGCGATCGGTGCTGTGGTAGCTTTGGCTGGCGCACGGATTCTCAACAGCCTCCTCTTTGGCGTCGCGCCACGCGACCCTCTGACACTTGCTACTGCTTGCGGGTTGTTGCTTGTGACGGGACTCTTTGCGGCTTTGTGGCCAGCCAGACGGGCAGCGAGAGTTGTGCCGATGGAAGCCTTACGAAATGAATAGACGCGATTAGCGCGGCTGTCTGAATTTGAAACCGATCGCTTCTGAAATTGCGACCTTAAGACCACCAACGAATCAGGCCTGCCTCCGTCCCGGTTCAAGTCGCCGATCAATGAAATGAAGTTGCGAACGAATTGAATGTTGCAGGTGAGCAGACCGCAGTTTTTGGGTGCGGTTTAGGCATGGGCGTCTTCCTGATACCCAGAAGCCGAAGCAGACAAGGAATAAAATCCTCGGATTGTTAATGCTTGGTTAATATCCAACATGCCTTGACAAAAATTGACGCCACCGCCTTCAGCGCAGCTTTAGGCTCAAGGAATACTTTCTTTTTTGGAGTTGTTCAGTGAGTTGTCTACGGTGTGAGTCCTTTCCCCTCGTTCGTAGTCAGGACGAAATAGAATTCATGAAGCTGGGCAGTCATTACCATATTCGTTGGTCACTCGACGCGTCTCTCGACTGGAAACCCTTCCGTACGAAACAGGAAGCCATGAAAGTGGCCGAACAAATCAAGAAACCGAGCGAGAGCTACACTGCCGTAAAGCGTGATGACGAGTGCGAACGGTGCAAGGAGTTTAAATTGAAAGCCTTCTTCGCCGTCACGGAGTGATAGCTTCAATTTGTTGGTTATATCGGCCGAGGTGAGTCGGTGACCTTTCTCTTCTCGGCCGTCACAATTTCGAGAACAGTTCAGCGGTGAGTCGCACGGTCTTCTCGCTGGCGCCAGAATCCCATTTGGCGTCGCTACACGCACGCGCATCATTGAGGTCGACACGTCCACATCCGGCGGGGTAAGCGCGTGCCCCAGACACTGGCGGGTCTGGGCTAAGCTGTTTGACGTTTCAGAAGATAAACTTCAGAAGAATGTGTCAGCGAGTCAGGACTAGATCGATCTCACCGATCCGTGGTTCAACATCGTTAAGTTTGCGAGCAGAGACGTGTGCATGGCTTGGCTTTTCAGTTCGCAGCCGCGTTCTTACTTGGTTCCGTCACTTTCTAGGCAAGAAGGTGAGTACAGCTGAAATTATGGCGTAGCCTCCCGTTAGCGCGATCGCTATCTTTAGCATAAGAAGTGCATGTTCGGCTTCCCACTTGCCCCCCTGAAGCCCATCTATGCACATCCACGCCGCTACTAGCGAAGCCACAATTGGGGCAAGCCCGGCCACAGCGAGCCAACTGTACACATCCCCAGCCCTGCTGCCGCGGAAAGACTCTGCTTTCGTAAGCAGGAATCCGGCAAATACCAGAACTAAGCCAGCGATAGCAATATCGCTGCCGAGTACCGCCTCGATAACCTCTCTGTCCGCCATCGGTCGGCGATTGTATCATCTGGCTTGTGAAGGGAATAACCGCTGGCCCTCGAACTGGGTCGCGGTCACCGACAATGAAAAACAACTTAGATCATCCCTTTCAGAGCTAATTCGCTTCTACCAACGCTTTTAGCCGTCCTTTATTAATGGCCTTCACAAAAGATTTATAGTCGCGCTCTGTCTGATCGACATATGCGACCGAGAAGTCCGCAATTGATCGGTCAAAAATGTCGCTGGTACCAAGGTATCCGCTGATGGTTGACGGTTCGCCGGCACGTGCGTGAGCGCGGGCGAGAGTTGCGCCGCAATGCTCCGCGAATTGGATCATGTGAGATGCATCGAAGCGGTCGATTTCGAACTTGATCTTTGCGTTCCGGAGCTGGCGAACGTAGTAGTGTCGGCCACTTCTACCGGCTGTCCAACCCAAGAAGATGTCGCTGGACGATTGCATCAACCGGTGACCCATCACCACTCGCTGTCCATGATTGGGGAAGGTGCTTGCTCCAGCGTAAGGCTCCAGTACTGACGCGCGTGCTTCCTTCGCCTGCAGAAAAAGCGGGTCTTTTGGGCCAGCCATTAGAAGAGCGACGAAGCAAGCGGTGCCCACACTGCCGACGCCAACCACTTTAATGGCGAAGTCCCTTAACTCAAATCGGTCGACAAGGTCCCTTCTGTAGGGCGGCAGCGTATCCTGGTAATTGGTGAAGACCTCAGCGCCCATTAGGTCTGTTTTGCGCCAGTGATAGATCGTCGGAGGGTGCTCCCGGATCTTCGGATTATTTCCACCGCTCGTCAGTTTGGGAAAATCGTGCTCTAAGGCGCTACGTTCGCGAACCTTGGCCAGGCGCTTGGCCAAGTGTTTCCGATGACGCTTGCATCGGAAATTCTTAATAAGACTCTCGGCTTCGAAACTCGTGTACCAGACGTCCAGTACATTCATGGAGCCGAATTCAGCCATCCGTTTTCGATAGGATCGAACACAGTTGAGAACCGCCTCGCGCGCGACCTGTTCAGTTAGATTGTTGTTCCGGGATGCGACGACGAAGCTGGCAGCTAGCCGTTTCACATCCCACTCCCAGGGTGCAGGCAGAGTCTCGTCCAGATCGTGGATATCGAAGATCACGCGCCGTTCCGGGGTGGCAAAGAGCCGGAAGTTTCCGAGGTGGGCATCACCACAAGCCTGCACCCGAATACCCGTTACTGGGGTGGTCGCAAGATCAGTGGCCATATTGAGTGCTGTTCCCCGATAAAACGTGAAGGGTGACAGCATCATGCGACCGTGCCGAATCGGTACTAGCTCCGGCAGGCGTCCTGTGTTCGCTTCCTCAATCAGATCAACGGGATCTCGCCTGTCCGGAGCAGCTTTCCAAGTCGCGTGCGAGCTTCGCGGACATTTTTCACGCAGCTTCTTTCCTTTCGCGCGTAGTTCAGCTTGCGTTGCGCGCGGGACGACGGAGTTACTCGCGTCAACATGAATCGTGGCGCTCACAATGGTTTCTCCCAATCGCGTCCTGACCTGGGTTCTTCACTCCCCCCAAATACAAGCCCGGTTTCACATAGGGGATGAGAGTATCGGATGGCGATTGCCGCAGTAGAGAATCTATGCGTGAAACTCAGACGCGGCTAGCGTTGCAGAATAGATGCAAACCGGCGGGAATGGTTTCCGTCGACACGCGAGGTATTTCAGCCATGCTGGGCAAAGCCTCAGAACTGACATCGGGACCGCGACTGTGCGGGAGCGAGAATTTGCCCGCTTGAAGTTCCAAAATCCTTCGAGACAGTGGGGCTGTGCTCTCCTCATATTAATCGCAGACGAAATCACGGAGAAGAACTTGTCCGCTAAGGGGAAAAACAAACTGTGACTGTGACTGGCCATCTCACGAAAGGCATTAACGCTCAAAGACTTGCGGGAGAGTGGGTGCAAATGCGGATTCAATATCAATCACTCTGTCATCCCTTACAGTTCGCGAAAGGGACAAGAAATGAAATTATTTGTAAGCTTTGACTCTAGGCACGACACGGAAGCAACCAACTGTCGATGCAGGTGTCTTGACTGTTGAGGGATTGAACCTGACAGCGATTTCTCCGGGGTGCTACGAATTGTGCCTCCCTCTAAAGATTTTCGGAGGCGACGGCACGCCCGCGCGCGGCATGCTCAAAGGCTCGGACGCCGACGCTTTCGCACGTGGTCTAGTCGATAGCTGAACTGTCTCTTACTCCTATTCCGACTCGGAGTGGACCCAAGTGTGGGCTATGCGGATTTCTGAGGCTGAGTTTCATCCGAGCGAATCAAGGTTGGAAGGCCATCCATCCATGCTTCCATACGTAGCGCGCAGAGCCGTCTGGCTCACTGCGTACTTAGTGTTGGTTTTGGCTCCGGTCCTGGCGCTATTGTTGGGCGATGTGCCTCCGGCCCGCGGCTTCTGGACTGAGTTCTCGTCGGCGATCGCTTACGCGGGGCTTATGATGATGGGCCTGCAGTTCGGCCTCACTGCGCGCTTCCGCTACGTCACGGAACCATGGGGCGAGGACGTTATCTATCACTTCCATCGTCTCCTTTCGTTGGTCGCGCTAGGGCTGGTCATCGCTCACCCGATCATCCTTTTCGCAATTGATCCAGCCAGGCTGCGCTTGCTCAACTTCTTCCAGGCTCCACCTGTTGCCCGATGGGCCGCCCTGTCGACCTATTCCTTGATTGCACTTGTTGCCATGTCACTCTGGCGGGTTCGGTTAAGGATTCGCTACGAGATATGGCACTCCACGCACATCCTGCTTGCCGTGGTCGCAATCATAGCGGGGATGATTCATATGATCGGGTGGGGTTTTTACCTTGTCGACCTGAGGAAGCGAGCTTTGTGGATAGGGTTGTCCATCTTCTGGATCTGCCTACTGCTTTACGTGCGTATCGTCAAGCCGCTGTTCATATTGCGTCGGCCATACGCGGTTACGGAGGTTCGCAAGGAGCTTGGTGATAGCTGGACACTCGTGATGCAGCCGCATCGCCACTCGGGCTTCCGATTCACTCCAGGACAGTTTGGCTGGCTTACGATTTGGGGTGGACCGTTCCAGATCACTGGCCATCCATTCTCCTTCTCATCAAGTGCAGAGGTCGCCGACGGGCGTGTCGAGATGACAATCAGAAACTTGGGAGACCTGACGAGCAAAATTCATGAAGTGCCCATTGGCCGGCGCGTCTACATCGACGGTCCGTACGGGGCCTTCACCATCGGGAATCCTGCCGACATGCATGTGTTGATCGCCGGCGGCGTCGGCATCACGCCCATGATGAGCATGATTCGAACGCTCGCCGACCGCGGCGACAAGCGCCCGGTAGTCCTGATCTATGGCAGTGGGGACTGGGAATCTATCACGTTCCGGGAAGAACTCAAAGCGCTCGAGAAGCGCCTCGATCTCGAGGTCGTCCATGTGTTGCTGAGTCCCCCGGCTGGCTGGGAGGGAGAGAAGGGCTTCATTGATGCGGAGGTCATGATGCGCCATTTGCCGCCTCCCTATCGAGACCACGAATACTTCATCTGCGGTCCGAACCCGATGATGGACGCGATTGAAAAGGCACTCGGTGAAATGCACGTGCCGCTGGCGAAGTACCATTCCGAGCGCTATAGTTTCGTATAGGAGGCGGCCCCGATGCGACGTCTACTTGCCGAACGCCTCGTCGTTGCTACTGGTCTGATCGTGATCCTGATGTCTGCCCTGTTCGCATATCTACGCGTGTCAACATAGCGTCGCTGGTCCGTCAAATGCCCGCACGGAAAAATTCAGAGTCGTCATGAGAGATGCGACATCGTCGGCCGAAGGCTCGTCTTTGCTTTCAACCGTTGTTGTGTCCACGCTTGGTGCAACCCTTGGCGGATTAGTTGCGGCATTGCTGATTGTTGCGTTCACAGGATGCTCAAAGCGATGCTGGCCGTGGTCTCCAGACAAAATGTCGGGCTTGTTGTCCTCGTGCCGCTACTCGGATTGTTGCTCTCCGTTCTGATACTTTACCGCTTAGGTTGGGGTGAAGAGCAAAGCTCGCAGCGCCCCAGGTGGGGCGGCCAAGTGGAGAATCTTCTCGTCTGGCGCGGCGCGCTCGCATCTGACCGACGACGTGGTGTCATCTGCAGGCGGTGAGGAACGCTTTCCGTGTCGCCTGGCACCGATCCGCGTTCTCGCGATCTGCGCCACTGTTGGCCTCGGCGCGCCGATGGGGACCGAAGCTCCTGCGGCCTATCTCGGGGTTGCCATAGGAGCGGCTCTCGGAGGCCGCTGGCGCCGTCTTGTTCGGCCTGCAGCTGTTGGGGGCGGCGCTGCCGGTGTCGCCGTGCTCATGGGAATTCCGCTTGTTGGCACCTTGTACATTCTTGAGCTGGAACGGCGGCATAAGCTCCTCTCAACGTCGAGCGGGTGACGGCGGCACTCGTGGGAGGATTGGTTGGATGGCTCTTAAACATTTGGTTTGGTCTCAATCTGATCCGCCTTGTTGTTCCCAAGGAACCGCCGCACAGCCTTTATCAAGCGGTGATCACGGCACTGCTCATAGGCGTGCTATCGGGTTCGATTACGGCCGATCAGATAATTGCTGCGGCCGAGCAGCGGAGATTCGGCGGTAATTGTTGCAGACCGGCGGCCACCTTCGAACTTCATCGCGACGGCGAGATAACCGCCGGGTACAGGCAGTTTCAACGTTGCACCGTGGTCGGTGAAGAACACGCTTCTGCCTAGATAAGACACGCGCGCATCCGTCTGTCCGACGTTAGCTTCGAACGAGAGCGGTAGGTTCGCGTACTCCGCGGGCCCCGAGTGATTGGCGGCGGCCGCGGCGGCACAAGCGGTAAGCAGCAGACAAGCCGAGATAAGGGAGAAAACGTAGCGTAACATTAGGGCCTCCAGGGACCGCGGGCGGCAGGCAAGCAGGTCCATCTCGGGAACTCAGATGCTGCGGAAGCTGGGTGGGTGGCCGGTTCTAAGGTTCCTGCCTCCGGTACGTCTCTTATGTCAATGTGGAAAAGATCCGTACACAAGATCCCGCAGAAGCAGCTGGCCCGCCGGACGACGAGGCATAGCGTTTCGCGAGCTAGGAGGCGCGGTTATGGCGAAGAAGAAGGCTGTTACGGTTCCGCCGAAGCTCACCGAATCGGATAGCTACGACGTTT
>DATNFD010000197.1:0-42660 GCA_035606555.1 Occallatibacter sp.
CCGCGGGTTCGGGTAATCCATGGGCATGGTGCCGGTATCCTCAGACGCGGAGTTCGCGATTTTCTAAAGGGACATCCGCATGTAGCTACCATTGCGGAGGCGCCGCAGAACGAAGGCGGGCAGGGCGCAACCGTGGTCGAGCTTCGGCAGTAGTTTTTCTTCGGCGTAGATCAGGACTTGCAAGGAGGCCGGCTTGGCTGACGATCTGGTTTTCCTGGACCAACCGCCGCTTCTCTACTCAGCGATGAAATTCATGATGCGACGGCGCATTCGCGGCGCATGGCGGCTGTTTGAACTGCTGAAAAGACGAGAATACTTCGACCGCAAGGTCATTCGGTACGAAATCGAAAAGGGAATCCACATTCATGTGCCAATCTATCGGCCGGAGCGCCGGTGGGATCGCTTCGATCTGCTGCATTATGAGCCGGAGTTGATGAACGATCTGGTGAAAGCAGTGCAGGATCGAGATGCTCCGTTGACGATCATCGATTGTGGTGCGGATCTCGGGCTTGTGTCGATTCTGCTGAGTGCCCGCATCGATCGAGTGTCGCGTGTGATTGCTTTCGAGCCGAGTGACGATGAAATTTCGCTGCTCAGGAAGAACCTGGCCGAACTTCGGGTGCAGAAACAGGTTTTCCAGGCAGGGGTGAGCGATTTCAACGGGCGAGGAGAATTACGGACCCCCGCATATGACTCTTACCACCAGGCGCGGTATGTCGAACCCGCTTTCGACGGTGGATTCCAGGTGATGACGTTGGACTCGCTTGGCTTGCCGGCCACGGATCTGCTGATCAAGATTGATGTGGAAGGCGGCGAGTTGGCCGTGATCCGCGGGGCGAAGGCTACGATTTCCAGTGCGAGCCACGTGATTGTTGCGACAGAGGCGCATCCGCTGGTCGCGCAGCGAACGGGAATTGATCCGGTTGCCGTTTTGAAAGAGCTTGCGGCAATACGACGGTTTCGATTTACCGTGTGCGAGACTGGGAAATCAGATCTGGATCTGGGCAAGCCGTTCTTCGAACAGATGCCTGACCATCTGTATAACTGCAATGTTGTAGCGGTGTCAGTGGATCAGGCATGAGACGCCGACCCGTGGCCCCAGGCCGTTCCGTCGCGCTCGAGTTGCAGCAAATCCGCAGCAGTCCAACTCTCGCCTTCGGTGAGAGGAACAACACGATCTGTAACACCGGCGCGTTCTGCAGCGCGGAGCAAGCGAGGCAGCGGTTCGTCCATCGGCTCGCGACCCAAGCGGAAGGTGCCGTAATGCATGGGGATCATGATGTCGGCTTTCAGATCGAGGAATGCGCTCAAGGCTTCTTCCGGGCTGGTATGCACGGAGCGGTAGCTGTCAGGGAAGTAGGCTCCGATGGGAAGAAGAACGACGTCAGGATGGAGACGGTGTGCAATCTCGGTGAAGCCGCGGAAATATGCGGTGTCGCCGGAGTGGTAGATGGTCGGTCCTGCGGCTGAGGCGATGGCGTATCCGCCGAAGCCGCGGTGCGTGTCGTTGAACAATCGCGCGCCCCAGTGCCGTGCGGGAGTTGCGGTGATGGTGAGTTCCCTGCCTTCACCGGTTGGTAGCTCTGAAGCTGTGTCGACGAGACGAGGTCTTCTGCCTTGCGAGTGATGAGCGCCGGAGAGCTGCACCGACTGCCACCATTCCAGCGCTTCTATGCCGCAGAAACCAAGACCCTGAACTAAATCTTTGACGCCCTTGGGGACGATGGCCACGGGAGGCGGCAGGTCGCGGCGGCGCATCTCGCGAGTAATAGCGCGGAGCGAAGGCCGGTTCAGGTGGTCCATGTGCGCATGCGTCAGGAGCACGGCATCGATGCGAGGAAGGTCGGGGATGCGCAAACCAGGCCGTCGCTGGCGGCGAAGCACGATTAGGCGAGTCGCAAAGACGGGATCGACCAGCACGGCATGGCCGGCGGTCTGGATGAGAAACGAGGAATGCCCGATGAAGATAATCGCAGTTTCCTCGGGAGTGACTTGCGGCGGCTTTGACGTTGCGCCGGCGAGCGGCTGGGCGTGGCTCTCGCGAACCAGACGCCAGAGCTGTCCAAGTTTGCGCATCCAAAAGGGAATTCTCGGCGTCATTTGCACCTGAGTTATGGATGCTCGAGCGGGAAAAAAGAAGCCTGGACGCAGCTTCCGGCGAGATTTGGTGTCTAATTCGTCAGCAGGTATTGATAAGCAGCGGATTCGAAGATGATGCGATTGGTGTGGTTTTCGGCCTTGCTTCTGACGGTGATTGCCGGCGCATGGGAACAGTCGGGCAGTTTTTCGATAAGCCAGAACGGGAAGCCGGTGGGGAAAGCGGATTTCAAGCTCACTGCGAATCAGGGCGGCGGTTTCGATTCGACGTCTACGGTGCGGGTGAACATGCAGGGCCTGAACTACGCGCTGTCGAAGACAGAGGAGTTGTCGCCTTCACTGGGGCTCACTCATGTGCAACTCAGTGCCATCGTTAATGGCTCGGCGGTGAACGTGGTGGCGAAGCCGGATGGAGCGCAGTTGCTCCTGAACATATCAGCCAATGGGCGCAGCAGCACAACGCGATTGGCTGGTCATAGTCAGGCCGTGTTCCTGCCCGATTTCGATCCCGGAGCATTGGAGACGCTTCTGACCCTGGCTGGTAAAAGTAACAACCGTGATCTCTGGGCGATCATCCCCAAACGGACGGGATCAGTGGACGCTGTGCGGCTGGTGACTTATGCGGACGAACAGGGCACGCTGAATGGAAGTCCGATTAGCGTGCATCACCTGGCGGCGACGATAGCCGGCGCGCAGACCGATCTGTTTTCCGGGCCAGAGAACCAGCTGCTGCAGGCGGAACTGCCGCAGGACGGGTTTGCGCTCGTGCGGAATGGATTCGTGCTGACGCCACCGAGGAAGGCTCCGGCGCCGCCGCCGGTTCCTGTGCAGCCGGCTGCGAATGCGCAGACTCCGCAACCTCAGTGATGGCGATCAGAGGGCTTTGCCTGCCGCAACGGCGGAGGCCCACGCCCATTGGAAGTTGAAACCACCAAGATGTCCTGTGACGTCGACGGCTTCACCGATGAAGAAAAGTCCGGGCACGATGCGAGTTTCCATCGTTCGAGAATTCAGAGCGGAGGTGTCGATGCCGCCTGCGGTCACTTCCGCTTTGTCGAATCCCTCCGTGCCAGTCGGGAAAAAACGCCAGTGATGAAGCTCGGTCTCGGCGGAGTTCAACGCTGCATTTGTCCAGGCTGAGGGCGCGGCCGTTTCAGATATGTGAGCGGCGAACCGCTGCGGCAGGACCGATTGAATTGCATGACGGTAGGCGAGGAGATCGCGGCGCGAACCCCGTTGGAGCAAGGGAGCAAGCAGGTCTTGAATTTGCGGAGCGAAATCGATTTCGATTGGTTCGCCGGGGCGCCAGTAGGACGAGGCCTGAAGCACGGCCGGTCCACTGAGGCCGCGGTGCGTGATAAGCAGCTTTTCGCGGAATGCTGGTCCGCGCGTTGCTGAGGCAATTACGTCTGCGGAGACTCCGGTGAGGCCGGTCCACGTTCTTTCTCTTCCTCCGAGCAGGAAGGGAACAAGTGCCGGCCTCGGATCGATGACCTTCAAGCCGAACTGACGCGCAAGCTCGTAGGCAAGGCTGGTCGCGCCGATCTTAGGAATCGAAAGCCCGCCGGTGCAAATGACAAGCGCGGCAGAACGGAATTCACCGATGGTGGTCTGGACGCGAAATTCACCTGAGGTCTGTTCGATGGCGATGTTGCGAACATTGACGCGAAGATCTACACGACCGCATTCGCATTCGGCGAGCAACATGTCGAGGATCTGGCGGGCGGAGTGATCGCAGAAGAGTTGGCCAAGGGTCTTCTCATGCCACTTGATTCCGTATCGATCCACGAGTTCGACAAAATGTCGGGGCTGATAGAAGGCTAGCGCGGACTTGGCAAAGTGAGGATTCTCGGAAATGAAGTTGTCGGGAGTGGTGTAGACATTGGTGAAGTTGCATCGGCCTCCGCCGGAGATGAGGATTTTGCGGCCGGGCTGGGCATTGTGTTCAAGCAGGAGGACGCGGCGATGGCGCTGACCCGCGACGGCGGCGCACATGAGCCCCGCGGCACCTGCGCCGAGGATGATGACGTCGAATTCGTGGATTGCGACGGACACTCAGTTCATTGTCGCCGAAGGACGGTTGGAAACTCGAAATCCGAGTCAGACTGGAAACGTCACTGTGCAGCCTTCATCTTTTCACTGATCTCATTCACTCGGTCTACGGCTTCCGCCAGATCGAGCTGATAGTTCGAACGCACGAACTCGACCGCATCCACCTTGCGGCCCTGCTGCAGAAGCGCGCGAATGGAGGCTCCATCATCCGGGTCGGGGGATGCAGTCTTGTCCATCTTCAAGAATTCCAGAATCTGCTTTCGCAACGATTCGTAGTGGGCCTGTCCCCCACCATAGCCGTCCGACATGGGTATGGGCTTGTCCGTCGTGGGTATCGTGAGCCGAAAGTTGAGCGCGCCGTGGTTGTCGGTCATCGATTCGAGGGTGATGCCCCTCATCTCCCTGAAAGGGACCGTTCCACCGGCTAGATTGAATGCGCGGCGCCGCACCCATTTCACCTGCTGGCTCGGAATATCGAAGGTTACTGTCTCTCGCCGCCACGCAATGAATGCAAAGAGCGACAAAAGTCCAACGGAAAACCACCAACTCGGCGTGTTGTGAGTGACGGCCATGAACCCCATAAAAGCGGCAGCGCAAAGCAAGAACACTGAAAGCCAGATACTGCCGTCTACCACCACTAATTCCTGATCTGTCTTGCGGGTGACGTGCATGGCAGCACTATGGCACAACCTGGGGAAATCACAGCAATCATTTGGTCGCGCCACCAGCCTGCGGTCACTGGAACCGTCTGGGGTGCGATTTCGTACCCATGAAAGCATGGAGCCTGGTTACAGCTGGTCGTGGGTGGCAGAGCAGGTATCTGTTGCAGCTGCCGAGTGGGAATTGTGCAGCACGGGCGGCCGCGGTGAGGGGCAGCGATTCACGCCGCTAGAGCAGCAAAAACGCGAGGATGCATATGACGAAGCTCTCGCCAAAGTGGAGCGAGAGGCAAAGTATGCCCGGCGCGGAAGCCAAGATCGAGCCGAGGCGCAGAAACGGATAACGGCTGTATTTCCAAGGTTCGCAACAATTGCGCTAGGGCTGGACGACGAAGCGGTTCACCTGCTCACAGACGGGTTTCTGCCCATCGGAAAGCAGTTCGCACAGTGGGCCAGGCGCTTCGATCCTGAACTGCCGATGATGGATGTTGTGCAGGCGTGCCGAAATGCGTGGACAGTGTGCGGCATGCAGCCACTGGTCGGCGACAGCATGCAGATGACGCCCGCAATTGTAGGTTATAGCCTGCTCTATCCCTACAGCGACAACTATCTCGATGATGAGCGGACTTCGAGGGATCAGAAACTGGAGTTCAGTCGACGCTTCCGCGACCGGCTTTGCGGATTGGAGACCGCAGCGCGGGATCAGCATGAAGCGGCGGTATGGGCGATGGTGGCGCTGATCGAAAGCCAATACGCAAGACGGGGATATCCGCGCGTTTACGAGTGCCTGCTGGGGATTCACCAGGCGCAGGAGAACAGCATCGCGCAGTTGAAGCGAGGCAGGCAGTTGAGCGATGTTGAGCTGCTGAGGCTGAGCTGCGCAAAAGGCGGCACGTCGGTGCTGGCCGATGCGTGCCTGTCGCACGGCTCGCTGACGGATGAGGAAGCGCGATTTGCGTTTAACTGGGGTGTGCTCCTCCAACTTGGAGACGACTTGCAGGATGTGCAGGAAGACCTGAAGCGAGGTTCGGCCACGCTGTTCACGCGGGCAGCCCAGGCGCGAATGCCACTGGATGGACTGGTGCGACGGCTTCTCGATTTCAGCGACAACGTTTCAGGCCAGGTGGACGCTCTGCCGCATGGAGATGCCGCGCTTAAGAAGCTGTTGAGAATGAGCTGGCGCTCTTTGATTTTGATGGCGGTGGCGCGCTCGCACCGGTACTTCACGTCGGGTTTTATCGCGGAGGTTGAGCCAGAGTCGCCGTTTCGCTTTGGATTTTTGCGTGCTAGACATAAGAGGCTGTCGGGGCGGACGGGACTATACCGCGTGCTGTTCGAGTCGTTTCTTGATAGCGCGGACGCTGATCTCGGAGCATTGCCTTGCCCGGAGAATTGGATGGAGCGACAGTCCACGGAGACGGAGTTGCGAACGGGGTCGGCCATTGCCGGTTTTGCATAGGTCCCGCGGTTTATGGTTGATTGATCGAGATGGACCGGCGGAACTTCATCCATTTGTATACATGCGCATCGTTGAGTTCGGCTCTGGCGAGGGCAGCGCGGGGTTCTCTGACGGGCAGGACCGATCGGGATCCGTCATTCAGTACCCGTAATACGCGTTGGCAGGCTGCGTACGACAAGGCGCTATCAATCCTGGCCGGGAACGTACGGGTGCTGCCCCCCGTGGGGGAAAGCGTGTTGATTGAGGGCGCGCAGTATCGGGGTATATGGCTGGAGTGCGCGCCACACGAGTCGCTTGCGTACCGGAGACTCAATCCCAGACTGGCCAGGAACACGCATATTGCGTTCTTCAAGCTACAGAAGCCTGATGGACAACTTCCGGCGTGGATACGAGAAGCGTCAGAGGGATTTGCGCAGATTCAAATGGTGGTTCCGATCGCGGCGACTGCATGGGAGATCGCGCAAGCGACAGGGGATAGCGAGCTGCTGGAGATGGCATACCAGAGTTGCAGTCAATGGGATCGGTGGCTGATGCGGTATCGGAATACGCGATCCACTGGACTGGTTGAGGGATTCTGCACGTTTGACACGGGCACGACAACTCACCGCGTTGGAAAGGAGTTCCGAACCAATGCCCGGATGGAGATGCGCGGAGGGTTCCGCACAATGCGAGTGTTCCGCGGTTGTGTCCGGACCTTTCGGCCACCGTGTTTGGAGGACGAATCGCGCTCGCAGAGATAGCCCGAGCGCTCGGGAAGAACGAGGAGGCCGATCAATGGAAGGATGCAGCGGAGCGAATCCGTTCGCTGATACTGGAAAGGCTTTTTGTTCCCGAAGATGGCGCATTCTACGATCTCGATGCCCAGAACCGATTCGTGCGGGTACGTTCCGATGTGATCAGCAGGGTGTGCGGTGAACATGTCTGCGACCAGAGGACTTTCGATAATATCTGGCAGAAGCAGCTTCACAATGAGCACGCTTTCTGGGCGAAGTATCCGTTTCCTTCAATCGCGATGGATGATCCCAACTACGTGGGAAATGTTCCGCGAAACTCCTGGGGTGGTCCGTCGCAGGCCCTCACAGCACTGCGCACCTGCCGGTGGATGGATCATTATGGCCGCTCCGCCGAACATGGGGTGCTGATGGATCGCTGGTGCGAGGCTATCCAATGCGATATGACCTTTCGGCAGCAGATCAATCCCGAGACCGGAGCTTTCGGTTCGGAGGACGAGCCCGGATATTCACCTTGCTGCCTGGTGATGTACGAATTCACCTGGCGCCTGGCGGGTATCGAGGATAGGCATGCCGAGTTGCGGTGGAATGTGCGGCCCGGGCACCCCGCAGCGGACAGAAGCCGGTTTTCATTGTGGACGGACAAAGGGCTACGCGCGGAATTGAGGTACACCGATGCGGGAGCGGAGCTTGAACTTCGAGGCAAACGCATCGCTCGAGTGCGCGGGGGATCGGCTTGCATCATTACTTCGCCGGATGGGGAGGTCCAGTCCGCGATGGGCATTAGCGAAGAACGGGGAACGGTGGAAATCGAAATTGCGGGCGGAGCACCTCGCAAGATCACGCTGAAGCCCAATGAGCGCGTGCCGCTGTGACCAATTTCAGATTTCGTCGCGAAACATCGGGTGCGGAATCAGCTTGCGGTAGTCCTCCTGGTGGGCTCCGTCAAGGCAGGCCTCGATGATGCGCCGGCCGAGCGGATCGAGATCGGGAACCTGAAATTGTTTGAGTTCGCTTGAGAAGAATTCACGCCACTGACGAGCGCCTTCTTCGTAAACGTCCATGCCGCCCTGCAACTGCTCTTCGACGCGGAAGAAAACCCGGGGAATGATGGAGCCTTCAATCTTGAGTTGTTTGGGGATATAGCCAAGAAGCGGGAAGGTAGCTTCGTCGACCTGCTCGCGACCGAATTTTGCGCTGCCACGACGGGCGAGGTACTCACGCGCGATCCACTCGGCCATGTAGCCGACCTTCCACGCGCCGATGTGCTGATTGGGAATGAGGACGTAGCGCGTTTCCGGTGTTTCCACAATCTGACGGAGGAGGAGATTGGCTTGATCGACACGACGCCCGGTTGCGAAAGCCCAATAGGAGCCGACGCCCTCTGATTGCATCTCGCGCGATTTCTGTGTCTGGATGCTGGGATTGGCGTGGCCGCGCGGAGCTACGAGACGCCAGAGCCAAGCCAGCGCAGGACTGAGCACGTGGAGCATGGCGAGAATACCGTAGAGTTGGCTGTCACGATGCGTTGCAGGACAACGCACGCCGAAGCTGCGCACGTCGACGGCACGGGGCCCGTCGGCGAGGTCTTCGAGCATGTGTCTCGGTAGGATCACGCGCGGGTTTGGGCAGAGCTTGCCGGGCTCGTCTTCAACGTGCTCCCAGGTGAGGCAGGTTCCGCCGGGCACGATGTAGTGGTTCAGAAAGATCAGAGGCTCGGGCGGATCGATGCACAGACGTTCGAGGTTAGGGGCTGTTCCGTAGCTGTGGATGTGATCGACGCGGACGAACCATGCATTTTCGGCATCTGCGATGGTGAGGCGGCCGTGCTGGCGCTGATAGCTGGGGTGCGCGCAAGCCATGTCGTCGGCAATGGGACGGAGATGGCAGGCCTCGGGGAGATTGAGCGTGCGTTCTTCGCTGGTGATGACGTTGCGGCCGATGAGCAGGCGGCCGTCGTCCATGCGGTGGACGTGCTCGGTCATTTCGCTTTTGCCGCCGCCACTGGCGCCTTCGTGCATGAGAATGAGCTGATTCTCGTAGGGCGTGATGACCGCGACGGCAGCGCAGTGGTTGGTGACCCATCCCTCGCGCTCCCCAATGTCCAGGAGCATCGAGTAGACGCCCTTCTTTGCGCTCGGGCCGGGGTAGAGGTTATAGGCAAAGACCTCCTGGTGCGTGGCAGTGCGATCGTGGACGACGACCTGCCGTCCGGCGAAGTGAGTGTGGCGAAAGGGCGGCGCAACAAAGAGCACGCCTCCGGTGATTTTGAAATCGGCGGGCACCTGACTGCGGGGAATCATCCCCTGAAGGTCTGCGAGCGCGGCAGCAAAGAAAGCGGCCTGACGAGGAACGATGAGCAGCGAGCCGTAATGCAGTGAATCCGCGCCTGCATAGAAAGGCATGGCGACAAGCTCCTGAGTCTTGAGCCAGTCGAGAGTTTGCTGACGCGTGTTTTGGAACGGCTCGCCGAAGCGCTCTTCGTAGCGCGGCTTGTCGGTCGGGAGCGAGTCGCCGATGAGCATGGCGTCGGGATCGCGGCGGCGCATGGCTGGATCCGGGAAGTTGATGGCGAGCCCATTCCGGGCCTTGGTCACAATCGCTTCCACCACGCGGCCCTGGCCATTGGAGCGTCCGGGAACGTAGAAAATTGCCTCGTACACGCCGTGATCATCGCGGTTCCCGAGACGCCAGTCGGTGGTGCCGGTGGGACGGCCAAGAGCCCAGTCGAGCAGCTGCGGCCGGGTCTCAGGCACCTGCACGAGGGGCGCGGCGCTGAGGACTTCACGAACGTGCGGGGGCAGATCGAGTTCCGCCCATGCGGACTGAAAATCAACGACACTGCGAGTTTCGGTGGCGACGGTCATGATTTGATCTCGCTTCGGGGGACCAGGACGTGGCCTCAAAAATCGCTCAGCGCCAGAGAATCCACACCTTTCTTATCGCATCCGCCAGAAGACCTGGCAGTGCGCTTCATCACGCAACGTGAGACATGGAGATCGCAATTGATTCGATTGGATTTGACGGGGAGGGCAGTTTCAGGCATCTCCGAACTTCTGGCGTACGAGAGTCAGCGCCTGCTCAGGCGTGGCGATCGCGCCGTCGAGTTGGGCATCTTCGACCGCTTGCAGCATTTGCTTGAATGTTGGTCCGGGAGAGTAGCCTGCGGCGATGAGTTCGCGGCCAGTGAGGAGGGGTGTGGGGCGGACCTCCTGTTCGGGGAGGGACTGATAGCGTTCCCTGACGAAGTTGTAGATATCGAGGTTGCGATGTGCGGCCATGCAGTCCATGCGATGGAGGGCGAGGTGCTCGGGGAAATCCTCGAGCCGGAAGAAGCGTTTGAGGGTTGAGGCTTTCATCCGGGGCGCATCGGCGAACCGCATATGGTTGTCGACCAGGGCGAGGATCTGGCGGGTTTCGTCGTTAGAGAACCGGAAGCGACGGCAGATGTCGGCCGCGATTGCTACGCCGACTTCAACATGGCCGTCGAAACGGATGCGATCCGGAGCTTCGCGATAGGTGGGGGGTTTGCCGACGTCATGGAGCAGAGCGCCCCAGGCGAGCGTCATGGGGCAGTTGGGCTGGAGTTGTTCGAGAAGCATGAGTGTGTGGATCCAGACGTCGCCCTCGGGGTGGAACTGTGGCGGCTGTTGAACCCCTTTCATTCTGGAGATTTCAGGAAGAACCTGAACGAGAAGGTCCGTCTCATCGAGGAGTACGAAGGCGCGGCGCGCGTTGCCTTCGGTGAGCATTTTGGTCAGCTCTTCGCGAATGCGCTCGCGACTGACGGCGTGGATGCGGGCGGCCAGTTTGCGCATTGCAGCAAGAGTGAGCGGCTCGATGTCGAACCCAAAGCGGGCGGCGAAGCGGACTGCTCGAAGGAGCCGGAGCTGGTCTTCTTCAAAGCGTTTTTCGGGTCGGCCGATGGCGCGGATAACACCGGCATCGAGGTCGTCGAGCCCGCCGACGTAGTCGAGAACTGCGGAGCGGAGATTCGCTGCACTCGCGAGAAGCTCACCAAGTGGCGCGTTACCGCGTAAGGGATCGAAGAGGAGACCGTTGATGGTGAAATCCCGGCGTTGGACGTCTTCAGCGACGGTTTCGGTGTAGCGAACTTCGTCGGGGTGGCGACCATCGGAGTAGACGCCGTCGTTGCGGAAAGTGGCGACCTCGGTGACACATCGCTCGGCCACGGATCCGCCTTCACATTCCCTATCGAGATCCGACGCGACGAGTACGACACCGAAGTGGGCGCCGACAGCAAAGGTGCGGGGGAACATGGCGAGGACGATGTCGGGGGTCGCCGAGGTAGCGACGTCGTAGTCCTCCGGTTCGCGGCCAAGAAGGAGATCGCGCACGCATCCGCCCGCGAGATAGGCATCATGGCCTGAAGAGCGCAGTGTTTGGATGATCGAGACTGCGGCTTCGAGTTGGGGCGAGGCGGGCATTTGCTTTCCGGATGCTCAGTTCGAGGATAGTTCGTCAGAGGGGGTTGGCAGGAGGGCCAGGATTGAGGCCACTAGACTTGAGATATGGATCGCGGACTCATTCTCGGAATTGAATCGTCGTGCGACGAGACGGCGGCCGCGGTTGTGGAGCGCGGATCGCGGACGCTGTCGTCGGTGGTGGCCTCACAGATCGCGACGCATCTTCGTTATGGCGGGGTGGTTCCGGAACTGGCGAGCAGGGAGCATCTGCGGGCGATTGTGCCTGTGGTGCGGGCAGCGCTGGCAGAGGCGGGTGTCAGGCTCGGCGATCTGGATGCAATCGCAGTGACTTCTGGACCGGGGCTGGCGGGAGCGCTGCTGGTGGGGATCACATACGCCAAGGCGCTCGCGTTCGCGCAGGATCTGCCTCTGATTGCAGTGAATCATTTGGAAGGACACATTCACGCGGTGCTGCTGCAGGAACGGGAATCCAACCTCTCAGAATTGCCGGGTGGAGCAGCCGATGATTCAGAAGCGGCGCTGGCTTTAGTGGTGTCAGGAGGGCATACCCATCTGTATCTGGCTCAGCCATCGGGTGGAACATGGCAGTATTCCCTGATCGGGCGGACGCTGGATGATGCGGCGGGCGAGGCTTACGACAAGGTGGCGAAACTGCTGGGTCTGGGCTATCCGGGGGGGCCCTGGATCGACGCACTGGCCCGTTTCGGAGACCCGCATGCGGTGCCGTTCACCTTTGCGCAGATCAAGACGAAGGCGCACCTGGGGGGCAACGCTCCCCGAACAAAAGGGGCAAAGACCGCTCCAATTGCGAATCTCGATCCGCGTTTTCTGTTTTCGTTTTCAGGCATCAAGACGGCCGTACTGCGGTATGTCGAGCTTCATGGCATGAAGCAAGCGGCCGCGGCGCGGGTACCCCAAATGCTGGCGATAGGTAAGCCTCCCAAGGCGAAAGAGGAGGCGCTGAAGCTTTGTCCTCAGGGCACGCTGGACCTGATCGCGAGTTTCCAGCATGCGGTGGTAGGAGACTTGTCGAGGAAAGCCTTCGGGGCTGCAGAGGCGATGAATGCCGACCGCATACTCGTGACCGGTGGTGTGGCGGCAAACGGGGAATTGCGAGAGCGGTTCACAGCGGAGGCAACACGAAGGCGCATTCGTATCGCATTTCCGACGCTGGCGCTCTCGACAGATAATGCCGCGATGATTGCAGCCGCGGCATGGCCACGGTTTGTCGCGGGTGAGTTCGCTTCGACGGAGCTGACGGCCGAGCCGGGCCTCGTGTTGGGAAGATAGGGAGGCAGGATTTCGCAGCGCTGTCGGGCGGTGGAAGTTCTATCCTGCGGTGTGCAGCAATTCCATGTCCCTCGCCAGCACCTTGCGCAGCAATGAGAGCCTTGCCTTGCCACTCTCGGTACCTGCTTCGAATCGTAGCTGCTGACAAGCAGAATGCACTCTTCATGGCCGGAACCGCGGTGAAGATGAACGATGAAGATCCCGAAGAAAGCCGCTGTGTACCAGCAGTAGTCAATTGCCGAAGGTCAAAACGCCTGCAGAAGGTGGCAGGCGTTTTTGCTTTTATGAATTGGAAAGTCCTACTTTTCTTCGTCCCAATTCTCCCTATCTCCATCCCACATCTCGATCATGATCAGGGTCTCCCGTTCCGAGGATTCCGTGAGCGGACTAGCGGGCACGCGCGTGGGAAACATGATGGCGATCGAGGCCAACTGGCCCAGTTTCGACGGCAGTTCCGGCATGCCGAACTCCCGCTGCTCGGCATAATCGAAAATCGTTCCAGTCACGCCGAAGCTGAACGAAAGCGTCGTATCTGCGCGCAACGAACGCAACGTAAACGCATCGTCCGAGACGGAATACACATGGCACTTGAGCACCAGCCGGCATTCGTTGAAAGAGCCAAGACAGAGCAGCGAAGTCTGCTCCTCCATCCACTTCCGCAACAAGAGCCGCACATCTGACGCGTTCAAATTCCCAGCTGTCCGTGTTGTGCTCTGATCAATCAATAATGGGCAGTGTACGGATGTGCTGCCACTTTCATCATCCCCATTTGGTAACCACAACGCAGATGCTTCTGAGCAGCACCCTCCTCGGGAGGCACAAATTCTCGACGCATCGCCCGCCACGCGCCACAGTGACTCCCGCAAGCATTCCTCCGCTGCCGGCAAAAGACAGCGTTGACGAGCTTTTCCGGAACTGTCTACAACCCCGGTTCCGACGCGATGAGAATTGGAAGCGGGATCCCCGAAAGCCTCAAAGCGGCAGCCGAGGTAGTGAAGCAATGTGTACGACAGGGCGAGATCAGGCCAGGCAGAATGCCGTGAAGAAGGTTGTCACCTCTGTCGGATCCGGTCAGTCTCCGGAGCCCACGGACTCTGCACCGTCAAACGAGAGAACAAAGCTCGTGGACGCAGCCGAAACGGGTGGCTTGAATTTATTCGTGCGGCTATCCTGCTCGAAATTCTTCAGCAAATCCTGGATCGGCGACTTACCCCAGCGGCGGAAGAGCGTATCGACCAAAAGTTTCAGATCCGATCTGAAACTCGCACGCCTCATATAGTCGACGTCGAGCTTATGCTTCGCGGGAAGGATGATTCGTTGGTAGTAGCCGTCAAGCTGATGTGCTGGGACACTGGCGAGAAACTCTTCTTCGCGTGCGAACGCGAAGGTGGCGGCCCCGGTGATGCCCGGACGCCAATGAAGATTGGCAACCTGATGTTCCGGCAACTTGGGCCTTGGGCCCACGAGACTCATATCTCCCTTCAGAACATTCAGAAGTTGAGGTAGCTCATCGAGCTTCCAACGGCGGAGCCATGGTCCGATCGGAGTAAATTGCTGATTACCCGCCGTCGTTACCGACTGATGAGTACCGTGTCTGGCGTGTTCCATCGTCCTGAATTTCAAGATTGTGAACGGCCGGCCCTTGCGGCCAATTCGCTGCTGCCGGAAGAATGCAGGGCCAGATGAGGTAAGCCGGACCGCGACAGCCAAAGCAATCAACACAGGGACGAGCACGGGAAGCGTGAGAAGCACGCAAAGAACATCGAAAGCTCGCTTGGCCCAGGAAAGGGACCATTTACTCGAGCCGAACGATGCAACTTCGAAGCGGTACAGGACGGCTGGACCCTTCAAAGAGACGGGCTGTCCCTGTTGAGCGGCATGGGGCTGCTCACTCACGGACACAATTCTTGATGTGCGCCTATACAGCGGTTCTGTAGCCAATTTTGCCCTCGGCAGTTGCAGCAACTTCAATCAGCAGGCGTACCTTACTTCAGTGGCAAGGAAGAACTGAATCAAGCTACGGATCATGCAACTCGTACCCGGGTGTCGACTGCAGTAGAACCAGAGCGAAAGTCGTAACCTCTACCTCGATCAGCGAACGATTTTGCCCAAGTCAGCATTTTTGGACGTTCCAGCTTGATCCGTGACCCAGATATTACCATCTTTCAGGAAATGTAACTGTTACGGGCCGGCGAAAGTACCTATTCCGGTAACCAATTCTCCCCAGTCTCACACAAATCCACTTAGACCGCCACTCCATTCAGCAGGGCGGTGGAAATGCGAAAAAGCTTCTTCTTACACCGTGATGGTGTGCGCAGCACCCGACAAGAATGCCTGTTGCGCCCAGTTCCGAATGCTGTACCATCAATTCAAATAGAGGGGCCTTCGCAAGTTCAAGCCGCAACGTAGGTTATCGAACTCTCGCAGGCACCCGCGGGCCCATTGTCAGCCATCAATGTCCGTGATGAGAGATTTCACATCGAGCGGCCGAAATCCCCTTAGCACCGCGCCCAACCTCCTTACCGTCATCCGGATCTGTCTGGCACCCTTCCTCGTGTCCACCATCCTTGAAAACCACTTCGGAGTCGCCTTCATTCTCTTCATCGTCGCAGGCCTCACCGATGCCCTGGACGGAATTCTTGCCCGGGTGCTACAGCAGCGAACAACCCTGGGACAATACCTCGACCCCATCGCCGACAAACTGCTCCTCAGCACCCTCTTCGTGGTCCTTACGCATAAGGGGCTGATTCCCACTACTGTTACGGTCCTGGTCTTCGGGCGCGATCTGGGAATTCTGGTTGTAGCGGCTGTCATGTACGCGGTAGTTGGCCGCCGTGAGTTCGGCCCCAGCATCTTCGGCAAAGCCAACACGCTGGCTCAGGTGACCGCAGTCGCAGTGGTACTGCTGCATCAACTCACAAATGCGAATTGGGTCGTGATTCTGCGCTTCGTGGCTCTCGATGCCACCATTGGCCTGACCATACTCTCTGGTCTGCACTATGCGTGGATTGCTGCACACCGGAGCAGTGCGCAGATCGGCGGGGCCACTTCGAAATGACGTCAACCGCCAGAAGGGTCTTCAATTGTGTGAGATAGGGCGATCGTTAGACAGCGGCGCTACTCGTCGTCGATTTCCGGCTCTTCCTTCTCGACCGACTCTTCGATCGCCATGTCGTTAAATTCTTCAGAATCAAATACATCGCCACATTCAAGGCACTCGACGAACTCTGTGTCTTCATGGCGGGAGACAATTCGGACCCTGGGGTGTTTGCAGGCGGTAACCATCTTTGGCAGGACAGGCTCGGATTTAGAAACTCTTGCCGCAGATTGTAGCGAGCTTTTCAGCATTTTCAAACGGCATTTTAGTGAATCTTTTCCATTCCGTTTTTCACGACATCCCACGCTCTGCCGCTCTCATCCATCCCTTCATTGAACCCGGACATAAACGGTCGTATACTAAATACGGACCTAAGAAGTCGCATATTATGCTGAAGCTCACCAAGAAAGCGGATTACGGGTTGATGGCGCTCAAGTATCTAGCCGAACGCCCCGACACCGCTGCCCTGAGCGCGAAGGACATTGCCGACGCGTACGGAATCCCTGCCCAGTTGCTGGCCAAGATTCTCCAGCAGCTGACGAAGAAGGGACTGTTGAAATCGCATGCCGGCATGAATGGTGGATATGCATTATCAAAGTCCGCCGCTTGTATCTCTGCTTACGAGGTGATCCTGGCGATTGATGGCCCGTTCTTCATCACTTCGTGCACCAAGGGGGCCAACGGCTGTGAGCTTACACCAAGTTGCACGATCAAGGAGCCGCTGGCTCGAGTCAATGACACCATTGCCGGGGTACTTAAAAGCATCAGCATTCAGGATCTCGCCGAGCACGAGCATCCGCCGGGACAGATACCAGAGCCGAAGCTTGTTACGCTCACGATTTAGCTAAGAAACCTTCGCACTGCGAAGCACCTCCGTGCCGAGCGGAGTTGGAAGAGGATGGAGAGGTCGGATGAGTACAGTTACCAGTCAGATCGAAGTGCCGGCAGGAGTTACCCTGCCCATCTATATGGATAATCACGCCACCAGCCCGCTCGATCCTCGCGTGCTCGAGGCAATGATGCCCTACCTGACAAACAAGTTCGGCAACGCAGCCAGCCGGAATCATTCATTTGGCTGGGAGGCGGAGCAGGCCGTTGAAACCGCGCGCGAGCAGATCGCAAAACTTATTGGTGCTTCTGCGAAAGAGATCATCTTCACCTCCGGCGCCACTGAGTCGAACAACCTCGCCATCAAGGGCATCGCGGAGATGTACCGAGAACGCGGCAATCACATCATCACGCAGGTCACCGAGCACAAGGCTGTGCTCGATACCTGCAAGCGCCTCGAGAAATACGGGTATCGGGTCACCTACCTGCCCGTGAAGGCGGACGGCCTGATCGACATCGAAGATTTGAAGCGCGCCATCGATGACAAAACGATTCTTGTGTCGATTATGTTCGCGAACAATGAGATCGGCGTCATCCAGCCGATTCGCGAAATCGGCAAGCTCTGCCACGAAAAGGGCGTGCTCTTCCATACCGATGCAGTGCAGGCAGTGGGCAAGGTTCCGGTGAACGTGATCGAAGACAACATCGATGTGCTCTCGCTTTCCGGTCACAAAATTTACGGGCCCAAAGGCGTTGGGGCCTTGTACGTTCGCCGCCGCAATCCACGTGTGCAGATCGCAGCGCAGATTGACGGTGGCGGTCACGAACGGGGCATGCGTTCCGGCACTCTCAACGTTCCCGGGATTGTCGGCCTCGGTGCAGCCTCAGAAATCGCCCGCAATGAGATGGACACCGAAGCGGCTTATCTTCGCGGTCTGCGCAATCGGCTTCAGAAAAAGCTGGAGTCGGAACTGGACTACATTCATGTGAACGGCTCGATGGAGCACCGTCTGCCCGGAAACCTCAACGTGAGCTTCGTTTATGTTGAAGGCGAATCACTGCTGATGGGCATCAACGATGTTGCGGTGTCCAGCGGCTCTGCCTGCACGTCGGCAACTCTGGAACCCTCGTATGTCCTCAAGGCTCTCGGCCTCGGCGACGACGTGGCACACAGCTCCATCCGCTTCGGCCTCGGGCGTTTCAACACCCAGGCTGAGGTGGATTACGTTGCCGCAAAAGTAATCGACATCGTGAAGAAGCTTCGTGAACTCTCACCGCTCTACGAAATGGTGAAAGAAGGCATCGATTTAACCAAGATCGCGTGGCAGGCGCACTAATTGTCGCCTGTTCAGTAGGTTGAGTGCCAACAACTCGTTATGAGCTGTTGGACTGGAAGAACGGAATAAGCATCGGCAATCAACGCCGCCGAATCAAACATTAGGTACACGGCTTCCCGCCGAAGGAGAACGGAACATGGCATATAGCGACAAGGTAGTCGATCACTACAACAATCCCCGCAATGTAGGCACTCTCGACAAGAGCTCGACTGAGGTAGGCACGGGACTGGTCGGAGCCCCGGAATGCGGCGATGTGATGCGTTTGCAGATCAAGGTCAATCCCGAGACCCAGGTCATTGAAGAAGCCAAGTTCAAGACCTTCGGTTGCGGTTCGGCAATCGCCAGCTCTTCGCTCGCGACCGAGTGGATCAAGGGACGCACCGTTGAAGATGCACTCGCAATCAAGAACACCGACATTGTGAAGGAACTCTCGCTTCCTCCCGTCAAGATTCACTGCTCCGTGCTCGCTGAAGATGCGATCCGTGCGGCGATCGGCGACTGGAAGAAGAAGAACAATGTCGCCGAAGACGCGGCTGTGACTAGCGCTGCGAAATAACGAGCCTTGGGTCCCCAGGTCTCGATTTTGAGACCTGGGTTTACGAGGCCAAGCAAGAAGGAAGAAATGTCGAACTTTGTAAGTATCGAATCGAAGCCGGCCGAAGGAGCGAGTGCAGCCCCTGTGCAGCCGGCCTCTGCACCGGCTTCGCATGGAAGCGCGTCCGGCATTCAGGTGACTGATCGCGCCATCAAGCGCATCAAGATCGCCATCGCACAGGAAGGTATTTCTCCCGAAGAGGGTGGGCTTCGTCTGGGCGTGATGGGCGGCGGCTGCTCCGGGCTTTCTTATTCGATCAAGTTCGACACTCGTCCGCGTGAGCGTGATCGCATTTATGAATTCGATGGGGTTCGCGTCTTTGTCGATCCCAAGTCGTTCATCTACCTGCATGGCATGACGCTCGACTACGAAGAGACATTGATGCGGCAGGGCTTCAACTTCATCAATCCGAACTCCACGCGCTCCTGCGGCTGCGGATCATCCTTCTCGTCGTAGGTCTCAATCTTGCGGGAGTTGTTCAATGTTGAAAGTCATCGATTCTGCGATACCGGTTGCGTGCTGGTCATGTAACGTCGCGCACAATGCGTCCACGCTCTTTTGTCCGCATTGCAGCAAGATTCAGCCCGCGGCGGCGGGCGATTATTTTTCTGTTTTCTCGCTTGTACCAAAGCTTGACCTCGATCTCGGCATGCTCGAGCATCAGTTCCACAAGCTCAGCCGCAAGCTGCACCCTGACCGGTTCGCGCGCGCCACGTCGAGCGAAAAAGAATGGAGCCTTGCCGACACCGCGCTGCTCAATGATGCTTATCGCACGCTCCGCGATCCGATCCGCCGCACCGAGTACTTGCTGAAGCTGCAGGGCGCCGAGATCGGGGAAGAGTATGCCGGCAAGGATCGAAAGGATCCCTCTCGGGTTCCGGCAGACCTGCTCGAAGAGGCGTTCGATCTCAACATGCAGCTCGAGGAGATGCGCATGTCGAAGAAGATGGGCGATGCGGATCCCGAATTACAGTCCGGCCTCGAACAAGCACAGAAGAAATTCAGCGACATGCTCGATGATGTGGATCGCGATCTGCGCGCGCAGTGGCAGGTCTGGGACAACGGTGACGAAGCCGCACGTAAGGAATCAGAGAAGAAGATGGTCTCCCTGCTCGATCGCCGGCGATATATCAGCAATCTCGTTCGCGATGTGACCGAGACCCTCGCAGCTTAAAAGAGATCTGGAGCCTAGAGAATCATGGCAGCAGAAGGACGCGTAGTCGGAATCGACCTGGGAACAACCAATTCACTGGTCGCATATATGGAAGGCGACAAGCCCGTAGTCATTCCCGGCGTTGACGGATCCAATCTCGTTCCCTCCGTCGTCGCCCTCGATCCCATGCCCAAGGACGACAGCGGCCGTCCCACCGTTACCGTCGGCAACAGCGCACGCCGCACCTTGGTCGAAACACCGGAGCGCGTTATTTACTCCGTCAAGCGCCTGATGGGTCGCGGGCTCGAAGAAGTTCAGAGCGAACTCCACTTCTTTCCCTTCCGCCTCGCCGATGATGTAGAAGCAGGGGAAGTCCCGCGCATCCAACTTGGAGAATTGCGTTTCACGCCTCCTGAAATCTCTGCGTACATCCTGCGCCAGCTCAAACGCAATGCCGAGCGTTTCTTCGGCTCACCCGTCACTCAGGCCGTCATTACCGTCCCTGCCTATTTCAATGACGCGCAGCGCCAGGCCACAAAAGACGCTGGCCGCATGGCTGGCCTTGAGGTGCTACGCCTCGTGAACGAGCCCACCGCTGCCGCTCTGGCCTACGGTCTCGATCGCAACAAGGAAGGACTGATCGCCGTCTACGATCTCGGCGGCGGTACCTTCGATATTTCCATTCTCAAGCTGCGGGACGGCATCTTTGAAGTCCAGTCCACCAATGGAGACACTCATCTCGGTGGTGACGACATCGACAACCTGCTTCTCACGATCGCCCTCGATGAAATCCACGCCGAGCACGGCATCGACCTGCGCCAGCACCCCGGCGCAGTTCAGGCTCTTCGCAAGTCCGCGATCGATGCCAAAATTCGGCTTTCTTCGGAATCGTCCGCGCTATTCGACTTCGAACTCCCGAATGGCGATCGCTATCAGCGCGAGATCCCACGTGAAGTCTTCGAGCAGTTGATTGAAGCCGTGCTGAACCGCACCGCCGGCCCATGCAAGCAGGCCCTCGCCGATGCCGGTATCACTCCCGAGCAGGTCGATGAAGTCGTCCTTGTCGGCGGATCGACGCGCATCCCGGCAGTCCGCAAGCTCGTCGAAGATCTCTTCCATCTCCCCGCACGCGGCAAGAAACCGCACATCGAGCTGAACCCCGACGAAGTCGTTGCCCTCGGCGCAGCCGTGCAGGCCGACATCCTCGCTGGAGCTTCGAAGACCACGGAAGAGATGCTCCTACTCGACGTAACGCCGCTTTCGCTTGGCATCGAGGCCCTTGGCGGCACTGTCGCGAAGATCATCACGCGCAACTCCACCATTCCTGCCTCCGCTACCGAGCACTTCACCACCGGCGTTGACGGCCAGACCAATGTCGCAATTCACGTCGTCCAGGGCGAGCGAGAACTCGCAGCTGACTGCCGTTCTCTGGCGCGCTTTGATCTGAAAGCCATTCCGCCCATGAGCGCCGGCCTTCCGCGCATTGAAGTGAAGTTCCTCATCGACGCCGACGGCATCCTTCAGGTCTCTGCGCGCGAACAACGCAGCGGCCAGCAGGCACAGATCGAGGTCAAGCCGACCTACGGCCTCACCGACGAACAAGTCGAGAGCATGATTCTCGATTCCTTCGATAATGCTGAAGCAGATTTTGCCAAGCGACTTCTCATCGAAGCCCGCACTGAAGCCGACTCCATTCTCACCAAAGTCGAACAGGCTCGCACGAATCCAGCATGGGGCCAGCTCCGCGGCGAGGAAATCTCCGCGATCGATTCGGCTTGCAATCACCTCACCGCGGTAAAAGCCGGCGAGGATCTCAACGCGATCCGCGAAGCGACGGTCGCACTCGACAAGTCAACACATCGCCTGGCCGAGCTCATGATGGATGCCGCTGTCAGCTCCGCCATTCGGGGTAAAACCATGGGCGAAGCCGGAGAACAACTCGCCGAAGAGGTAACAGCGCCCCACCCCATGGCCCCCGCAGAATTCAAATAGAGACTAGCGCGCTAATCCGCTAGCTTCGCTTAGAGGAAAGAACCAATGGCTGAAGCAAACATCATCAACATCCCCCCCGAAAAACTTGTCCGCGTCACCTTCATGCCCGAAGGCAAAACCGTTGAGTTCGAATTCGGCACGATGCCTTATGACCACCACGGCAAGCCGATGTCTTTCCTCGATGTCGCTGAGAATTTCGGCATCTTCCTCGACCACGCGTGCGGCGGGTCGTGCGCCTGCACCACCTGCCACATCTGGGTCAAAGACGGCAAAGATGGCATAAGCGAAGCCGAAGACGACGAACTCGACCGCCTCGATATGGCCGCCGACCAGCAGTTGAACTCCCGTCTTGGTTGCCAGGCCGTCATCACCAAGCCCGGCAATTACGTAGTCGAAATCCCCAAGTGGAATCGCAACTACACCTCCGAAGGCAAACCCCTGGCCCTCGCCGAAAATAAGTAGAGATTTGGTCCCCATGTCTCGCTTGTGAGATTTGGATGATCAGACAGAGGAGAACCAATGCCCCGCGAAATTCACTGGACAGACTCCGAAGAGATTGGAATTGAACTTCAGGAGAAATTCCCCGACCTCGATCCGCTCACCGTGCGCTTCACTGATCTGCACAAATACGTTACTGAGCTCGAAGGCTTTGCCGACGACCCGACCAAATCGAACGAATCGCGACTCGAAGCCATTCAGATGGCCTGGCACGAAGAATTCGAAGACGCCAAAGGCTAACGGTAGGATGACAAGGCTCTCCGGTGTTGAGCGCACCCGAGGAATTCAGTGATCGCAACTTTCCGTTTTCCTGTGAAGCATGTCAGCCCATAATTTGTTTCGAAGCCGCACAGAATTGACATCAGTTCGGCGACGGATCTTCTAGATGATCGATCACCAGCACGTCGACTGCTGCCTTCTTTGACTCAATCCTCAATCCAAGTTGTTCTTGAATCGCCGTGTATAAACCTGGCGGCGCGTTGGAATCCTGGTGGATCTCCGCTCCGGGCACGGGCGTGAGTTGGCCTTCGTCGGGAGTCCACTTCAGATCGAAATCATACCTGTCCCGCAGCCCCGTCTGATCCACAACCGGCTTGTCCAGAATTGCCTCCTGCATACCGTGCGCGAAGTCGCTGATTGATGCATTCCGAACCTTCAAAATGATCTGCGGGTCCATAGAGAAAACCGTGCCCTCTCCCGGCTTACGATCCGTCTTCGTCAGTCTGGGGCCGCCCTTCGCAACCTCAATTACATAAGCCGGCAACTCCCGCTTTTCTCGATGAAATGCCAGCTTGAATCGCGACGCCAGCAGCTTCCGATACATGATCTTCCGCTGCTCAATGTTCGGTCTCCCGTCGATATCCGGAACGCCATCGATATCAAAGCGCGTCTCCAGCAGCGACTTTGGCCCGTCGACGATCTGACTCTTGTGCACGCCGTACACAAAGCAGATCAGGTCCCGCACCGCAAAGTTGTAAGCAATTGAGTGCCGCCCCTCGGTTCTCAGAAATGTTCCATGTGGAGCCGAAGTATCGCTCGGCTTGATTGTCGCTACCTCAAACGCCGGATCCGCATTTGCCGGCATGGGTGGCAAAGCCGCTGGCTTGGCCGCCTCTTGCGCAATGGCGAAATTCATCAGCAGGGTCGCAAGAACGCCCGCTCCGAAGACGAGTCTGTGCGCAGATCGCGAATTCTCTCCCCATCTCATCTCAGCCAATTCTCCCAGAGGCTGATCTTTTGAGGGAAGCCCCTGCACTCCGCTATGGCGAATAGTGCCATTTCTGCTCCGTGTATAGCGAATGAGAAGTGAAGGCCTGCAGGTACCCGAATCAATGCATTCGCTCTGAGATGGCAGCAACCAGCAACAAGGCATGCGATAGACTCGATTCAACTCATAATCAGTGTTGATCCGGGTTGAGCTTCAGGCGTGAGGTACTCATGAGATTCTTTCCTGGTTTCTGTTTGCTGGCCTGCATCGGTTGTCAGTCACAAAGCCCCGAGAGCAATGTGGTCGCCGCATACAGCCAACTTGAGAAGGCCGTGCAGCGAGGCGACGCCGACCACACCTTTGTCGGATTGTGGTCACGTGAAAAGACGCCTGAGGCAGAAAAGATGCGCACGCTTCTGCACCCGAGTCCGAACGTCCATTACACAGTGTCCAAGGTCTTCGTGCAGGGGAACGAGGCCGTCTTGCTTGGACAATACGCACCGGGTTGGTTTATCAGCCTTCGGTATATCAACGAAGATGGACAGTGGAAAATTAAGGACCTTGCTTCCGGTGATAAGCCCTTTCCCGCTGAATCGGTATTTGCCATGCTTCCTCCGCCCGCCGGAGCCTTCGAGCGCGCTGGCGAACCCTGGCAGAAGATACCGCAGGCTCTTGACAACGCGGGTGCCGACCGCCAGGGCTGGCAATTGCGCACAACCTATGACGAGTCGTTTCTGTATATCCGCATCGAATCATCCGCTCCGATGCCTCCGCCGGGCACTCCGGCGGACAAGCCGCCGATGGGCTGGCCGGTAATGAAAATCGATGTTCCCGCCCTCGGCAGCTTTGTCCTGCATGCAACGGCAAACATTGGAGACCGCGCGACGTTTGATCATAACGGCCAAGCCAACAGCCACCTGCATTACGTCTCTTATTGGTTGATGCTGGAGCACTCCGATCGCATGCTCTTTCAATCCTTTGCTGGCTTGGATCCCGATCCTCTGATCCGCGCTGGCGGCCACTCGCTCGAGGTGCGCATACCACTCAAGACGATGGGGATTGCGCATCCGGCGCATGCCAAGTTCGTGATCGGCGATGCGCAATGGCCCAAGAGCGCAATCTTCACCGTGGGGGCGCAACAGTACCGCTAGCTTCACATATCGCGCATGATCTTCGCGGGAGCGATAACGGAAGCGCGACGCGCCGGAATCAGGCTTGCCACCATCACAGCCGCGACCGGCAATAGCGGAGCAATCAGCCATATTTGCATTGATGGCGCGGCAACATTCGCAACATCGGCAATCAGCAGTCGTACGAACGCGAACGACAGAAGAATCCCAATTGCCGCGCCGAGGCAAGCGTGTCGCCCCGCAGTTCTCACGACTAGCAGCACAATTCGCCATCGTTGCGCTCCCAGCGCAATGCGAACTGCTCTGTCACGCTGCCGCTGTCGTTCAGCATCGCTTTGGGCATTCAGGAGACCGAGGATGCCAAGTACCAATGCGACCACCGCGGACACAGCTCCGATCACCATTGCGATTCGCAATGGTGCCAACCCCGATTGCTCCAGTTGCTTATTCAGAGTCGTAATGGCAATCGAACCAGAGCTGCCTCGAGGTACACTCTCGACCTTCCGCCGGAGTTCAGTGCTCATTTCGCTGTTCCACTTCGACGCCTTCAGCATCAACGTCATCCGCGCCGGACAGTCCTGACCCAGGAGGAAATAGATTGTTGGTTCGGCATGCTGTTCAAACGTCCCGAACGTTTGTGACCTGACCACTCCGATGATCTCCGTTCGCACGCCGCCGTCATCGATAATGCCAGAGCCGATCGCCTTTCCATTGAAATAGAGATCGGCGGCCTCCTGGTTGATCACCGCCACACGTCCCCTTTCGGATATCCGATCCTCGCTAAACCTCTGCCCAACAACCAGCGGCATGCCGAGGCCGCTGAAGTAGCTAGCCGAAACAACATTTGCATTTAGCTCGATGCTCGCTGCCGGACGTGTGAGAGGCACACGGAACGGTGCATCCCGGATCGTGCTTGGTTCGTCCGCTTGATTGAGATAGCCGTAGTAAATCGTCGGCCGGCTCTTCTGGGTCGCGCTACCCCCGTTCTCTTCTTGGTTCGGTCCGTGGATTCCCGCCTTTTTCACCACTCCGATGATCTCGATGGGAAGGTCGGCTGCATCCCTGATCACCATCCCTGCGGTCTGCTTGCCGAAGAGCGCTGCCGCTGCCTCCTCGTTCACAACCGCAACCTTGTGCCGCTGATCGTTAAGCCCAAACATCCTTCCAGCTACCGGCAGCCTTTCCAGTGATTGAATCGACGCCGGCGTCAACCACGACACATCCATAGCGACGTTGCGAGACTGCACAGAGGGTTGCTGAAGCCTGAAATTGCGCCAAGTCGGCTGATTGCCCGGAAGCCGTGCCGTCCATCCCACCGGCACCAGGAATCCTGATCGTGCCTTCTTTTCAACTTCGTCGAAATACCCGGCATCGATTTCGGGTCCTCCCATCGGCAATGCCTGCACAGTGAGTAGAATCGGATTTCCCAGCCGCTTCCCGGCTCCCGTATCCAGCGCTGAATGAAGCCCTGCCCGCAGAACCGCCGTACAGATCAACAGCATGCAGCAGACGGTAATCTGCAGGACGACCAGCGCCGATCGCAGACGGAGAATTGCTCTCGACGGCGAACCCGTTTCACGCTGAAGAACCATCCAGGGGCGATCGGTTATGGTACCCGCGACTGGCATCATTCCGCAGACCACCGTGATCGCAACGCAGACCAGCGCGGCCAAGAAGATAGGGAGCAGATGTGGCGAAAAGCTCAGCGACTCTGCATCACTTTCAAAGAGAACGGCAGGAAGAGCGCGCGCGGTCAACGTGCCGAGCAACACTCCCACCACGCCGCCTGTAACCGCGATCACAACACTGTCCGCGAACAGATCCCAGAAGAGCTCTGCCCGGGTGGCGCCGAGCGCGACGCGCAAAGATGTCTCATGCGATCGCCGCAGCGCCCTGCCAAGCAGGAACGAAGCGACGTTGATACACGCGATGAAGAACACTGCTGCCGCAGAGAAGGTCAGAAACATTCCGACTCGGGACAGGCCCCGCGCCATGTTGGGCGCAATCCCGGTGAATGGAGCCACGCTAACGTCCTTCCGCCCACCGAAGACGGATCCAATGGTCGTCTGCGCCTGATGAATGGACGCACCCTCGCGAAGTTGCGCGACAACCCATAACTCCCGCCGCGCTCCAGGTCCACCTTCAACATTCTCTTCCGCCGCAGGCATCCAGAGATCGACGCTCTGGTCACTATAGAGCCCGTCCAGTTTGTCCGGCGCAACTCCCTGAACTCTGAGATCTGCTTCATCAACGCGGATCGGAGAACCCACCGCATTCTCGTTTCCACCAAGGTCGCTCTTCCACATACGATGGCTGATCACCACGCCGGCGTTCAACGGCAGTGACAACGTTGCAGCCAGTTCTGGTGTTACATGGGCAACGGTTGCGATCTCCGAGTGTCCATTGAGAACCGCGGGCCGTGGTTCAATTCGCACTGCGCCTACCCACTTGAATACTCCCCGACTTCGCTTGACCTGCTGATACTCATCAGGCGAGAGGGGTCCGGCGTTGCGCGAATGATCTTGCTCGAAAACCGAAACGAGTCTGCTGGCAACGCGAAGAGGACTCGCAGGGTGAATCAAACCCTGAAGAAATCCATAGATCGCAGCATTGCTTCCTATCCCAAGCGCAATGGTAAGCAAGAGCGCAAGAGACAGGCCCGGCGCACGCGCGAAAGCTCTAGCTGACCTGCGAATTCGGAGGAAGCCGCGGGACAAGGTCACCCAGATAAGCTAGCAACTCAGACTCCACATAAAGCGGCGTGCTTTATGCGATTTGCGAACACGAAGATTATTTCCCCGTCCAGTTTTGCGTGTATATGTCCAAATTTGGACAGCGCAGATTCCGAAAACTGGCGTCTGAATTTCCGGTACAGCTGGCAGCTCTCTCAGCACCTAGCAGAGTTTGTCCACGTTGGTCGCAAGATCAAAGTCCTTGTCCGTGATCCCACCCGCGTCATGCGTCACCAGTGCGATCCGGACCTTGTTGTACCGAATATCTATATCCGGATGGTGTCCGGCCTGCTCCGCTGCTTCGCCCACACGGTTTACAAAGTTGAGTGATGCCCGGAAATCCTTGAAAAGAAATGTTCGCGTCAGCTCACCCGATTCAATCTGCCAGTCCGGAACCGACACAAGCCTCGATTGGGTTTCCCGATCCGAAAGTGCTGCCATGATGTTCCTCCTGGGAAGTCTGGAATTCAGCCGAAAGGTCTCCGGCAACCCAACCACTATAGATGCCCTCCCCCTCCCCTCCCCATCACCGCACCTTCAACCCCTTTAATTTTCCAGCACTGCCGTGGTAACTAATCCATTAGTTGTTCGTCTATATAAATGAAGACGGAAATCCCGGGAACTCGCTGCGATACACAAAATCAATAACTTGCAGAATGCCGCCGAAGAAATCAAACACGTTAACCGAAGCCGAGCTCAGACTGATGAAGATCCTCTGGCGGCGCGGGGAATCGGCCGTCAACGACCTGGTTGCGGCTATGCCCGACGGTGAACCCCTGGCCTACAACTCTGTCCTGACCACAATTCGCATCCTCGAACAGAAAGGCTACGTCGAGCACAGGCAGGAAGGTCGCGCCTTCATTTACAGTCCCCTGATCGCCGAGAACGAAGCCAGCCGCACTGAAGTTAAGCAAATCCTGAGCCGATTCTTCGGCAACTCACGCGAGCAGCTTCTCCTTTCACTGCTCGGAGACAGCGAAATTTCCAGGGAAGAACTCGATCGTCTCAAGGCTGCTATCAACGCAGCCGCACCCGACAACAAGGTTGACGAGGTCTAGCCATGCACATCGCAGCACTGTTCACCGAATTCGCCGTGACCGCTCCCGCTGCCTTCGTCTGGCTTGCCGCGCAATGGCAGTCCTTCGCCGCGATCGCCGGCTCCGCGCTTATCTCTTCCATCTGGCAGGGTGCGGTGATCGTCTGCACGCTCGAGATTGCCACGCGCCTCATGCCGCGCATCTCAGCCGCGCACCGTTTTGTGTTGTGGTCTGCGGGATTTGTACTCTCGCTCGCCTTGCCTCTTCTCGCGCTCATCCAATTCGACGCAATCTCGACACCCTCCTTAGCATCCGGTTCGGGAATCTCACCCGCCGTCCCGCGCGCTCTACTCCAGCTTGATTCGCGCTGGGGCGTCGCGATTGCGGCTCTGTGGGCGATCGCCTCCCTCATCCGTGCGGCGGATCTCGCCGTGCACTCCATTCGGCTGCGGCGCTTGTGGAAGGCCGCCCAGCCCGTCGAAATCACCAGTTCGCTTTCTGCTGAACTCAACAGCCTGCGTCGCGGCCTGGTGGCCGTCTGCACCACGCAGCTTCTCGACCGTCCCAGCGTAATCGGCTTCCTCGCTCCACGCATCCTTATCCCCCACTGGCTGCTCTCCCGGCTCACCGCCGGCGAACTTGAACAGATCGTCCTGCACGAAGCCGAACACCTCCGTCGTCGCGACGATTGGACAAATCTGTTCCAGAAACTCTGTCTCGTCGTCTTCCCGCTTAATCTCGCTCTGGCCTGGATCGAGCATCATCTCTGCGCCGAACGCGAGATGGCCTGCGATGAAGGTGTCATCCGCATTACGAATGCTCCTCGCGCATACGCCGCCTGCCTCGCCAGCCTTGCCGAACGCCGTCTCGAGCGTCGCGCCGAAGCATTGTCACTCGGCGCCTGGCATCGCCGTTCTGAGCTCGTCCACCGTGTACACCGCATCCTCGTTCACCAGCGCACAATGAGCAGAACCGCCGCAGCCACGCTGGTTGCCACCCTCGGCTCTATGCTCCTTGCTGGATCCGTCGAGATGTCCCGGTTCCCCCAACTCGTCGCGTTCGTGCCCAGGCACAGCACCCAGGCCATGACAACTGCCCGCCAGGCACAGCTCAATGCACACCTCGCAAACCAGACCAGCGAATCAAAGTTGGCGCTTCTGCCGGGCTATCGCGCACTCCCGGCGAAGGCAGTTCTACCCGATGCACATCTCTCGGCGGCAGCGCACGTTCGCAAGCGCGCATCTGCAAACACCTCCACCCACAAGGAGGTTGCTGCCTCGTCGCAGCAGTTAGCCAAGGCTGATCAAACGGGTGATCGGGTCCTCTCGTCGCAACCGCAGTCGCAGCAGTGGGTCGTGGTGGCGGCGTGGGAGGAAGTGTCCACAGTCAGCCGTGTGCCGCAGACGATCTCCGACTTCGAGCCACAAAACAACCAGCCGGCGAATGATCCGACATCCACAAGCACCGTTCAGAACAGCGCCGCTTTCAACGCAACCAGCGTCGATGCTGCACGCAGCGGACAAGCCAGCGCTCCTGCACAAACGCGGACAAACCAGAATCACCCCACTGCGCCAGCGCATCGCTTCACTGTCACGCAGCTCATCCTTCGCGTAATACCTGCAACCCCAGGTTCAAGTTCCACTCAGCCCGCAACCATTCCGGTTCGCGATGGCTGGTTCGTGATCCAACTGTAAGTTCAACCTTCAATCGCAACGGAGAATCACTCATGCCAATAACAACTAATTCATTAAGAGCTAAGACAAAGAAGTTCGGAGCCCCCGTTGCAGCGGCTGCCTCCGTCCTTCTGGGCTTTGCTTTCCTCGTTGGCCACACCGCGCATGCCGCCGCTCACATCGACGGTCTCAACGGTGCGGCGCCCATGGACGACAACAGCGTGTCCTCCCTCGTCGCGCTCGATAACGCGGTTGAGTCGGTCGCGGCGCGCGTCACTCCCGCCGTCGTGAACGTTTCCGTCACCGCCCGCGTGAACGGTCAGGACGCCGACAACGATGATGACGACGATACCCAGGACAACGGTAACAATGGCGGAAACGGTAACGGCATCCCGCAGAACGCTATCCCACCGGAGTTCCGCCGGTTCTTTGGACCCATGGGGCCCATGGGACACGGGCAGAATCCGCAGCAGATCGAACATGGTATCGGCAGTGGCATCATCATTTCGCCAGATGGCTACATCATTACCAACAACCACGTGGTCAACGATGCAACGCAGATCAAAGTCACTCTGAATGACCGCCGTGTTTATCCTGCCAAGCTCGTCGGTATCGACAAGCTGAACGATCTCGCGGTCATCAAAATCAATGCCACCAATCTCTCCACCATCGCGTGGGGCGATTCAACCCGGCTGCGTCCCGGCCAGACGGTACTCGCCTTTGGAAGCCCCTTCGGCTACTTCCAGTTCTCGGTTACGCGCGGAATCGTAAGCGCGCTCGATCGTCCGAATCCTTACTCAAACGACCCCCGCAAACCGGGTGACTTTATTCAGACCGACGCCGCAATCAACCCCGGCAACTCAGGCGGTCCGCTAGTTGACGCGCACGGCGAGCTTGTCGGCATCAATACCTTCATCATCACCAACAATGGTTCCTTCGCCGGAGCGGGATTCGCAATCCCTTCGCAGATCGTTCGCAATTCTGCCGAATCCATCATGAAGAACGGCGCCGTTCACCATGGCTATCTCGGAATCAGCATGAACGATGTCACTCCCGACAACTCGAGCTTCTTCAACCTGCCGGATGCCACTGGCGCCATCGTTAGCCAAGTTACGCCTGACTCGCCCGCAAGCCAGGCCGACCTCAAGAGAGGTGACGTGCTTCGCGAACTGAATGGCACCAAGATCAAGAATGGCAGTGCCCTTCAGGTCGCGGTCAGCCAGACAGCTCCTGGAACCGATATCAAACTCGGGATCCTGCGTGATGGCAAGCCGGAAACGCTCAGTGCGAAAGTCGGTGAGTTCAAGGGCGAAAAGCAAGTTGCCGAAAACGGAAGCAACGGCTCGCAGAACAAAGGTAAACTCGGCGTCTCGGTTGGCGATCTCAGTGACGACATGCGCCAGCAGATGAACATCCCCTCACAGGTGAAAGGCGCGGCTGTTCAGAGTGTCCGTCCCGCCAGCCCGGCCGACGATGCTGGACTCGCCTCCGGCGATGTCATCGAAGAAGTGAACCGTAAGCCCGTTCAAAGCGCGCAGCAGTTCGCCGATGACGTTCATGCCGTTCCCGCCGGAAAGGACATCCTTCTCCTGGTCTGGTCGCATGGCGGTTCAACATACCGTGTCATTCACCCCGCCCCCGCCACTGATAAGGGCGAATAACTCAAAACGGAGTTTGTAAGTACCACTCAAAGGGCCGCTGCATCTCCTCGAGTGCAGCGGCTTCTTTTTACCCAAACCCTGAGTCCCCATATTTCTCAGCCTCTCAGCACGGTCCGTCACGTTGAGCGGAGGCCGCAAGCGACCGCAGTCGAAACACTGCGGTGCTCTCAGTAGGTGCTGAAAGTTGCGAACTGATAACTGAGAACAGGTAACTGCCGTCTTCAGTTTCCAGCGCCCTTGAACGACTTGTCCGGATAAACCGGATGCTGCGGCACGGGCCGCGGATCGGCCTTAATCTCTTCCTTCAACAGCTTCAAAGCTGCCTGTAGTTGCTCATCATTGCCCGTATACGTCCCATGCGGCAGGTCATCCACTGTAATATCCGGCTCCGCCCCATGTCCTTCGATCAGCCATTTCCCTTCCGGCCCATAGACGCCAAGTTCCGCTGCCGATGCAATCCCGTTATCGGCCTGCGTGTTGCTGAAGCTCAGCCAAACCTCGCCGCCCCACGTCCGCATTCCGACAACTTTGCCCAATCCGAGACGCTTGAAACCTTCCGTGAACGCCTCGCCATCCGACGCAGTCTGCTGATCGCACAGCACGACGATGTGCCCGCGAAACGCATACTGCATGTTCCATGACGGGCTTCCGACTCGCGGCTGGAAGTAAAACCATGCCTTGCGCAAAAGTTTTCCGAGCAGCCACGAGTCGATGTTGCCGCCGTTATTGTGCCGAACATCGATGATCAAACCCTGCCGGTCGAATACCGGATAGAATTCACGCGCCCACTGGTCCATGTCTCCGGAGCCCATCGCCTGCAGGTGAACATAGCCGATGCTGTTGTTCGAATCCTTCTCCACCGTCAGCCGTCGGGAGTACTCCCATTCCGCATAACGCAGCCGAGCTTCGTCTCCGTCTTTGATGGGCGTGACGAGCACATCACGAGTTGTGCCTGCCGCGTTCTTTACCTTCAGCAGAACCTGGGTCCCAGCTTTGCCGCGCAGCAAAGCCCGCTCGTCCGTCACCCCGAGCAGATCTTGTCCATCGATTGCGACGATCACCTCACCCACACGCACCAGTGACTCCGGTTTCGCCAATGGCGGAGCCATGTCCGGCCGATCGGGATCGTGCAGATAAACATGCTCCACCACAAACCCGCCCGCCTTCTCATCACGTCGTAACCGCGCGCCAAGTGTCGCCAGATCTACCTGGTCTGCCGGCTTCCGCGCATCGCCTCCAACCACGAACGTATGCAGCGTCGAAAGCTCGCCCACCATCTGTGCGATCACAGCATTTAGCTCATCGCGATTCGCGACACGATCTACGAGGGGCAGATAGCGATCCCTCATCGCCGTCCAGTTAACCCCGAGCATGTTTTTGTCGTAGAAATAGTCTCGCTCCAGCCGCCACGCATCAAGAAAGATTCCGTGATACTCGTCCACCGGCTTCGTCGAAAACGTCCATCGCGACATATTGATCGAGGACTTCGCCAGCGCCTTCGCATCTCCCAGAGCTGCCGGCTTCACCTCCGAATCCAATATGTAGAACTCGTCTCCCTTCCGCACCAGCAGTTTCTTGCGATTCTCCGAAATCTCGAATCCCTTCACGTCCCCCATCACGTTCTCAACATCATCGCCCTTGTTCGCCACATCTACGCACTGCAGCGCAAGGTGCTGATGCGTATTGTCCCCATCGTTCAGCCAGCACAGCCGCTTCTCCGTCGCCTGCAGATTGCCGTAGTTCCCCGCCGGCACCGGTACCTCGCTGAGCCTCGACGACAGATCCTCGAAATCGATCTTCACGTCCGGCGGCTTCTTCTCGTCCTTCTTGGCGTCCTTCTTCTCGTCTGTCTTCTTGTCATCCGTCTTCTTTGCGTCCGCGGCCTTCTCCTTGTCGTCCTTCTTCACGTCCTTAGAGTCATCCGCCTTCTTGTCGTCCTTCGCAGCTTCGCTATCGGGATGCAATTCATCCGGCGGCAAAAACGGCGAACGCAGATCAGGTACCAGCGCCAGCTGATAGATTTTCAGCTGATGATCGAAAAACGGCTCTGGCTGCCGCGGCCCCCAAGGCGACTCCACCGTCGTCTTCAGCGCTCTGTCCGACAGAAAGTACACCCACTTTCCGTCTGCGCTCCATATTGGATTGACGCTGTCGTACCGATCTGACGTGATCTCCTTGATCTCGTCCGAGCCCACATTCAGCACCTTGATCTGCGCGAACTGATTGTTCGCCGCCTGCACGAAGGCAAGCCACTTGCTATCCGGTGACCACCGCAGATCGCCGAAATCTCCCGTCATTGACTCCGCAATCAACTTCTCCTTCTTGGTCTTCACATCAAAGAGCCACAGTTTCTCGTCCTTATCGTGATGGGCCAGCCAGTTCCCATCCGGAGAAACAACTCCATCCCAGCGCAGCACCTTTGCATCGTTGGTCCACTGCTCGGCCTTTCCTTCTCCGTTCGCCGGGAATTTCCAGAACTCCGTCTCCCCGCTCTCCGTCGACAAAGCCAGGATGCTCTTCCCGTCGGGCAGAAAACGCGCCTCGCGATACCGCACCGCGGAATTTGCCGCCACCTTCACAATCCGCCCGTTTCGCAATGGCAGCGTAAACACCTCGCCACGTGCCGTGAACACGGCGCTCGTTCCATCCGGCGCAATATGCACTGCCGTCAGGTAGTCCGTCGGCTTCTTCACCCAGTGCTCGCGTAGCTGCTCGAAATCCGACGTCAGCGTTATCGGAATCACCTGCTCTCTGTTTGTCTTCAAGTCCAGCAGCCACAGATCCGCACCGCTTGCATATACGATTCGCCCGTCATCGATCGACGCCGAAGAGATGTCGAATTCCTTCTGATGGCTCTCCTGCTTCACTCCCTTGCCATCCTCATCCATCGAGTACACGTTCATCACGCCATCGCGATCGCTGAGAAAATACACCCGCCCGTTCCAGTACATCGGCTTCGTCGATGCACCGGTCCAATCCGCGGTGAGCGACGTGGCTTCGTTCTTTCCATCGAACTTCCAGATGCTCTCCGCAGTCCCACCCCTATACCTCTTCGTTTCGCTCGGCTGTTTAAACCACCTCGTAAAAAACAGATTGTGATCTTCCGGCGAATACGCTCCTTCAGCTGCCTCCGCTAGAGGCACAACCTCCCTCGCCCCCACATCGCTCACCAGCACCAATTGGGTCCCAGGCAGTGTCGCGTACCGTGAGGTAGAAATCATCAGCCGCCCATCGGGCGCAAATCCTTCCGGACGCGAATCTCCATCCCATGTCCGCCGCTGCGGTATGCCTCCTTCAACAGGCATGGTGTAGACCTCGGTGGGCCCCTCGAAATTTGCGCTGAAGGCCACCGTCTTCCCATCTGCCGATAGCACTGCACGCGACTCTATTCCCGGATTCGAAGTGAGCCTTCGGGCCACCCCGCCATTCACCCCCACGACCCACAAATCGCCCTCCGAGGTGAACACCAGGTTCTCGCCTCGGGTCGCTGGAGACGTATAGTACCCGCGATGAACAGCAGCCGTCGTACTTCCCGCCTGTCCCTCAGCCGCACTTGCCGGCGCAATCGCCCCTGCGAACACTCCAAGAACCAACATCGGCACAAAACGACGACCAGCAAATGACATTTGCATATCCAATTCCTTTGCAGGTGAAAGACTCAGACAGACGTAAAGCCATCCCGTATGGAACGCAGGATGATCAAGCTAAAGAGAGGACAACTGAGAGGGAATGATACTACGAGCCCGGTGCGATTCTGATCCGCAGTTCCTACCGCGCACCCGGGCTCTTCGATACCGAAGGCAACTCGAACACCTGGATCGCTCCCGCGTTCAGAATCGCGACCCGCCTTCCCGTTGGGGACGTGGCGACATTGCCGCCTCCATCGAATACCGGTGTCAGCGGGGCCTCAAGCAACATGCTGCCGTCGGCGGCATTGAACACCCTGACCGACTGGCCCAGTAGATCTCCTGCGCCAATCATCCGCTTGTATCGCTCCACCGCGTGTTTGAGGAGAAGGCTTTCTTGCGCGACCCGAGTTCCATCTCTCGATGGAATCACCAGAGGCCACATCGCATTGACCGCAGCTTTTCTCTGCCACATCGGCTTGCCGGCACTCGAGAACGCTTCCAGCACCCAGCCCTGCGCTGGATCGCATCTCCTGACCAGCAGCTCTGCATCCGAAACAAAGCTGTACGCGGGCATGCACGTCGACTCCAACTGACCCAAGTCGCGCCCTTCACCGCCCGAATAACTGCTCAGCTTCAAGGCCCAGTTCGCGCCCTTCTCGTGCATTCTCTCCACATACCCTTCGCTGTTCATCGGCCAGTCATTCTTCTGAGACGTCCACGGCACGCGCGTCTCACGAACCACTTCGCGCGTCGCCCGTCGCATCGTACGCGCCACCAGCAGCCCCTGCTCCTCTGGCTGCGCTTTCGTAACCCCGACCTTCTTCGCTTTCGGTGTGCCAGCCGGACCGCCTCTCAATCCCGTTGCAGTCGCGGGCTCCAGCGAGTTCGTGATGATGTACTCCTGCTTCGGATCCATCTGGATCCACATCAGCTTCCCCGGCGAGCGCCAATAGCTTTTCGTCTTGAGTTGCGGATCACCTTCGTCCAGCCCCTCCTTCGTGCGTAACAGAAAATGCCCATCGTTCAACATCCATAGATAGCGGGATCGATCCGGCACCACCCACTCCGTTTGCGCATCCACCTTACCGGTCGAGACTTCGATTACCATTGCCCGGATCCGCTGCTCGCCCTCCTCAACACCTGGCCGGCGTGACCTTAGACCTGATGCGACATGGAAGGTGAACAAAACTCGCTCTTCGTCCACGAAATCCAGGCTCACCACGCTCTGCTGGCGCATGAGATAGTTGTCACCCGGTGTCGAAAATCCGAGGGTGCTCAGAGGGATCGTGAACACAAGCTGTCCGCTGGGCTTGTCAGGATAGTGATCGAGAACCTTGGGCGGGTTCGGCGGCCCTGACGGTAAGGGTGGAATTCCAAACCCGATCTGCGCGCGTGCATCGACCATGCTACCCAGCGCAAGCCAGGCTCCAGCGAGTCCCATTGCAATGTAAGCGCGTTTCACAGTGACTTCCGATTCTATTCCTTCAACGTTCCCCATTTCTGTGCGGCGAACCAGCAATTACTTGTACGGTCCTAGCAAACCTCCTGAGCGTGAGACGTTTTCGCGGTTCGGCGAGCGCCAGAGATTCATTAGGCCCGTGGTCGCGATGCGGTTCCATCAAACGAGGTCCCCGAGACGCCTCTGAAGAGCTCGTGCAGCCTGGCTCACGACCTGCCGGCGGCAACCGGGAACAATCCTTTCGCATCTAGCTTCCACTGGACCGAGAGGCCCCTGCATGCTGAAAGCCGTTCTGTCGATAGCTGTTCTCAGTTTGATTGGAATCTCTTCTGTTGCGCACGCACAAAGACGCGTCGAAGCGGGCCTGCTTCTCGACTATCTGAGCGTCTCGCAGACGCAGACCGACAACGTCGGCATCGGTGGACGGCTTAGCATCCGCGTGCACCGGAATGTGATGGCAGAAGGAGAGCTCGCATACGATTACGGAGTCAACTTCCAGGAGGTGTACACCGACATCGCGAACGGGAAGGTGAGCGCGATTGAACGCACATCGATCGGAGTCACGGAAGGTCTGTTCGGACCGAAGCTAGAGCCGGCACACGGTCACTTTCGTCCGTTTGTCACCTTGAAGGGCGGGTTTGTCGACTTCCGTTTAAGCCCAAGCCTGCTTCCCTACAGCGGTGTCACCAGCAGGGTACTCGGGATCCGCGACTCCAACCTGAATGGGGCGATCTATCCGGGAGGCGGTGCGACGGCGAGCCTTGGGCCGATCGGATTGCGGCTGGAGTTTGGTGACCTGATCTATTTCAATGAAGGCGCCCACAACAATCTCAGGATCACGTTTGGACCGATTTTGCGATTCTGAAGCGAACCCAGGTCGTAAGTTGCAGCTAACTAGCTGACGTGCACCACGGGACGATGGCCGATGTCTGGCACCGCTTTGCGGAGAACCTCGTGGGTGAGCGGGGCGGCGTCGCCTTCGCCAAGGAAGAGAAAGCGAAAAATGTTTGCCATAGGATTGCCTTCGGTCCATTTGAAATAAATATGCGGGACGCGGCCAGTGAGCTTCTCGATGTGAATGAGGAGGGCTGCGATGGAGTTCGCGACCATTGGACTGCGCGCATACAGGATGCAATGGCGGCCGAGTCGCGTTCCTTCTACTTTCAAGTGCTGGTCGAACTCTGAAGCGTCGGTTCGCTCCACCTCAAGGAACAGGATGGGTACGTGCTCCGGAAGCCCGTGGAAGTTGCGGACCAGGCACTCGATGCGATCAAGATTCTCGACGGTAGTGACAGCTTTGGGGCGGCGTGCAATGAGCCGAATTGGCTCATCACCGGAGTCGTGGAGAAGGCACGTCGCGTCAGCGGAGAGGTCGACGCCGGTGATGCGGAGTTCCGTCGAGCGGGTAGCGCGCGAAACGAATGATGTGAACATAATGGTTGCGATGAAGATGCATGAGATCTTCAGTCCTTCGGGGCGTTCCCAGATGTTCATGATGGTGGTGTAGACGAAGATGAGCGCGACGAGCAGGAACGGCCATTGAGCACGCGTGCGCCAAGCCGCCATTGTCACCGCACAAGCTGCCGAGGTTATAAGGACAAGCACGCCAGTGGCGTAAGCACCGCCCTGCGCGTCGACGTCGGCATGGAAGCGGGCCGTAACAAAGAACGCGACCCCGACAAATACCAGTACCAGCGGACGCGAAGCGCGAGCCCATTCAGGGGCCATGCCGAAGCGCGGAAGGTAGCGGGGAATGAGGTTGAGGAGTCCCGCCATAGCCGAGGCACCGGCAAAAGCGAGGATCAAGATCGTGCTGATGTCGTAGATGGAACCAAACGCGTTGCCAAAGTACTGATGAGCCAGGTAGGCCATCGCGCGGCCGTTGGCCTCTCCACCTTCTTCGAATGCCGCCGGCGGGATCAGTACGGTGGTGATAAAGCTGGTGGCGATGAGGAAGACGCTCATGATGCAAGCGGCGGTGGTGAGCAGCTTGCGGGTATTGCGAATACGGGCGTCCAGGTTCTCGCCGCGAATGAGCGGCATGACAGCTACTCCGGTTTCAAAACCGGAAAGTCCCAGGGCGAGACGGGGAAATAGGAGCAAGCAAATCCCGACAATGCCAATCCAGTGCGGGTGTTGCGCCATGGCTTCGGAGCCCCAGATCTGAATGCGCATGGGCTGACGCAGAACTTCGATACCGGCCCGAACAGTGACGACGGCATTGAGCAGCAGATAAGCGGCAACGAGGAACACGGCAATGTTGATGGCTTCGTGGAAGCCTTTGAGGAAAATAGCTCCGAGAATCGCAAGGAGAAGCAGAGTTACGAACATCTGGCTGCTGAGCCAGTGTGGAGCAAAGGGATTGTGCACGAAGTGAGCGGCTGCGTCTGCGGCCGATAGGGTCATGGTGATAATGAAGTCGGTAGTCGCAAAACCCAGTAGAGCCAGGACGAAGAGCTTCCCTCCCCACTCAGGAAAGAGGCGTTCCAGCATGGCGATGCTGCCCTGACCGTTGGGGCTGGCCTTGGCCACGCGCGCATAGAGGGGTAGGGCTGCAAAAAGGGTGACGAGCACGAGAACCAGGGTGGCAACAGGAGACAGGAAGCCTGCGGCAAGGAAGGCGATTCCGGGTTGATAGCCAAGCGTGGAGAAGTAATCGACACCCGTAAGGCACATGACGGCCCACCAAGGGTGGACCGGCTCTCCGGCGCTGTGCACGCCTTTTGGGAGCTTGAGGTCTGCCAGGAGCCAGTCGGTTAAGCCTAGCTTTGTCATTCAGATCGCGTGCCTTCTCCGTGGTTGATCAAGTTAGTTGGATGCTGGAACGGCAGAGATGTGCGGGTCGTGCGCAGCGTTTGATCGCAGGAAGCTTGACAGGAGCGGGTGCTGCTCACGGGGAAAGCATTGGAAAGCCATTGTAACCGCGTGCTATGCTTCGGCCAGAGACGCCGATGAGAGGATCTGCTTCGATCGCGCATCCAATACCAGCAACCCGCCGCTGGTCGCGATCTCGCGCGCGGTGCCTTTGTCCTCGACGTCACCTGCGGGTCCTTCCTTCCAGCACACGACCTAGTCTCTTCGGCGGCGATTAGTACCTGACCGCCGAAGGCCCTCGCCTGATCATCGTGGACCCGATCGGGTCTCCAGAACAGAACGTCCTCATGAAGTGGGGTCGCGGCTGCGCCACTATTCCAGCCGACAACGAATATGACGAGGAGACGGAAATGACGAAGCAGGAGATGCATGACGAGTTTGGTCCGAAGCTGGCGGGTCTGCTGCCCGGACCCAACGCGCAGGCGGCGGTACAGGCGGACGGACGGCTGATTTCGCCCAGCTATACGCGGTCGTATCCGCTGGTAGCGAAGCGCGGACGTGGATGTCGTGTCGAGGATGTGGATGGGAACGAGTTCCTGGATTTCGCGGCGGGAATCGCCGTGACATCGACCGGTCATTGCCATCCCGACGTTGTGGCGGCCATTCAGAAGCAGGCGGCGGAACTGATTCACATTTCCGGGACGGATTTCTACCATGAGCCACTTGTGGAACTGGCGGAGAAGCTCTCTGCGATTGCGCCGATGCGCGGACCGCATCGTGTGTTCTACGGCAATTCGGGTGCCGAAGCGATAGAGTGCGCAATCAAGCTGGCGCGCTATCACACGGGAAGACAGCACATCATTGCGTTTCTCGGAGCCTTCCATGGGCGAACAATGGGAGCGCTGTCCCTGACAGCTTCGAAACCGCAGCAGAAGCGGAGATTTGGGCCATTAATGCCGGGCGTGACGCACGTGCGATATCCCTATGCGTATCGCGGATGCACGGGCGGACCGCAGGAAGAGGAGGCGTTCGCGCTGGGATGTGCGCGGTACATCGAAGAGAAGCTGTTCAAGACCATTCTGCCTCCGGAAGAAGTGGCCGCGATTGTGGTGGAGCCGATCCTGGGCGAAGGCGGATACGTTGTAGCTCCGACTAATTTCCTGCGCGAGTTGCGCGCAATCTGCGATCGTCACGGAATCATGCTTGTTGCGGATGAGGTGCAGTCAGGTGCGGGGCGTACAGGAAAGTGGTGGGCGATCCAGCACTCGGGCGTGGAACCGGACATTGTGTGCATGGCGAAGGGCATTGCGAGCGGAATGCCGCTGGGCGTTTGCATGAGCAAGGCCGAAGTGATGGACTGGGTTCCGGGATCGCATGCGTCGACGTTTGGCGGAAATCCTGTTTCGATTGCAGCTGCCCTGGCGACCGTCGATATCCTGGAGCGCGAAGCAATCGGGAATGCGGCCAAGGTCGGAGAGAAGATGCTGGAACGGTTGGGCGGATGGAAGAAGACGCACACGCTGGTTGGCGATGTACGCGGGCGCGGGCTGATGATCGGAGTCGAGCTGGTGAAGGACAAGGTGACACGCGAGCCTGCGCCAGAGTTGCGGAATCGCGTTGAGATGCTGGCTTTCGAAAAAGGACTGATTATTCTTGGGTGCGGCGAGACTTCGATCCGGCTGTGTCCTCCGCTCATTGTGAGGGAGGACGAGGCAACGGTTGGACTGGACATTCTGGAAGAAGCGCTGACGCAAGTCGAGAAAGAGTTCGCTGATACCCGCGAATTGACCGGCGCGAACGCATAGAGTAGTTCTCGGTTAACAAGAAAGGCCAGAGCGAGATGCTCCGGCCTTTCTTTCGTTGCCGGCTCTATTTAGCCGAGCAGGGCTTATTACGGTCAGGTCGGGCACCGGCTGACTTGGCGTCAGCCTCGGTCATGTATTTGCCGGCTTTGGTCGTCCCGTAGAACTGAGTTCCATAGCAGTGGTAGACGTTGGTGGAGGAGTTGACCCACACGAGACCAGGGCCGCCGCCAGGGGCAGCAGTTTTGCTGGAGGCAGACGATCTGGTTGATGTTTTCGGGGCGGATGTTGAAGCTACCGGAGAAGGTGTGGTGACGGGAGCCGGCGAAGCAGCTGCGGCGGGCGCCGGAGCAGGCGTGGAAGTTTTGGCAGCAGCTGGAGCAGAATCAGCTGCGAACCAGGTATCGACGCCCTGATGTCCTCGGCATGCGCCCTGCTTCTTTGGCGCGGTGGTATAGCTGCCGTCTTTGCACTTTCCCGTTGCGCCTGCGGGCATCGCTCCGCCCGAAGCTGCAGTAGCGGCTTTAGGGGTAGACGAGGGAGCAGCGGAAGATGCTGCTGCCGAAGCTTTGGGAGTTGCGGTCGCGGCAGCGTACCAGGTATCGATTCCTTTGTGTCCTCTGCACGCGCCCTGTTTGGTTGGAGTGGAGGTGTAGGTGCCGTCTTTGCACTTGCCAGTTGTGCCGGCGGGAGCACCAGCCGGCACCTGGGCGATAAGAATGCACGGGGTGAGGAGAATCCCGGCGACTAACCCTTGCAGGATCGCCTTCATAATTTACCTTCCTTTGGGATTGGGCCTGGAGTGAGGAGCCCCAGTGCCCGAAATAGTACAGCACGATGGTGTAGATGCGTGAGAACAATTGAGCGGGTCAGATTCGAAGTGAATTCAATTGCCCAAACATCAGTCAGGCCTATACTGTGTTTCGCAGTCGGGCGCATGCTCAGGAAAGGACATTGGTATGAGCTTCCTTAATTCAGTAACAAACATGGCGAAAGGGCTCTCCGAGGGCGGAGATCACGCAGCAGTCGCCGGCGGATTGATGCAGGAACTCGGCGGCGCGGGTGGCGTTGCGGGTTTGATCCAATCGTTGCATCAGAACGGTGCAGGCGGACTCGTCCAGCAATGGGCCAATGGCCAGACGCAGGCGACGAATCCTGGAGCGATTGAGCAGGCGCTGGGAGGCTCGGGATTGATTGACAGCATCGCCCAGCGGACTGGAATGTCGCCCGATACGGTGCGGTCGAGCCTGGCGACGGTTGTGCCGCTGCTGGTGAATCAT
>DATNFD010000198.1:0-2918 GCA_035606555.1 Occallatibacter sp.
GACGCGTTCCACTCCAAGAGCCTTCGATGCGAGAAAAGCATGCGCCATGTTGCGCGAAGAATCGCGTCAAGACTGAAGTAGGCTTCATAGGGTATGCAAGCAAAGGCAAGCAAGCCTTGGGCGGAGTGTCGTCCAAACGAGCGCAGAACTTCGGCCAGATGCTGTCTTAGAGCAACATCTTCCGGCTTTTGGAACAGCTCGAGGACAGAGCTGAACCAGATGGGAACGAAGGCCATCGCAAGGATCACCAGAGTCCAGCCCCAGGCCGGCGACAATCGCAGCCAACTGAACAGCAACAGCAGAACCACGGACGCCGGTACCAGGCTGCGCCGGAGATTGTCCACGATTTTCCATCGCGAAAGGACAGAGAGCGGATTTTTCAGGGCCCGACGCTCAGCACCGGGCACGCGAGGCAGTATCCAGCGGGCGATCTGCCAGTCACCGCGAATCCAGCGGTGACGCCGGGCCACATCGGCTTCATAGGTCGCCGGATAGTCTTCGTAGAGTTGCACGTCGCTCAGCAGACCGGAACGTGCATAACAGCCTTCTATAAGGTCGTGGCTGAGAATGCGATTCTCAGGAAAACGCCCACCGAGTGCCCGCTCAAAAGCATCCACGTCATAGATCCCTTTGCCGATGAAAGAGCCTTCGCCGAAAATGTCCTGGTAAACGTCCGACACAGCACGCGTGTAAGGATCAATGCCCGGTTCGCCACCCCAGAGACGCGCATAACGCGAGCGATTTGTGCCCTCCAGACTCGCGGCCACACGAGGCTGCAGGATGCCGTAGCCCGCGGTAACGCGCTGCTTTGTCTTTTCGTAGACGGGCTGGTTGAGAGGGTGAGCCATTGCTCCCACAAACTCAACAACTGAGTCCCGAGGTAGCTGCGTGTCAGTATCAAGAGTAATCACATAGCGAATGCTCCGCAGGACCGCAGTTCTTCCCACGATTCGTGAAAAGTGATCCCCGGGCCGGCCGCGCAGGAATGAGTTCAATGCCTCGAGTTTGCCTCGTTTGCGCTCGTAGCCCATCCAGATTTTTTCGCCCGGGTTCCAGCGACGGGGCCGATGAAAAAGAAAGAAAGTATCGGTTTCTGGGCTGCTGTACTTCTTGTTCAAATTTGCGATTCCCGCTTGAGCAATATCCAGGAGCGTGTCATCTTCCGACGTGCTTTCGTGATCCGCATCACGAAAATCAGTTAGCAGACAAAAGTGCACATAGTCATTGTGATTGGCGAGAAATCGCACCTCCAGGGCTTCCACCAGGTCTCCAGCGCTTTCTGCAGTGGTGAGCAGGGTTGGAACCACGACAATGGTGCGCAGATCAGCGGGGATTCCCTTAGAAAAATCCATTCGCGGCAGCAAATCTGGAATTGCCAGCTTGGTCATCAGCCAATTGACCACGGTGACTACAAACTGGCTGGCAGCGATGAACGTAAAAATGCCGAAAACAGCGAGGGTTGAGCCGCGGGTGCCATTGGCATGCGCTTTTACGATCAGGATTCCAGTGAAGAGGGCGGTAGCTACGGCGATCACGCCTAAATACACCAACAACGAACGGTACCGGCTTATAGTTCCCAAAGATCGGGTGATGGACCAGCGCATCGCCAGCGAGCGCTCGAGCGCCTCGCGTCCTTCCCCAACTAAATAGAAGCCAACGTGTCCGATCCTGCTTTTTTTCTCGTTCCAACTCTCACGGGCCAACTGGACTGCTTTGCCGGCTACCTCGCCCTCGGATGACTTGCTTTTTCTTGCGATCTTTTCGACGACGTGCCGGTAGCGGTCGCGCGTGGCAAAACTCATTTTGCCGTACACACCTTGGGGATCTCCGCGCAGCGTGCGCTCGACGATGCTCATCGTTTCCACAAACTCGCGCCAGTCCGTTGCGTCCAGGAACCTGAGACTCGCGATGCTGTTGCTGATGGAAACCTGGTCAGTGGCTTGCCGCTGGTTCTCCGACCGCACCAGTTGCTCAATCGTAGATCCGGACTCCGAGAGTCTTTGCTCAATCCATGTCAGTGGCAAGGCCAACGCCGGGCCTTGTCCCTGCAAGCGGCGCGCCAACTCGGCAATAAACGAACTCACCATCGGGGGCTTTGACCGCGCCATGTCCGCGATAACAAGAATCAGGTTCTTCGGATCTTTTTCCGCAACTTCCGTCATCTTGTCTGCCCAGCTGTCAGCAAGGTTGCGGTCGATCCGTTCGGCGGCAAGCTCCGCGGCAACGCGCCTGAGATTCTCAATCAACGCAAGCCGCAGCATGATGGGAATGGCCCATAATTCTCCCAGATTCAGGGCGGTCACCGTCTGGTAGGCCGCCACAAACGCACTGAGACTCTCTGGATCCACCCGAGCATCCCCGTGTGAAATCGTCTCAAGAGCCAAGTCATACACACGCGGCAAACCTGCTGACGATCCCTTGAGCAGGCGAGGAAGTGCCTGGCTGTACCCTTTGGGCAAATGTCTCCTGGCAGTCCGGATCTGCTGTTCGATCAAGTAGAAATTGTCGAGCAGCCATTCGCCGGCGGGCGCGATGCGCCGGTTCGCTTTGATGGCTGTGGTCAGAAGATGGCAGGTTTCACTCAACACCTTTTCGTTTTCCGCTAACCGCGACAAAAGCTGATCCGACGCCGGACCGCGGGCAACCATGTGAGAGGCGGCCAGGAGTTTACCATGATGCTTCATCTGCTCTCTGCTGAACAACTCTGAGCGAAGAGGTGCTTCTCCTCCGGCAGGCTTTATCTCCGAAAAGCTCTTGCGCAGGCGCATCCCAATTCGAAACAGATTTCCCTCTCTGTCGCGGCTATTCAACAAATCATCTCTTTCTTGAAAACATGTGTGCGTCTGCGCTCGCAGCCGCTTTTTTGAGGAACCAACATGACATCAAACGGGCCACGGGCCGTAAAACGCAACTATCTG
>DATNFD010000199.1:0-20973 GCA_035606555.1 Occallatibacter sp.
TCTCGAAAACAGAACGCCTGAAGCAGATCGGCGCACCGCTACTCCTGACTATTTCAAAGCTATGGGAATTTCGCTTGTGCGCGGGCGCTATTTCGAAACTCGGGATACGGAGGGTACGCCGGGCGTCGCCATTGTGGACGAAAGCCTCGCCCAGACCTACTGGCCCAATCAGGACCCCATCGGCAAGCGCGTTCATTTCGGCGGCCCGGAATCGAAGGCGCCGTGGCTGAGCGTCGTCGGCGTTGTCCAGCACGTTCGCAACCGTACCCTCGAGGCCCGTTCGCGTGTGGAGCTTTACATCCCTGAAGACCAGCAGCCCTTCAATGGCATGACGCTCGCGATCCGTACAGCGGGCAATCCGCTAAGTCTTGTGCCGACCATCCAGCGCGAAGTCACAGCCATCGATCCTGATCTGCCCATCTATCGCGTTCTCACCATGAACGAAGTCATGGGCGACTCGCTCCAGCGTCGCCGCCTTGCTCTTACTCTGCTGGCAGGCTTCGCAGGCCTCGCGCTTCTCCTCGCTGCCATCGGCATCTATGGAGTTACATCGTATGTCGTGGCGCAGCGCCGGACTGAGATCGGTGTCCGCATGGCCCTGGGAGCAAACCGCGCCCAGGTACTCGGGATGATTATGCGCAACGGTATGACCACCATTGCCATCGGGCTCGCTCTCGGGGTCGTCCTCTCGCTCACGCTCACTCGCCTGATGAGCGGGTTGCTCTTCTCAGTGCATGCCTCAGATCCGCTCGCTCTCACCGGAGCCTCTTTCGTTCTCATCGTGGCCGCGCTGGTGGCCATCTTTATCCCGGCGAGGCGCGCAACCAGGGTCAACCCTATGTCAGCACTCCGCTATGAATGAGCAGGGCAGCCGCGAGGACTGCCAATCCCCAACCCGGCGATTTCACGATCAAGTCCGCGCCACGCACTGAGACGCTTCACTTCGAAGTTCCTGCCGTGCAAGGGCTGCGAGAATTCGACGAGATCACGGTGATGGTTCTCCCCGACATCGAACACCAGTTCGTTGCTCCAAAGATTGCTATTCGTCAGTTCGGGCTTCTTCCTCGCTGAACCCGGCTGCAAAAAGAACGGCCTCTCCGGTAGTAGGAGAGGCCGTGAGGCAAGTCGGACAGATGAACCAGCGAACTATATCTAACGAACCTTATCTAATCTATAAGACATCTCTTTGCCGGGTGCCGATCTCCGTCTCCCGGAGCTACGGAACCCAGGCCAATTTATCGGCGTCCGTGCTCATGTCCGCGGTCCCCGTGATCTCCCCCACGGAAATGATTGCCTTGGTCGAACCGGCGATGATCGTCCCGGTCGCGATAGGTCACGCGGCCACGATCATAGAAGTGATCTCTCACGATTACGCGCCCGCCGACTCCTACGAAGTTCCAATATCCCGGCACCCAGTAGCCGCCATCATAGTATCCGTTCACCCACGCATATCCCGGACCAGGGCACGGAGGGATGTAGGCCGAGTCTCCAACACCCACTGCGACTCTCCACTGGGCTGCCTCAGCCGTGTTCGTGCCAAGCACCAATCCACCGGCGAGAACTGCTGCTCCAAGTACCCATTTACCTATGCTCTTCATAAATACCTCCGTCCCTCGGGACTTTAACCGAACCTGCTGACCAGCTTTGGAAGCTTGGCTCTTGCTGCTTCCTGCTGCGCCGTTCATGCCAATACAAACACGCTCCTCACCGAAGGTTGCGGATTCGCACGCGAAATAAATAGCTGAATCTTTTAGCACTTTCCTGTGTCCAATAGCGCGTCGGCCTTAAGTTAGCATTAAGCTTTTTGTGCGTTTCGAGACGTCTGCTTAAGGGGCATTTTGTCGAAAGTAAAAACAAATTCGGAGACTCCATGCATTTCCTCCGCAAACAAGATCTGCCGATCATCGGCAGCTCGTATCGCTTCGTCGGCGCCGATCATGCAGACGTCGCAGTCTCCATCTTCCTCGTCGAAGCCAAGCCAGGTCGCGGTGCTCCTCTTCATATCCACGACTACGACGAGATCGCCATCGTGCACGAAGGCACCTCGCGCTTCGTCGCTGGAGATGAGACTCGCGATACACAACCAGGCGACATCATCGTGATCAAAGCCGGAATCCCACACGGCTTTGTGAATACCGGTACCGACATCCTCAAGCAGACCGACATTCATCTTGCTCCGCGCTTCATGCAAACCAATCTCACTCCCAGTTCGACATCGCGCGCGGAGGGCCTGCCTGAGTAACTGCTCGTCCTATCAACTGACGCACACTGATCTTCTTCTTACGAGCGTCCAAGCCTCCGAGCACATTTCCACATTCAGAGTTCCTCCCGCATTCCGCAACCGGGCCCTTCCTGTTCAAGCAACACAATTGCCGTCCGGTGCCATCCATGCCCCTGTAATGCGGTCGATCATGGCCACGTGAACCCTGCCGTGCGAATGCGCAGGCCCCAGGCACTGCACGTCATCATTGAACCTGATTTAAACCCGGAGTATCCTTATGGCGAATTCCAACTCCAACGGAAAATTGCAACCAGCTCAGCAGTCAGGCGCCGCCGAACGCGCCATCACGATAGCCTCCGGCGCCCTGCTCCTCACCCCGGTCCTGCGCAAGCGATCCATCATCAGCTGGACCGCGGCCGCTGCCGGTGGCGCACTCATTTATGACGGGATCTCGGGGGCCTGCGCCGTATCGCACAAGCTCGGTCTGAGTCCCAATTCTCCCTCGTCCCAGCGAATCCACCAATCCATTACCATCGGCAAAGAAGCAGCTGAGCTGTATGCCCTGTGGCGCAAACCCGATACCATGACGCGTCTCATGCGCCCATGGGCTGACGTTGAGTTTGCGGGCGAGAACCACATCCGATGGTCGATCCTGTTACCCATGGGACCAGCTCTGAGCGGCGAAGCCATTATGGTTGAAGATAGCCCTGATGAGATGGTGCACTGGTCCACCATGCCCGGCGAGAGCCTTCAGGTCAATGAGTGGTTCCATCTCGCTCCGGCACCCCAGAACAGGGGCACCGAAGTCAAGCTCGACTACCTCGTCGATTTCTCGCGTGTGCCGGGAGGCCGCACCCTCCGCGCCATCTCATCCTTCTTCGACGAAGCACCGCACATGATCATCGGCAAGGTCCTGCACAACTTCAAAGCGCTTGCAGAAACCGGCGAGATTCCCACGCTGGAGCGCAATCCCTCCGCTCGGTCGCAAAACGAGTCGCAAGTCAACAATCGCTGGAGAGGAGACCTCGTATGAGAGCACTCTGTTGGAACGGCGTCAACGATCTTCGCGTCGAATCCGTGCCCGATCCGAGCATCGTCAATCCTCGCGATGCCATTTTGAAAGTCACCATGTCGACTACGTGCGGATCGGACCTGCATCTGATCGACGGCTACATTCCAACGATGCGCGCCGGCGACATTATCGGTCACGAATTCATGGGCGAAATCGTCGAAACCGGGCCTGAGGTAAAGCGCGTCAAACGCGGGACTCGCGTGGTTGTTCCCTCATTCGTCTGCTGTGGTAATTGCTGGTATTGCAAACACGATCTATGGTCTCTTTGCGATAACACCAATCCCAACGCGAATCTCCAGGAGCCGCTGCTCGGTTTTCCCACCGCCGGCATCTATGGCTACACCCACGCCTTCGGCGGCTATGCCGGTGCGCACGCGCAGTACATCCGCATCCCGCACGCCGATACCGACTGCTTCGAAGTTCCCGAAGGCCTTCGCGATGAGCAGGTGATCTTTCTCTCAGATGCCGGGCCAACCGGCTACATGGGCGCGGACTTCTGCGATATAGCTCCCGGCGATACGGTGGCCGTATGGGGCTGCGGAGGAGTCGGTCTCGCCGCGCAGAAAGCCGCATACATCATGGGTGCTGGTCGCGTCATTGGAATCGATCGGTTTCCTGATCGTCTCGAAATGGCGCGCGAACATGTCGGCTCGATCACCATTAATTATGAAGAAGTAGACAGCGTTCTCGACGCGCTCAAAGACATGACTGGCGGCCGCGGTCCGGACTCCTGCATCGACGCTGTCGGTATGGAAGCCCATGGCACTGGCCCGCAATACGCGTATGACCGGGTAAAGCAGGCCATGCGCATGGAAACGGATCGCGGCAGCGCCCTGCGCGAAGCAATTATGGCAGTGCGCAAAGGGGGCACTCTCTCCATCCTCGGCGTTTACGGCGTCATGGACAAATTTCCCATTGGCGTCATCATCAACAAGGGACTCACGGTTCGGACCGCGCAACAGCACGGACAGAAGTACATGCGCCGCATGATCGAGCACGCGCAGAAAGGCGAATTCGATCTGTCATTCCTGGCTACCCATCGCTTCCCGCTCGAAGAGGCCGCGCGCGGCTATGAAATGTTCAAGAATAAGACCGACCAGTGCGTCCGGTCGGTCTTGCTCCCCAATTAATACAGTCCGGCCGGTCCGTCTCATTCTTCATCTCAAGGCTGGCCGGACAGCTCACCTGCTATTTCTGCACAACCTCCGTCGACACCTGCACATCCATGTGCTTGCCATCCGGCATGTCCAGCGAGCCTAGCGTTACCGGCTTCGTCGAATTCACCACCGAGTGCCCTTCCAGCACAGATTGATCGATGACCGGGTCCTGAATCCCGACATTCGATTTCTGCTCGGAGATGCTTGTCTCTTCGATCTTCGACCTGAGCCGCAGACCGTCGCCGTATCCCTCAATTGATGCGTCAACACTGAGCCCGACGTCTGCATATTGAAACTGTGTGTTTGACGGTTCTGCACCACTCTGCTTGTACGACCCGGTCATGATCGGAACGCGCGAGCCTTGCTTCGCGGTGGTCCGGTTGCCCTGTGAAACCAGCACGGTCAGATGCCTTGCGGCTCCATGCCCATCGCTGATCGTATAAGTCACGCGATAGACCTTCTGTGGGTTATCAAGGTCCGCAAGCATCTTCCGCGCCAGCGCAAGATCTTCTGCTCGTCCGCTCACGGCTAGCGCATTTTCAGTCGCTGCATAGTAGATTTTCGCCTCTGGGATCATATTGCGCATCGATGTTTGAATGTCGTTTGCCGCGGTCTGACTGGTGGCATTCTTCAGGTAAAACATCTGGTAACTTTGCGGTTGCTTATCCGGCCCTTGCGCCATCAAGCGCGGGGCGCTCCACGTCAGGATCAATGCTGCACATGCAGCCACCTGGGCACACTTATCCTTATTCACCCACATCGCAAGCCTCTCTTTTTCAAAATCTTCGCGGATATTCGGAGCGTCTCGTTCTTTCCGGCCGCGCACCTACATACACCTGACGCGATCTGCCCCGGAGCGCTCGAAATCTGTTCGAAAGTGTCACAACTGCGTCACTCTGCATCGAACCCTGAAGCACGATAATGACGGCAGAGCCGTCCATCTATTGAGTGATGCACTTCCGAGCAGCCAGCCCGATTGTCTTCGGCCTGATCCCCTTCATGGGAATCGGTGTCACTTCCGCGCAGAGGCCGGACCCCGCGGCAGTGATCCGCGACCTCGATGCAGCCAACATTTCTCGCCATAACAACCTGCTCGAATACAGCAACGTTGAGCACTACGCCGTCTACCGTGGGAAAGACCGACGGCCCGCCGCCGAGATGACGGTACGCGTCACTTACAAGAAGGGGGTCGGGAAGAGCTACACGATTCTGAAGCAGTCCGGCTCAGGTATTGTGCTCAAATTCGGTCTGCATCCACTTCTCGAGAACGAGAGGGCCATCAACGATCCCGCGAAAGTGGCCCAGTCCTGGTTTACCTCGTCGAACTACGATATGAAGCTTAAGCCTGGAGTCACTCGCGTCATCGACGGTCGCAACTGTCTTGCCGTCGCCATCTCTCCGCGCCACAAGGCACCGAACCTCGTCGAAGGTACGCTCTGGGTAGACACTCACGACCACACCCTTGTTGAGGTGGAAGGCGTTGCGTCCAAGAAGCCTTCAGTCTTTGCCGGGACAACGACGATGATGCGCCGCTACGTCAAGATGACCGGCTACGCCATGGCTACACATGCGCACGCCGAATCCTCCAGCTTCTTCTTCGGACATACCGCAGTCACCATCGACTACAGCGACTACCAGTTTCAATTCCAAACCTCGCGCTAGCCTGCCTGCGGCCGTCCGGATTTAACTTCAGTCCACCGCCATCTGCTTCGTTGCTGATCACTGGTTTAAATTTCCAAATGAGTCAACGCGCGAGTCCCCATCGCTTCGAATAGCGGCTCAAGCGAGTTCCGATCGAGATCACCCATGGTCGCGATTTGGCCCCAATTTCGCGTCCGCAGGTAGTCGCTCTCATGCGCAATCTGGAATCCGGCATGTAGACAGTCCCGAGCGAACTGGGGCGAGGGCAGCGGGAATGTCGTGATCGTTGGTGCCGCCTCTTTCTCGGCTGCCAGTCCCTCCAGCCCCATCTCCCGCATCCGCGCTCTTGTCCATTGGCCCAGTTCATTGTAGTGTTCGTAGCGGTTTCTACGTCCGGTCGCGCCATCATAGTGTTCGCGCAGTGCCTGGAGCGCGGCCCTCAATAAAGGAGAGGGAAGTGTCGACACTGGCCCGCTGCTCCGCATTGCTGCTGCGAGGTCAAATGTCGGGCAGATCTTTTTCCCTTTCAGCTTCTGCAGGGCCCGATGCGAAATGAACACGAACGCCAGCCCCGCATATGCAGCAAGGGCCTTTCCTGATACGCCGCTCGCGAGAAACAGCCCCCGCCCGGCATCGCATGTGTCCACCGCGCCAAGGCTGCTTACGCAATCGGCCGCAACGGATACCCCATATTGCGCAGCCATCCTTGTCAGTTGCGGGAGATCATTCAGAACGCCGGTACTCGTTTCCAGATGTACCGCCCAAATCCACGCCGGTCGAAGTTCCAGCGCCTCTTCCACCGTTTTAAAACTCCATGGGCTGCCCCATCCGAAGCGCAAATGGCGGCAATGCAATTCCGCGCACTCCGCCTGACGAATGAGCCGTTCGCCGAACTCGCCATTGGCAATTACCAGTCCTTCGGCGTCACCGAATGCCAAGCGCAAATTCGCAGCCACCGTGTCATTTGCCAGCGTACCCGATCCGCAGAGGATTACAGTTTCGAGAGAGCCCATCAACTCGCTTAACCGTCCCCGCATCTCCTGGTAGAGATGGATGAACCGATGCGAACGGTGCGAGATTGGTTCGGCGTGAAACTCTGCAGTCACGCGAGACGACATCGCCACCGGCCCGGGCAGCAAACTCACTGTTTGACCTCGCCGCCACCGTGCACCATACATTCGCTCGCGCCCGACAAACCGCTCGGGCGCCGTATCCAGTGAGAGCCGCATAGGTACAAATTCCGCCGCCCCACAGCGCACTGCAGGACCCATAGGCGTAAAGCCGATCTTCTTGTACATCAACACCCGCTCCGCAATGCCGGAGATCAGCAGATCGCTGTGACTATTGGCCCGCGCATAGCTCCTTACCTGCCAGAAAAGACCCATCAATATGGATCGATTGCGAAACTGCGGCAAGATCGCCAATAGTCTTATTTCTAGTGGAGCTCGCAAACTCCGAAGCACACCAGGATGCTCCAGTCGGCTTGTAATGGAAAACTCCGGCCCAGAGTGCGCCGAAATCATTCCAACCAGTTCCTCGCCGCGCCGCGCTATAAAGTAGCGATTCCGGCTGTGAAATTTATCAACCAGGCGTCCGTCGGCCGTCCGCTCATGCTGTCCGACTTCTTCAGCGAAGATACGGTGATTCAGGCGGTGTATCTGCTCGATCTCTTCCGCGGTCTCCGCCTGTTTAAACTGGATACCGGCCATTGGTTGTGAATCCGGCATGAGGAACCCAATGTAGCACGTCGCACACAACAAGCATCAAGTGGTCCTATCAGAGCTTGAGTGCGAACGTGACGGTCGAGAGTCAGCTGTAGAAGAACTGACATCGAGAATTTGGGCCCGGGGATTTGAAATCCTAGTAGCCCAGCCTCCGCACGACGCTTCGAATCCGCGCCGCGCTCTCTTGCAAGCCGGTTTCCTCATCCACCGTCATTGGAATCGGCAGCGGCGCTTCGATCCCGTTTCGCCCGACGACCCGCGGCAGGCTGAGGCACACATCCTCCATGTCCCGGAACTGGCAGAGCTGTCCGCTTACTGGCAAGACGCGCCGCTCGTTGTGCAGAATCGATTCGAGAATATTGCAGACCGCCAATCCGACGGCGTAGTTCGTAGCGCCCTTCCCCTGGATCACCTGGTAAGCAGCTTCCTTCACATTCTTGACGATGGATTCCTTGTCGGTCGCGGTAAGGCGCCCATGCCCAGGCACGCTCCACTGGCTCAGCGGAATCGAACCGATCGTCGCGCTTCCCCATAGCGGAATCTCCGAGTCGCCATGTTCGCCAGCAATGTACGCGTGAACATTCTGGACAGCGAGATTGCAGTGTTTCGCGACAAGATACCGGAACCGCGAGCTGTCCAAAACCGTGCCGGATCCAATCACACTGCGCCAGGGCAGCCCCGTCACCTTCAGCGCGATCTCGGTGACCACGTCGACCGGGTTGGTAACCAGCAGCAGCAGCGCGTCTGGTGCGACCCTCATCACCTCGGGCAGAAGCTTCTTGCATATACCCGCATTCGCCTCGGCCAGGTCCATGCGAGTCTGTCCGGGCTTCTGCTTTGCGCCCGCTGTCATCACCACCACATCGGAGCCGCGCAGCACGTCCACATCGTCACAGCCTTCAACACTGGCCTGCGGTACGAAAAGCAGTCCATGATTCAGGTCCAGGACTTCCGCATCCACTTTCGATCGCGCGATATCAAACAGCCCAATCTCCCGCGCAACACCACGAATCAGGGCGGCGTAGGCAATTGTCGCGCCTACGCTTCCCGCGCCGATGATCCCAATCTTTCCCATCGTCTCCCCGCCCGACCGCGAGAATTAAGGCAATCGTCCGCCGTTCAAGCCCATTCGCCGCCGCGCATCAACGGCTCCACTGTTCCCGTTGCCGTCACACCGTCAATATCCAGCTTGTCCGACCCGATCATCCAGTCCACATGAATCAGACTGTCGTTCGAGCCCTTCGCCGCAAGGTCCTCCTTGCTTAACTTGTCACCATCCTTTACACACGACGAGTAAGCCTGCCCCAGCGCAATATGCGAAGCCGCATTCTCGTCGAACAGTGTATTCAGAAACACCATTCCGCTCGCCGCAATCGGCGACGACGCCGGAACCAGTGCCACTTCGCCCAGCCTTCGCGCGCCATCATCTGTATCGATCAGCTTTCGCAGCACCTCTTCGCCGCGGCTCGCGTGTGCCTCGACGATTCTCCCCTTTTCGAATCGCACCTGGATGCCCTCGATCATCGTCCCCTGGTGCGACAGCGGCTTCGTCGCCGTCACAGTCCCATTCGCGCGATCCTTGTGAGGCATGCTGAACACCTCTTCCGTCGGCATATTCGGAATGCAATAGATTCCGTTCCCCGCTGTGGTTCCCCCGCCCATCCACACATGATCGTCCGCAAGCCCCAGTGTGAAGTCCGTCCCGGGCCCGCGATACTTCAGCGCTGAATACCGCTTTGCGTTCAAATACGCCGCACGTTTCTGCAGGCCTGCGTCATGCCTCTTCCAGTCGCTTACGGGGTCGTCAACGTTTATCCGCGTCGTCCTGAAGATTGCATCCCAGAGCTTCTCAACCGCCACCTCCGGTCTTTCATTCGGAAACAGCTGCGCAGCCCACGCCGGCGTCGCGCTCGATACGATCGTCCAGTTAATTTCGTGTCGCGTAATCAACTCCAGTGCCGGCCGGTACGCCGCCGATACCGCGCGATTCGCACGGCCTACCTTGTCGGGATCTTCGTTCGATAACAGCGATGGATTTCCTCCCGCGATCGCCAATCGCGCCGCTCCGCTCTTGAACGCCTCGCCCATCCCGTCGTACAGCCACTTCGGCGCCTTATCGAAGGCAGCGTCCGGAGCAAAGTGGTACCGCAGCAGCGACGCTTCATCATCGGCATATAGCACGGTTACCAGGTGCGCGCCTGCGCGGTACGCCTGCTCCGTAATCCGCCGCGCCAGCGGGACCGCATCCAGCGACGCCGTCATCACCAGTTCCTGGCCTTCCTTCAGGCCGAGACCGACCTTGACCGCAACCTCTGCAAGCAAATCCAGCTTCTGTTCATGACTTCGTTCCACTCTCGCCGTTGCACTACCCACTTCGCACCTCCCCAACACTCAAAGCTCCAGGCGTCCGTGCAGCCTTCCCTCGCATCAGTCCGCGTTGTTCTATTCTAGGTTGCCATTCCCGCTGTGCGGGCAGCGATGTATGCCCCTTTAATCGCCGATGATTAGCCCTCCGCCGTGCTTTACTTGAGTCTTCAACCTTGACCTATCCCGGAAATCCGTACATTCTTTGTGTTGTCGACTCAATGCACGCGTTCGCCGGCAAGTCCCTGGGCCTCATCTCGCTCCTCCTCTGCTGCCTCAGTCTCAAGCCTGATGCCCTGAACCTCGCTCCGCCCACAGGGCGGATGAGTCTGTTGCCCTCCCGAACACTCTGGGTATGGGAACGCCGCGAGAACCTCAGAGGCATCGATCCGCGCACCACCGCCATGGCCACGCTGGACGGCACCATACAACTCGGTCGGTCCGCCACCCTGGTCCCGCGTCACCAGCCTCTAATCTATCCAGCCGGCATCGAGCGCATCTCCGTCATTCGCATTGAAGCACCCGGCGAAACCGCAGCCGGCCTCGAACGCTCTACGGCCGCACTCATCCTCAACCTCGCCTCAACCGACCGCACCATTGCCGCGCTTCAGATCGACTTCGACGCACGCCGTTCGCAGCGCACATTCTACAAACGTCTTCTGCGCGATCTTCGCCGCCAGATGCCGGCATCACTCCCACTCTCCATCACCGCGCTCGCCTCCTGGTGCAGCTACGACGACTGGCTCGGTGGCCTTCCCATTGACGAAGCCGTCCCCATGTTCTTCCGCATGGAACCAGACCGCCGATTCGTCTCTGCAGATCTCCCGGAGTTTCGCATTCGAGAGCCCCTCTGCGCCGGCAGCATTGGTATGTCAACGCGTGAGCCCTACACAGGTTCGCTCGCTGGAAAGCGCGTCTATATCTTTCCTGATCGAGGCTGGCGTCAAGACTTGCCGCTCATCAGCCAAAACCTCCCGGCTCAAAGGATCCAGCGATGAAACGATCCTTTTCACTCCTGCCTCTCGTGGTTGCCGCCATCTTCCCATTCATCTCTGTGCAGGCATGTGGTCCGTTCTTTTCGGAAGATGTGTTTGTTCGCAAACTGAGTGCCGACAGCCCCGATGACTTCCTTGGCGGCAAACTCGGTGTTCTACTGCCAACCTACAACCGCGCCGACCTCACCTTCGCCTATCGCTATCTCAATGGCGGCGCTCTCAGCCCGGAAGAACAAAAACCGTTCCAGTCAGCCAAATCATCCGATCAGCCGGCAAGCGGTCTGTCGGTCAAGGGCGCAAACAACTCTGGCAATCCCACCTACTACAACGAACCCGAAGGCCCTGCCGATCTCTGGCTCGGCGCACGCGATCGGTACGCTCCGCCGCAATCCGAAATCCATCCGGTTAAACAGTACAACGTGGTCTATCGGGCCGGCTTCTTCCTCGCCGGCCAATACGAAAACTGCCAGGCCGACGCCTTCCGCACCGCGGTCACCACGCTCGAGAGCCGCGCCAGGGCCTGGGGCCCGCATAGCTCCGAACTCGCCGACTGGATAAAGGCGCAGGATTCCGTGTTCTCAAATTGCGGTGGTGCCGGTGACGCGCACTTCCCGCCAGAAGGCAAGCCCGCCGTTCATCCGAGCCAGCCCTCCGATGCGCCCGTGAACGCTCCGCTCCTTCTTCGCCAGGACCGCGCGTATCAGCAAGCTGCGGCACAGTTCTATGCCGCGCAGTTCGCAGCGTCGCGCGCCTCATTCCAAAATGTGGCGAAAGATACTTCATCACCATGGCACGGCATAGCTCGCTATCTCGTCGCACGCACCCTCATCCGCGAAGCCTTTCTCAGTGCGAAGAAGGATGACTCTCAGGAGGGCATGGCCGACTTCAATCCCGACCTGATGAAGCAGGCACAACGAAACCTGGAGACCATGCGCGGTGAAAACCCGCAGGGAATCTCCCTGCACGCAATCCAGCAGATGCTCAACCTTGTTCGCCTGCGAACTGAGCCCTTGGCCCGCCTCCACGAGATCTCCTCCGCTCTCGCCGGGTCCAAACCCGATCCCGACTACAAACAGGACCTCGAAGATCTTAACTGGTATCTAAACAACAAGCTCGATTCAACTGCGATCCGCGCAGATTTCGGTGGAGAAGAATTTGGGGGCAGGTCGCTACCCGACTTCAACAATGCTTTCAACGAGGTCGCCGACCTTAGCTCCAGTTCGACACTCATTGATTGGCTTATTACCTTCCAATCACCGTCCGAATTGGCTAAGAAGCACGCCTTCGTCGAGTGGCAGCGGCGCAGAGCAAATCTCCCCTGGCTGGTTGCCGCCCTTACCAAAGCTTCCGCGGACGACTCCCAACTTCCCGCACTTCTAGAAGATGCAAAGAAGGTTAATCCGTCTTCGCCTGCCTGGACCACGATCACCTACCATCGCCTGCGCTTGCTCATCGACTCAGGTCATGCCGCCGATGCGAGAAGGGAACTGGAGTCCGATTTCCCCCACGTTCAGGCCACGGGTAGCGAGTCCGCACTCAATCTGTTCACCGGCCTTCGCATGCGAACCGCCCCGACACTCGACGCAGGTCTCGTCGATGCTCCCCGCAAAATTCTCGAGCGCTCCTCCGAACAGCAAGCGGCGCTCGACGAGTGCTTCAACGTCATGCAGGACCCAAGGCGAAAATACGACTGCAAGGAAGATAGAAGTCCGGTCGAATTCAGCCGCGATGCCGTGGATATCTTCAACAACGCACTTCCACTCGGTGATCTCGCTCGTGCCGCTCAGTCCAAGGCGCTTCCCGTAACGCTCAGTCAATCCATTGCTATGATGACGTGGGTACGCGCTGTCCTTCTCAAGAGCGAAAAAGTTGCTGCCCAGATGTTTCCTTTATTGCCGCAGAAACTTCAGCTGCAGGCTGGCCCCGGTATTGGCTTTCATCCCCAGATGGCCATCTTGCGCAATCCCGGTCTTCGGCCGTTCCTCGACCCCGGCGTTCAGCGCTCCGCGTCGTACGACTTCGTCGAAAGCTTCGCAGACAACTGGTGGTGCGGCGACTGGAGCTCTGGCTATAGTGAGAAGAATGCGCCACGCCCAGCCGAGTCCGTCGCCTTTCTCAGCCCAGCAATGCGCGACGCGGGTGAGAAGGAGACTGCGGCCCTTCTCGCTTTGGGCGGTGCGGAAGAGTACCTCGGTTCACAAATCCTCGACTACGCCCGCAATCATCCCTCCGATCCCGACATCCCCGAAACTCTGTACCTGACGCTCCGCATGATTCGCTACGGGTGCTATCACGCGTCCTCAGAAGTGGACGCAAACAAGCAGAACGACCGGGTCGCATCGATCGCGCGCGAAATCGGCTCACTCATGCGCGGCCGCTACCCCAGGGATCCCTGGACCAAAAAAGCAGCCCCCTACGTCTGGCCGTCAAAGAAAAACGGCTGAAGCATGCGCCTCAGCCGTCTCGCTTCTCTCAGACGCTTGCACTCAGTCCACAAGCTTCATCATCAAATAGGTGAACTCCTCTGCCTCTGTCTTTGCCGCTTGTCGGTTATCCGCGCCCGCTCCGTGGCCGCCTTCCGTGATCTCGTCATAGAAGAACGGCAGGTGAAACTCCTCCATCTTCGCCGCGAATTTCCGGGCATGCACCGGTCCCACACGATCATCCGCCGTTGTCGTGAAGATCAGCGGCTCGGGATACTTAACGTCCGGCTTGAGCTGGTTGTAGGGCGAAATCGAGGCCAGGAAGGCCCGTTCCTCCGGCACGCTCACTGAGCCATACTCGCCTACCCAGGAGGCACCCGCCGACATATGCTCGTACCCCAGCATGTCCAGCAGCGGCACCTCGATCACCACCGCCTTCCACATCTCCGGATGCTGTTCAAACTCCACGCCCATCAGCAGCCCTCCGTTCGAGCCGCCTTCGATGCCCAGATGCTTCGTCGAAGTAAACTTCCTCGATACCAGATCTTGTGCCACTGCGTAGAAGTCGTCGTAGATTCGCTGCCGATGCGTCTTTAATCCCGCTTCATGCCACGCCGGTCCGAACTCGCCTCCGCCGCGGATATTCGCCAGCACAAAACTGTTTCCACGCTCCAGCCACAGTTTGCCCATCACAGAACTGTAGTAAGGAGTATTCGAAACCAGGAACCCGCCATACGCCGTCAGCAGCGTCGGCGTGCTACCGTCCATCGGTATGTCCTTCCGGTGCACGATGAAGTACGGCACCTTGGTCCCATCCTTCGACGTTGCCGATAACTGCTCCACCACATCTCGTGACGCATCGAAAAGAGCCTTCTGCGTCTTTCCCGGCTTGAGCGATGCATCGGCAGCGTTGCCCAGCAACACACTCGGCGGCGTCAAAAATCCAGTCTGCGCCAGGAAAAATCTGTCATCCGTCAGACTCGTCGTCGAAATTCCGACGGTCATGTTGTCCGGCACAGGCAGCTTCACCCGTGACCACTTCCCGTTCTTGCTCCGCGTGTACACATACGCACGCCCCTGCACGTTTTCGAGAGTCGTCAGCAGCACGTGGTTCTTGGTCGTCGAAACTCCCTGCGCAAATTCTTTCGCGGTTGGAGCAAACACGATCGTCGGCTTCAGATGAACCGGATCCGCCGTCGCGGACTTCACATCCACTGACACCACCGAACCCTGCGCGATTGTCTCCGTCCCACCTTCCGGCTTCCAATTCTCCTCCAGTGATATCAAGAGTTGGTTCTCATGCAGTGTCTCGATGCGCGATTTAAGCGGCAGATCAAGCTTCTTCGGCCCGCCCGGCAGCAGTAGATAATGCTCTGTCTCGAACGTGCTGATGCTGCGCTCCACCATGGACACACGATGTCCCTGTCCATCTACGAGCACGTTGGGATCGTCTCCGTACCCATTGTCCTTTGTGCTTCCGCGATAGACTTCCACCGCGCTTTCCAATGGAGTGCCACGTTTCCATTTCCGTACAGTAATGGGATAACCGGCCTCGCTCATGGTGCCGGGACCCCAGTCGCGTCCGATCAGCAACGTGTCCTGATCAACCCATTGCATCCGCTGCTTGCCACGCGGCATCACAAATCCGTCCTCGACAAACTTGCCGCTCTTCATGTTGAATTCGCGTAGCGTAACCGCATCTTCGCCGCCTACTGACAGCGCCACCATGCAATGTTCTTCTTCCGGTTCCAGGCAGGTCAGCCCTTTTCCTACCCAGCTTTGCTTGTCTTGCTTTCCCAGCGCATCGTAGTCGATGACTGTCTCCCACTTTGGATCGGCCGTCAGATAGCTCTCCAGTGTTGTCCTCCGCACAATCCCGCGGACATGGTCCTTATCGCGCCAGGTGTTGTACACCATACCGTCTCGAAACAGCGGGTAGGGAAGTTTCTCCGGCGAGTCCAGCACCTTCAACGCCTCTTCTCGCAACTCCTCAAAGGTCTTCTGCTTCTCTAGCACCGCGGCAGTACGCGCGTTCTCCGCCTTCACCCAGGCCATCGATTTCTCGCCATGGATATCCGAAAGCCACTCGTACTTGTCCGGCTGTTCCGCAGGCCTCTGCGCAAACAGACCGCCCCCAATCACTAAGGCCACCGCGGCAACAACGCTCCCCATCCAACGCATCTCATCCTCCTCAAGAACCCGCATAATGCGAGAACTCCTGCCTGTTTCTTGAATCTTTTGGAAAGTCCATTTCCGGTCAGGAATCTGTGTTCGCTATCTTATCTGAGTAGAAACCCTTAGGGCCGAACCTCTGCGACAAGGACCTTAAATCACGTGTTTTTGTTACCCTAAATAGATTGCAAGGGTGTTGTCCAAGTCCGCTTGGACCGTAGATCGGAAATAGCGCAGGGGAATGCATCCCCACATCGGAGCGTCATCATCGCAAGCCCCACCTCAACCGCATCGCACCTGCTCTCGCAGGCCTTCCCCGCAGAATTTGTGCCCGGCGCCCGCTCCGCCGTCTTCACCTGTTTGCGCATTCAGCCCAACGAGAAAGTCACGCTCATCACCGACCGCGTGACCGAACCCATTGCGGCCTCCATCGCTGCGCAGCTGAAAGATCGCGGCTGCCCCTTCGATGCGTTCATCCTCGAAGATCTCGCTCCGCGCCCCCTTGCCGACATGCCCGCCGTTGTGCTCGAAGATATGGAGACCTCCGCCGTCTCCATCTTTGCCGTGCAGGTTCAGCCCAATGAGTTGCGCTCCCGCATGCAAATGACAGACGTCGTTAACCGTCGCCGCATGCGTCACGCTCATATGGTTAACGTCACGCCCGAAATCATGTGCGATGGCATGCGCGCCGACTACGATGCAGTCGACCGCCTTTCGCAGCAGGTCCTCGAGCGAGTTCGCCGCGCCCGCCGCATCCGCGCCACCACCGCCGCCGGCACCAGCATCATCTCCGACATGAACGCTGACTACAAATGGTTCAAGACCTCAGGGATCATCTCACCGGAAAAGTGGGGCAATCTTCCCGGCGGCGAATGCTTCACCTCACCCGGCGAAGTTAACGGCACTTTCGTCGTCGATGGAGTCGTCGGTGACTGGCTTTGCGCGCGCTATGGCCTGCTCGAATCCACACCGCTGACCATCGAGATCGCGCAGAACCGTATCGTCTCCTGCTCAAGCAGCAACAAGCAATTGGAGCACGATTTCTGGGCCTACACCCACACAGACGAAAACTCCGACCGTGTCGGCGAGTTCGCCATCGGCACCAACATCGGGGTCTCCCGCGTCATCGGCAACATCCTTCAGGATGAAAAATTCCCCGGCATCCACATCGCCTTCGGCAATCCCTACGGCGAACACACCGGCGCACCCTGGCGTTCGTCAACCCACATCGACGTCGTCGGCCTCGGCTTCAACATCTGGCTCGAATACGACAGCAGTGAAGAGCAGATCATGCAGAGCGGCCACTTCCTCATCACCGCCTGACCCTCGCGACAGTCTCTACCTATCAGAGCGTGGGTCTCGCTTCTGAGGCCTGAGGATGATGCGCCGAGCCACTCCTCACGGCCGAACACGCCTTCCCGCCATCTTTTCCGCCGCCTCCAGCGCATCCGCCGACTTCACCTTCACATCGGGCTCAACTCCAACTCCATCCCAATCCGGCGCTCCATAGGGATTCGTAATCTTTGTTTCCGCCATCCCCATCCCAAAGTGCTCATCTAGACGATGGAAGGTTCCCACGTGACCGCCGCCTCCCGTTGTCTCGCCGATGACCGTTGCCCTCTTCAGCATCTTCAGGTTGTAGGTGAATTGCTCCGCCCCTGACAACGTCCGTGAAGAACTGAGAATGTAGACCGGCTTGTTCGCCAGCCTGCTTGCTGCCTCGGGCGACAGCGTCGTCACACTTTGTGTTGCCCTCGGGTTGTACCACGGAACTGTGTGATCGAACAGCGGCGCGGCAACGTCAGCCACCGTTTCTGGAAACCCTCCCGTGTTATCCCGAAGATCGAAAATCACTGCATCCGCTCGGCCGACGCTCTCCATCGCTTTCTGCAGGGTGGCACCGCACACGGTCAGATCAGGAAACGAATTGAACTTCAGATACCCGATGTTGCCCGGCAGAATCTCCGCTTTCTCGACCGAACAGTTCTCCTTGATCAGCATCGCCCTGTACTGCTTGATTTCAGCCATCGACGGTTGTGTACGCGCCGCACTCGGAATAGCGTTCCTGCTGTAAACGACAATCAAATGGAAATCGCCCGTTGCACTCCGGATATCCTCTGTCAATCGTTGCGCCAGTGTCGATCCATCCACAACGCGGTCGTACGCTCCCTGCTTCCTCAGCGCGCGCAGCTTCTGGAAAGCCGCTTCCGCCTTCTGCCGGTCAAAGTAGCGCGCAGTCAGATTCTCACCGACTGCTCGAATCACCTGATCTCTCTCTTGCACAGTCAAGGGCTTCTCTGTTGCGGCCGCCCGACGCGATTCAGGCCTGACTGTTGCCCGCGTCTGCGAAGACCCGCCATTCACGGTTGAAGCGCTCCCATCGCCGCCGCTGCCCGAGCTTGTAGCCGGAGATACAACCCGGTTCAGCCGCTCCAGCACAGCCTCAACTGGAGACAGCGCTCCGCCTGAGTTCGGGAATCGGTGAGGCAAAGGAAGGCGCATCACCAGCCCAAATGCGACCAGAGCCACAACGGAAAACAGACTGCCCATCGCAACCGATCCTGGTCTCAGAGGCTCCTGTTTCAAGACACCGAAAGAAGGGATTCCACTTAAGTCTGCGATAGTCGGAGCCGTTCTTGCATCCTTGTACGAGTTCCGCCACGCCAGTGGAAGGCCGGTCACCGCATCTTCCAGCAGATCGCAGTAGAGCCGCAATTTGCGAACCAAACCGCGCTCATCCCGAAGGCGGTCACGATAGAGCTGCAGCGCCTCTTCCCGGTACTTCTGTCTGAACGCAGCAGGGTAGAGACGAACGAGCAAGGCGAGTACTCTTTCAGACATACTCCCCCCTCAAGATTTTTTTTGCCCGCGCGACGCGCAGCAGATCGGCCAGCCTCTCCGCCTCTGCACGCGCCACCTTTCTTCCCGATGACGTCAGCCGGTAGTACCGCCGTCGCTCCGCATCGGTCTCCGCATCCGTCTTGCGGTCAACCTCTTCAATCAGCCCCTCCTCCACAAGCCCCTGGATGGAACTGTACAGAGTACCGGGTCCGAGCCTCGTCCGCCCGTTCGTCTGCTGCTCCACCTGGCGCATGATTCCGTACCCATGCAAGTCCTCATCCGCAAGTGAGAGCAGAATCTGAAACGCCGCCGCCGGTAGTGGATCAAGTTTCCGTTTTGGCATAGTCGATAATCGATATAACGATGACTGACTGTACTGCCATACCGATTCGGATGTCAAGTGGGTGCCCGAGGTTTCAGTTCTGCGACTCTGACCAAAGCCGGTACTTCCGCGTGTTGCTCGCTTGCTCCGTTTCTGCAATCCTGTCCCCACCCCCGAAAGGAACCCATGAACCTCCTCCGAAGACTCATCACTGTCGCGATCTTTCTTTGCGCTCTCGCTGCAAGCGCTCTTCGATCTTCCGCCGAACCCGCAATCTGGGTAGTCAAAGGACCGCACGCGACCGTCTACCTCTTCGGCACTATCCATGCTCTCGACCAGAATCACCCCTGGCATTCCGCCAAAATCGACGCCGCCATCCAGCAGAGTCAATCGCTCTGGTTAGAAGTCCCGAACGTCGACGATGCCGCGTCCATGCAGCCGCTCATCCTTCAGCTTGGCATCGACACGGCTCATCCGCTCTCTTCGCGTCTCACACCCGATCAAATCGCCAAGCTCAACAAAGCCGCCGCCGGAGTCCCCGGAGGTTCCGCCATGCTCGAGCCAATGAAGCCCTGGCTCGCCGGCATGATGCTCAGTCTCGCCCCCGTGATGCAGGCCGGCTACGATCCCAACTCCGGCGTCGAACTCCAGCTCAAGCCGGAATTCACTAAGGCCGGCAAGCCCGTCAAAGGGTTCGAGACAATGGAGCAGCAGATCCACTACTTCGCCGATATGAGCGACAAGGCCCAACTCGACTTCCTGGTCTCCGAACTCGACGACGCGGACTCCGCCGTCGACAAGTTCAAAGAACTCGTTGCCGCATGGTATTCAGGCGACACCGCAAAACTCGATGCGCTCAACAACGCCGACTTCCGCGGCAAGTACCCTGATCTGTTCCAGCTTCTCGTCGTCAAGCGCAATCAGAACTTCGTTGCGCAGATCCAGAACTTGATTAAAGGCGAAGGTGTCTCCTTCGTCGCAGTAGGCGTTGGCCACCTCGTGGGAAAAGACGGAGTTCCCGCGATGCTCGAAAAACAAGGATACAAAGTCAGCCGCGAATAGCGCGCGGCAATCTCGCTGCAAAACACACGCTGAGAAACATCATCAAATCAGGATGGGGAGAGAACCATGTTCACAGTCAATGGCATTCGCAAACTTCACAATTGGACGCACGCTGCTATCGCTGTCGTTCTCGATCACCTCTCCACAGTTCCGCCCGATGCGTATGAAACGGAACTGCCCAGCTTCGGCTTCAGCACGCTCCACCGGCAGGTGATCCACATCTTCAATTGCGAAGGTTTCTGGATCCATACACTGCAAGGGCTCAGTTACATCGATCGCATCCCCGCCGACTTCCCTCGGGTTGCGGATACTGTTCCGTTCCAACAGACAATCATTGGGCGCACAGACGAGTACCTGTCCACTCTCACCGACCAGCAGCTGAACTCGGACACCGAACTTCACTTCCCCGACGGTGACACGGCTGTCCGCACTCCGGCACTCATCCTCCATCACGTCTTCACCCACGCCTTCCATCACAAAGGCCAGATCGTCGCAATGTGTCGTCATCTCGGTCACCCTGCTCCCGACACCGATCTGAATCAGTTTGTGTAGAAGTTAGCTGTGAGATCCGCTCCGCAGCTTTACTGAAGTATCTCCGCAATCCGTCGAATCCCCTCATGCTGCCGTCCCCACCTCGTGTTCGGCGCTTCTCCGGCCAGATAGATCTGTTCTCGCCGTAACGCAGGTCCAACACTGAACCTGTTCGCAATCGAGATATCGTTCACTGCCGCGCTTCGTCCTGTCGGCTCTTTGGGGAAGCGACCCTTCAGCTTTTCGCCATCGATTGTGACACTGCCAATCTTCTCCAGTTGCATTTTCCTGACGTGACTTGCCGAGCAGGTGCCCGGGAGTCTCATCACCCAGACCTCGTTCGCGAGAACCTCCTCGAATCCGGGCTTCCCAGTCATCGCAGTAGCAATCGTCATCGGCCGGTACCACGCCAGAAAATCAAATTCTCGTCCGGTCTCCACGATCACTG
>DATNFD010000200.1:0-3677 GCA_035606555.1 Occallatibacter sp.
CCTATCTCAATCTGCTCGTTCTTTCACTCCGCCCTGTTCTCCCTCCACACATCAGGTTCCTCGTCCGCCACAACGGAGCTCTGGCGGCAACCTTCGCATCTCATTCTTACCCGCTTCTCGCGCGTCGCGCATACTGCTATACCTATCGCCGAGCCGACAGCGTCATCTGTCAGTCAGACTCCATGTCTCAAGAAATTGCGCAGGAACTTCGAGTCGAACATCGAAAGCTGCTCGTTCTCCCAAACCCCACCGACGTTCAGCGCCTTCGTAAATCCGCAGCGCCTTCGCCAGCCCAACTTGATGCCGACACGTTCCTGTTTCTTGCCGTCGGCAGGTTGGTGCCCGAAAAGGGGTTCGACATTCTCATCGATGCTTTCTCTCATCTTTCCATTTCGCCTCAGTCTGCAGAACTCGTCATCGCTGGCCGAGGCCCTCAGCGGTCTGCTCTGGTTCAACAGGCAAAGGCCCTTGGAGTCTCAGACCGCGTGCATTTCCCCGGATACCTTCCCGATCCGTTCCAGTGTTTCAGCCAGGCCTCCGTATTCGTGCAACCATCCCGAACCGAAGGCCTTCCCAACGCATTGCTTGAGGCAGCGGCCGCGGGCATGCCAATCGTCGCCACCCCCGCGTGCCGCGGCGTAGTCGATCTGCTGCGGAATCAGGACGGCGCATGGCTAACCCACGACGCCTCCCCCGACGCGCTCCGGAAGGCACTCGAGACTGCATTCCACGCCACCAAATATCGAAATCGTTTCAGGCACGCGTGGATCGACCAGTATGATCTCTCCCGCGCGATCCCTGCCTATGAGGCCGTCATCGATCGTTTGATCGCGAGGCAAGAGCTGTAATGCACATCGCCTATCTCATCCCAACTCTCGACCGCATCGGCGGCGCCGAGCGCCAGCTCATGCAACTCGCCACAGGCATGGCTCGCCGCCATTGGTGCGTGACCGTCATCGCGCTCTCTGGTCATAGCAGCAATGCCGCCGAAGAACTCTCCGCAAACAACGTCTCATATCTCAGCCTGGAAATGCACCACGGTATTGCGGACCCCCGAGGCTGGAACCGCCTTCGCCGCTGGGTCAATGTGGCCCGGCCCGACATCCTGCACGCGCACTTGCCTCACGCATCGTTGATGGCCCGCTGCATTCGACTCGTTGCTCCCGTCCGCGTGGTCATCGATACGATCCACTCCCCGTCTACCGGCGGCTTCACACGTCAGCTGGGATACCGCCTGACCTCGCGTCTCACCAATCTTGTAACCGCCGTGAGCCGCGCAGCCGCCGCACCATGGCTCGATACTGGAACTATCAACGACTCCCACCTGACAATCATGCCCAACGGCATCGACACCGCCTATTGGCACCGTAACTACCGGCCGGAAACCGAGACACAATCAACCCGGGAACGTCCGTTTCACTGGCTCGCGGTAGGCAGGCTCGATCCAGTGAAAGATTATGCGAACCTCCTGCACGCTTTCGCGATGCTCCCCGAATCCGCCCGCCTCACCATTGCAGGAACCGGTCCACTCGAAGCAACGCTTCATAGCCTGGCTTCCGATCTGGGCATCGACGATCGCATCACCTTCGCCGGATTCCAAACCGATATCCGTCGCTGGATGAACCAGGTGGATGGGTTCGTGCTTAGTTCCCGATGGGAGGGCCTCCCAATCGCTCTGATGGAAGCTTCCGCTTGCGAACTTCCGGCGGTCTTCACCGCCACCGGGGGCGCTCGAGAACTTCTTCCCGATTCTCACTCATCTCACGTGCCCGTCGGCAAGACACCGCACCTCGCTGCAGCGATGCAAAAGATGATGCATCAGTCGGAGGCAGCTAGGCGTAAACTCGGCCTCGCTGCCCGTCTCAGAATAGTCGAATCCTACAACCTCGATTCCGTCCTGAGCCGTCTCGACAATCTTTATCACTATGTTTTGGCCGTCAATCCGCAGCCGTTACGGCGCAGGCGCTCTCAACCACTGCCAGCACCCGCTTGCTCCAGTACCACAGAAACAGGAACGTACTGATCGTCCAAAGCGACGTCGCAAGCGCAATGCCTGCCACGCCCATCCACCGCATCAGCACAACATTCAAGACAACATCCAGCCCAAGATTCAAGACACCACAATACAGCACGATATCCGTTCGCCTCATCGCCACCAACACTCGGTAAAACACTCGACTCGATACGAAAAACGGAATCTGTAATGCATACATGACAAGCACACCTGAGACCACTGCTGAGTCCTTTGCACCAAATGCCCCATGTTGAAGAGTCAATCGAACGAGCATTCTCGAACCGAACATCAGTGCACCCGTAGTCACCATAGCCGCCGTCATGGAACGTTCCGCCCATCGACGAACCGTTCGCTTGCACTCGCCCCACTCCTTCCGCGCCACCATCTCTGAAAGAATCGGCGTCAATGCCGAAGAGATCGCGCCACCAAGCAGAGCCAGAGCTACACTGATAAATCGTCCCGCATACGCCAGGGCAGCCAGGCTTCCCGCAGGCAACGATGCCGCCATCGCCTGATCGATCAGCAATCCTCCAGACGCAACCACTCCGCTCAGTATTAAGGGGCCAGATTGCCGAATCACCTCTCGCGCATTCTCATCCATTCCGTGCAATTTCGGCCAGCCCAGGCACCCCGAACGAGATGTCTTCCACATCATCCAGAAAACATGAACCAGTGCACCCGCCAGCATCGCATAGACCAGCGACCATGCTCCCGTCCGCTTCACGAGAAGAGGAACCATCAGGATCACCGATATTGAGGTCACGATTGGAGCGATCGCCGGGACGGCAAACTCCCCCTCCGTATTGAGAACTGCTGCGCACATCGATGCGATTCCAGTCAGCACCACGACGGGTTGCATCCCATAAAACATGTTGATAGCAAGGCCCAGTTTCTCTTCTGTGAAATGCGATCCAAGCAGCGGGAAGACCGCCCGCGCCGAGGTCGCCATCGCCATCCCGACTCCAAGCAGAAGCCCCGCATTCCACAACATCGCATTTGAAAATAGCTTTCTGGCTTCCTCCCTTCCCGCTTGTTCTCTGACTCGCACGATCGTGGGAATCAGCGCCTGGTTTAGCGACTCAGAAACGATGTTGATGAGCAGTCCGGGAATGAGCGCGGCAATGAAAAATGCTTCAAGCTCGTCTGATCGTCCAAATATACCGGCAACAACAAACTCCTTTGCTACACCGGCGATTTTCACCAGGACGAGACAAAGGCTCACCACGACGGCAGATCGAAAAATCCTTCGATCCGCACCTGGCTTGATCGCAAATCGCTTCATCCCACTTCCATTCGTTCGCGACTGCAATCAATTAAGTCGGCATCAAACAGGTGGCTCAGTTCATCTCGATCATTTCTCCCCAGCCGCCCGCTCACTGCCGCGATACCAAAGAAGAGCCATGTGATGCGATTCTCGGCGATGCTCCCAACAAGTGATGAAAGAATCCACACTGACATCAGGATCGCTAACACCGTGCCCACTGATCTCCGCGATCTCCCGATTGCGCTGCAACAAACAAACAAAATCGCACTCGCCGGCAGAAATGCAAACAGCCCGCCCTCCACAAGGATTGTGAGCGGAGTGTTGTGCGCGGTATCGTCCGGAGCGAGCGCAGCCGCGGCGACGAACGAGCCCGCTCCGTGTCCCGCTACGGGTGCCTCT
>DATNFD010000201.1:0-17981 GCA_035606555.1 Occallatibacter sp.
TAGAACCGAAGATTCACCTCTTCAAACGATTGGTGAAACGGCACTGGGTGACCGAACATGTGCGTCCTGTTGAACTCGAAACCGATCAGGCTCGCGTAGGCGAGACCTTCGTGAGAATCGAGTTCCGTACCCGGCGGAACAAATGGCCACAGCAGGTCGGGATCAACGGCATAGTTCAGCATGAGCAGGTTCTTCCACTCGGCGGTGAGGAAGGTGCGTTGCTGAGCCAGAGAGTTCACGCTTGTTTGATCGTGCGACCATTTCTGAAGTTACGCGAATCGCGAGCCCGATCAGCCGGTTCGGACAATCTGGTCGAGATCGGGAGCACAGATCCAGCCGAGTTCGGACCAGGCTCTGAACCACTGCCGGACCAACTGCGACCTGCGAAGAGCGGGAACTCGTGCAGTGGTCACCCCGGCTTCAATGGCTTCTCCAAGGGGTTTGCCGGCGCGAATAGCCTGAAGAGTATGGAATTCCCCACGCTTGAGGCGCAGATAGTACACGGAGTAATCGACACGATGGGCAGCAAGCCAGGTGGGCTTGCGACGAAGTGCCGGCAGCTTCGCGGGGGCCTGGTCGTCATTGTCGTGTTGCAAGCCGGCTTCCGTGGTTTGGCGCTTCTCCTGCTTGTGCAGATTCAGGACAAGTTCATCAACCGGATACTCTAGTTCGACGAGTTGAAGATGGGGTTGCAACCCAAGATGAGAACTGCCGTCGAGGGTCGCTATCTGCTCGAGCGTGAGCGGTTCGTGCTCACCTGCATCGAAAGCTTCGATGAACGCCCACTCAATCCGGGCAACATCGACAGCAAGGCTGGCACGGCGCCCTGCGAAATGCGGATTCGCAACCAGCCATTCGGGAAGGTGTGCCCCGAGATTTCGCAGCGTAAATGAGCGGCTCGGGTTTTCGTTGAGATATGCAACCGACATTGCGTCGAATCCGCGACTGCCGATTACGCTGCGCAGCGCGGGAAAGTCTTCGGCGAGTGCACCGAGAATGCGGAACCAGTATTGGCGGTTGTAGATCTCGAGGCGTTCGAAGGAGGACAGCCTGGTGTTCGGCGCGATGAATGATGCGGCTACGCGCTCCATCGAGCTGCCGTCCGGCGACTCTTTGCGCATCTCCTCATCGGAGGTGAGAGGCATCATGACGGCGCTTGCCATCTCGCGTTGAATCCGTTCAAGGGACATGGACTGCGTCATGGTGCGGTTTCCGCATGGGTTGTTTCCCATGCCTCAGAGCCGGAGTCGGGCGCACACACCAGATAGCGCTCTGCCTTCTTGGCTTCCGCGTGGACCTCTTCGAAGCTGGGGATGTGATCGTCCCACTCCAAAAGCGTGGGTGTTGGGCCGCAGCGCTCGATGGCGCGTGCATAAAGATTCCAGACAGGGTCGATTACAGGATGGTCGTGCGTATCGAGAATGTACTTCTCGTAGCGCGAGTGACCGGCAATGTGAATCTGCGCAACGCGCTCCGCGGGAACGGCGTTGACGTACACCATTGGATCGAATTCGTGGTTCACCGAGGAGACATAGATGTTATTTACGTCGAGCAGAATGCCGCAGTCAGCGCGTTCGACGACCTCGGTCAGGAATTCCCATTCCGTCATCTGCGACGCTGTGAACGCGGCATAGGAGCTGACGTTTTCAACCGCCACCGGGATCTCGAGATAGTCTTGCACCTTGCGCACGCGTTCGACAGTGCGCCCCACGGCTTCCCATGTGTATGGCAGTGGAAGCAGATCGTGCGTATAGGTGCCGTCCACCGAGCCCCAGCAGAGGTGATCGCTGAGCCAGGGAGTGCCGGTGCGGCGTACGAGAGTCTTCAAGCGCTTGAGGTGCTCTGGATCGGGTTCGGTCACCGAGCCGAAGTACATCGAGACGCCGTGCTGAACAACCCGATATTGCTCGAGGATGCGATCAAGCGTGTGCAGCGGCCGCCCGCCGTCGATCATGAAGTTCTCAGAGATGATCTCGAACCAGTCCACGACCGGTTTGCGCGAAAAGATGTGCTCGTAGTGAGGAATGCGCAGGCCGATACCTACACCATGATTTGAGAACGCATTGAAGCGATTGCCAGACATGAGATCCACGGGATCAGTGGTCAGGGATCAGGGATCAGGTTCGGAAACTGAACGCTGACCACTGATCACTGACAACTGGGTTTTGGTTAGATTGCCTTCGGCATCTTCGAGCCGTCGGTCGCGCAGCCGCCCTTGCCCTTGCAGCTGTTCTTGCCCTTGCAGCCATTGTCGCTGGCCTTGCAGCCGCCCTGGCCTTTGCAGTCGTTCTTCCCTTTACAGGAGTGCTTCGCAGGCTTGTCGGCGCTGGTGTACTGCAAACCGGCCTTCGCAGCCTTGACGGTCGTCTTGGAGGCGCTGGTTGCGGCGGCATGTGCAACCGTCGTTCCGCCAATCAGGCCGGAGAGAGCAGCCGTCAACAACATTGCGTTCAGTTGATTCTTCATGAGTGATTGACCTCGCTGGGGGTTGAGGCGGGGAAGCCGCCGGTTGTCACAATGCGTCGCCGGCCCTATGCCAGTCAAACGCACAAATATTAGCACGCACATCTGAGTGCGGGCATGCGCGAAAGGTTACAAGGAAAGGGGGCAAGCTGAAAATGAATTTCTTTGCACCGGCCTTCCTATGTGATGAACGGGCAAAGGGCAACTTCGGATTGGTCAAATCTTCCCGGTGCTTTACTCTGGGTCTGGCACGCGTCTGAACAACGTGCGGGCACTCCCCCTCAAGGGTCGCGAACTTTGCCACTCAAAGATCAACTCGAACCTCAACAGCCCGACAGCACGCAGCTTCCCGCGCCATTCATCAATTTGAAACGATTGCGGACAGTTGGCTGGGGAAGCGTCCTGCTCGCTTTGCTGCAAAGCCTCTGTACCGCGGTGTTGACGATTAGCGGGATTCGCGTAGCAATTGGATTGTCGGCGCTCGCCGTCGCCAGCGGAATCTACGCTCCCGCAAAGGGCTGGCACCAGGACGCGATCCGAATACCGGTGTTGATTGTCGCGACACTTGGGGCAATTTTGAACCTGGCCGTAATTGCGTGGATGCGCCATCTCCGCAATCAGCCCTCAGCCCAATGGCGCAGACGCGAGCGTGCTGCCAAAGAGAAGCGCTCCGAGAAGCTACAGATCTTTCTGGCGGTCGTCACGCTACTCCTGGTCGGGCTGGAGACATGGACTCACCCCATGGTGCACCGCAAGGGACCGCCGCCACCCTGCAGAATTGCGAAGACCTGCTGATCAGGGCTTCGTATCCTTTTGCTTTTCAAGTTCCCTTTCGATACGTGCGTGGAGGCGTTCGCTGTAGCCGGCGGGAAGTTCGAAGACGCGATCATCCGCCACGAGAATCACCACATTTCGCGTGGAATCGAGCACAGCCGAGCAGATCTCGCAGGTCTCCAGGTGCCGGTCGATCTCGGCGCGGAGCTGCGAGTCCACATCGTTCTCGATGTAGGCCGAGATGTGCTCCCAGACGTGTTTGCAATCGATTCTCATGTGCGGCCCCCGAACCACCGGCGTTTCGCGGGGGCAAATCCCTTCAATTGCGGAGCCAGGTTGCGCTGAAGCAGCGCGCGGGCGCGATGCAGACGTACCTTGACCGAGGCTTCTGAAATTCCCAGCACCGCAGCGCTCTCCCGAATATCCATTTCTTCGATGTCTCTGAGCAGCACGACGTTACGGTATATCTCCGGCAGACCCTCGATCGCTTTTCGAAGAAGATTGCCCAGTTCTTTCTGTTCGAGGACCTCCGCGGGGATCTCTCGCCAACTGGTCAGAATTGCAGGCGTGTAATCTCCCGTCTGCTCATCGGTTTCCGCATCCAGTGAGTCTTCACGGCGATTGGAGATCTTGCGCAACCGGCCGAGCCCCTCATTGCGGGCAATCGACAGGACCCAGGTACGGAACTGGGAGTCGCCCCGAAATTTGTCCAGGTTTTGATAGACCTTGATGACCGTTTCCTGGGCAACGTCTTCGGCATCAGCCTCGTTCTTGAGCAGCGAATAAAGCAGGAAATAGATCGAGCGCTCGCAAGGACGGATCAGGTCGTGAAAGAGCTGCTTCTCCCCCGCAAGAATGCGGCGAATGCAATCGGCTTCGAATTCCGGATTGGGCGACGTCATCCGATTGATAGAACGAGAGAGCTGTTCTGGGCTGCTATTTGATTAAGAATAGCGCCTGAAAGTTACAAGTCCAGTTCACTGAAACGATTTAGCGACACCCTAAACTTTCAAGGGAATAAGCAAGATTCTTATATAAAATTTACCGTCTCATATGTACAATCACCGCGAGGACACCCATGGCCGGAGATATGCAACTTACGTGCAGTGATTGTGGACAGGAATTTACGTTCACCTCTGCGGATCAGGCGTTTTTTTCAGAACGCGGTTATTCGACCCCCAAGCGCTGCAAGCCTTGCCGTATGGCAAAGAAGAGCGAACAAGGTGGGGGAGGCTCCGGTTATCGGCAGGCTTCTTCCCACGGCACACCAGTGATTTGCTCCGGCTGCGGCCAACCAACGACTGTTCCATTTGAACCTCGCGGTGATCGTCCGGTGTTTTGCAGGGACTGCTATCAGGCTCGTAAAGGCAGCAGCGCCGGCGCACGCGGTGGTCGCTATTAGAGAGAAATCAGTTCTCGGGCTCCGTTTCTCCTGACGAACAACAATCCAAGCTTAGATCCGTTCAGACAAGGAAGTGGCCACGGCTGCCTTCTTTGTCTGGCGCTAAGGTGCTTTGTGCGCCTATCCCGCCTCGGCCAATCAACTCCATGAAGCCTACGCAAATCGCAGCGATCTTATTTGCGGCCTCAATCCCCTGCGGGCATGCTGCGCCTCAAGCCAAAACCCCTCCAGACGGATGCACGCTGCGCATTCACGTCGATGGATTGCGCAATTCAACAGGTGTGGTCGGAGCAGCAATCTTCAAGACGCGTGATGGCTGGCCCGAAGACATGAACAAGACGGTGAACCACTGGCCCACTCCAATTCCGCCGGGTGCTCACGAAGCTACAGCTGTCATGGAAAATCTTCCCGCAGGCGATTACGGCATTGTCGCGATTCACGACGAGAACAAGAACCGCAAGCTCGATCGCAACTTCATCGGGATTCCGAAAGAAGGCTTCGGGTTCGCGAATAATCCGCACGTAGGACTGAGCGCGCCGTCATTCAACTCAGCGATCGTGCATGTCACGTGTCCCGTCACCGAGATCAACATCCATCTTATTTACAAGTGACGCGCAAGAACGCTAATGCTTCTCGCCCGCGGAGAACTGTGTCCACGGCCCAGCCTTCATGTCTCTGAGAACTGGCTTGAGATATCCGAACTCCGCATGCTTGGCGAGAAACGGACCTGCGAGAAAGTCCTCCCCGCAGGGATGTCCAGCGCGGGCGATAAGCGACATCCTCGCAGCCAGATCTGAGTCGGTCACCTTGCCTGTGACGGCTCCCTCGGGATCGTAGGGCGGATTTCCCCACTCCGGAACTCCCTTCGGGTCAGCATCCGTATGGCCGCAGAGCGTTCGCGTACTGGGCGCAGTTTTCCCGGTAAGACTGTCTTCGTGACTACCCAGAAACGTCTGTGCGAGGTTCACATCGATGACGCCCTTGTTCTCAGCCATTTTGCGCTCCCAGGTGATGTGTCTCGCGTTCATCGACGAGGACGAATCCGCGGTATCGAAGCCTTCAGTTTCATCCTTAATCAGGGCAGGGTCGCGCGGAAAATTGGAGCTGATGAAATACCCATCTTTTGTTCGCCATACAGGCGTATTCTTCAAGCCAAGCTCGAGGTATGCAATCTCACCGGTATTGCGATCGCCGATGAGCCAGTCGTTGGCATAGCCTCCGTTGTTCCCTTCCTTGATGATGGCCACGTACTCATCAATCGAGTTCGCGTACTGCATCGCTTTGCGGCTGCGAACAAACTCTGGTTTACCGTCGCTATTCCACCCGATGAACTGCGTGATTGTGGTCTCGGTGATGATCAGGCCTGCGTCGGTCTCGCCGAAATCATCCTGACTGGTGATCACTCCAGGTTCGCCGTCCATCAGCATACGGTGACCGTGTTCCGGCTTGATATCAAACATCACAGTCCACCGTTCACCATCGGCATACCCCGACCAGTTGTTGTGCGCAGCAACAATCTTTCCGCCCTTCGTATAGCTGCCCGTCGCGATGAATGCTGAGCAGTGGCCTTCCGGAAGAATGTGCGGCGCGTTCATCTCCTTCTCGCGCTTGTTGAGCCAGGGCACGTAGTAGGACGGAAGCTCGATCGAGCCGTTCAGCGCGACAATGTCCCACACGTCCAGCTTCGCACCCTTTGACTGCGCTCCTTTTGCGATACCCTCGAGTTCCTGCTGATATTCCGCGTCAATATGCGGCCAGAACATCTTGCGGCCAGTCTCGCGATAGAAATTCCAGTCGCGCTTCGTGTCGTGCCGTGTTTCGATCTTCATCACGTTGAGCAAGTCGGCGATCTCCGCGGATAGGAGCTGACCGTGCTGAAAGCCGATCTCTGCCGGAGTGCCCTCGAGATGCACGAACATCCATCCGCCGCGATTGAAGCGATAACCAGATCCACTGGTCTCCGAAACCTGGGGTCCAGTGGTGATGCGTTTGGCCTGTGTGATCGTCGAAATGCCGAGGAGCACAAGCAGGCATGCAGAGACAACGCGGGGAATGCATTGAAGCATCGAGGGTTCTCCGGCGAGATGGAATTGCAGGGAGAATAGCACCTGACCTGTGCAGGCCAGAAAGAGTTTCTGACCTGCACAGATTTGCCTAGCGCTTCTTGCCGGCTTTTGCCGGTGCCTTCTTGGCGGGGTGCTTTGCCGCTGCATGCGATTTGGTTTTGGCTGGAGCTGCAGGCTTCTTTGATGGAGCTGACTTGTGCGCCGGCTTAGCATGCGCCTTCACCTGCACTGCCTTGGTAGGAGTCTTGGCCGCAGGTTTGGCAGGACGTTTTACCGGAGCAGCATGCTTCGCTGGCGGAGTTGCAGCCTTCTTTGCCGGAGCAGGGGGTGCTACCTTCTTCTCCGGCTTCGCGGACTCGGGCTTTGCCTTCGGAGCAGGAACTGCCTTTGCGGCAGGAGCTTTCTCCGCGACGTGCTTTGCAGCAGATTCCTTCACGGTCTTTGGCTGTGCCTTTGCACCCTTCGGTGCGGCCGCCTGCTTGCCGCGTTTGGGCGCCGGCTTCTCTTCCTCGTCTTCGGCGAAGTCTTCCTCTTCTTCCTCGCCTTCATCGTCCCCTTCGCCAAGGTCCTCTTCAAGGTCGCCGCCCTTGGGAAGCTTCAGATCGAGCTCTTCCTCCTCGTCGTCGGCTCCGGCGCCGATATCGTCCAGGTCTTCCTCGCCTTCTCCGCCTTCTTCTTCCTCGTCCTCATCAAACGATTTCTCTTTGATCTTCTCAGCGCGTTTGGCACGGGAACGCTTGATCGTGATCTGCGGTGGAGGTGCCGGCGGAGAATACGGCTCGAGGAACGCCTTGATCTCCTCGGGAGTATTCAGCTTGCCATCGATCAACTGCAGAAAGATTTGGTGAATGATCTCGTTGTAATTCGCCAGCTCTGGTGTAATCCGCATCTCCTGCATCTGCGCATACGGGATCCGCTGGCGTGCCTCCGGCCACGTCTTCAGGAAGAACTCGTATTTGGCCTTCACAGCGCTATCTTTGCTGGTGAACCCGAGCCAGAGAACGGCTTCCGGATCATGCGACGTGAACAGCTTGTACGTAACAGAGGGGGTGGAGTTCGCCTTGTTGAGAAGAACTTTCGCAAATCCGCCGGCCAATGAATCGAGGCTGTTCCACTCTTCAACGAAGCCGGGGCGCAGGAGTTGCTTTTTGAGTGACGCAAGATCTTTCGGCGCGAGCTTCGCCGTAAGCAGCTGCATCTGGCCCGCCGACATGTCGGGGTGCACACCCTGCATCTGAAGTTGAACGCGGAGTTCGTGGAGCGCGTTGAGCTTTTCTTCGTCCGCCTTGTTTGAGGTCCAGGCTGGACAAAGCACTTTCATCCAGCCTTCGGCCTCAAGCGCGCGCAGAACTTTTAAGCCGTCGTCTTCGTGGCCAATTTGTTCCAGTTCGTAGCTGCGGTCGTGCGCGGAAATTGACTCAACGATATTTTCGGCCTTGGCATTCTCGTATCGCTGCTGCGTGCGCGGATCGAGATCCCACCCGAGGCGCGCCTTGTAGCGCGTCGCACGAATCATCAGCGAAGGCTCTTCGAGAAACCCATAGTTCGAAACAAGCCGCAAGGTACGCGCTTCGATATCTGCCGCACCATTCAGAGGGTCCATCAGCAGGCCGTACGAGCCCTCGTTGAGCGAAATAGCCATGGCGTTGACAGTGAAGTCACGGCGGCGAAGATCATCCTGGATCGAACTCAGATGGAATGCCGGCTTCCCGGGCTTCGGATACTCGCGACGGTGGGTGCTGACAAGATCCACCCGCACGGTGCCCGGAAAGCACAAGTACAAGGTATGGGAGGCATCATCCTCTCCCCAGACTTGGCCGCCGAGCTTCTCGATCGGTTTCTTAAGTTTGAGTGCATTCGCCTGGACAGAAACTTCGATATCCCGAACGGCGTGTCCGCTCGTCAGATCCCGGACGGCGTCCGCAGTCAAAAAGAGAAGGGTGCCCGCTTCCCGGGCGACTTCGCGCAACTGCCGCAGGGCATTCCGCTGATCGGCTGAAAGCCGGTTCTCAAGAAGGTAAATGTAGTCGGGCATTCCGTTCCTGCTTCCGCGTCCAAAACCAAAGGCAAGTGTCTGATGCAGCTACGGTTAGGGGGCAATTCTCCAGAGCGTGCAAAGCAGTACCTTATCACAATCTGATCCTGTTGACCAGCATGAACAGCACCAGTTTTGCGACTTTCCGGAGCCGAAGTCTGCCGGAGCATGCGAAAATCCATGCCATGGGTTCCGCTCGTAAGCCGGTGATTGTGCGCAAGTTCTCCCGCGAGTGGTTCGCCGGCTATGCAGGCGCGGTCTTCGGGCAGGACTCGGCTGCGCTCGAGATCCTCGACCAGAGCGGGAAGGTCCTGACCATCGGTTGGGAGACGGTCAAGTGGGTCTGCTATGTGCGGGATTTCTCGTCGACCGCAGACTCATCGAACCCGGAACGTCTTCTCCAGAAACGGTTTGCCGTTCGCCCCCGAACATCCGGCCTGTGGCTCCGGATGGCCCTGAACGATGGCGATGAACTTGAGGGAATTGCTGCCAACGATCGTTCTCTCATTACGGGTGCCGGGCTGCTGGTGACCCCACCGGACACGCGCTCGAACACACAACGGGTCTACGTTCCGCGACAGGCTATCCAGACCCTGGAGGTGGTCAGCCTGATCGGGGCCGGGGGCCATACGCGCCGAACCGAGCCGCAGCCGGAACTCTTCCCTGCCGAGCCGGATGCATAGTTGCATCGGAAACGATTTCGGTCGCGTACTTTACAATTCGTTTCAATGAAACTTGGCGAGCTGGCAAGCCGGCTGGGCGCAGAGCTGCGCGGGAATCCCGACGCGGAAGTTACGGGCGTGAAAGGGATTGAGGAGGCTGGCGCTTCGGAGATCACCTTTGTAGCCAATCCAAAATATGCAGGGCTCGCCAGGAAGACGAGCGCTGCCGCCGTGCTGGTCGAGCCGGAATTCCCGGAGATTGAGACTGCCACCCTTCGGATCAAGAACCCCTACCACGCATTTTCGCGGGCATTGGGGATGTTCTACCAACCTCCTGCCTACACGCCTGGTGTGCACCCATCCGCCGTGATTGATCCCACAGCAGAAATTGGTGAAGGAGCGCATATCGGTGCCTATGTCGTCATCGGCCCGCATGTGAAGCTTGGAGGGGACGCAACCCTCCTGCCCCATGTTGTTCTCTACCCGGGTGTGAAGGCCGGAAGAAAGTTCTTCGCCCACGCTCACGCCGTGGTGCGCGAAAACTGCGAACTAGGAGATGACGTCACCCTCGAAAACGGCGCGATCGTCGGGGCCGATGGATTCGGCTTTTCAAAGAACGATCAGGGGCACTGGGAAAAGATCCCTCAGTCCGGCCCGGTCCATCTGGGCGACCGCGTGGAGATACAGGCAAATGCGTGCGTTGATCGAGCCACCGTCGGTTCAACGGAAATTGGAGATGGCAGCAAGATCGATAATCTCGTTCAGATCGGGCACGGGTCCCGTGTGGGTAAAGACACGCTGATCTGCGCGCAAACGGGTCTGGCAGGATCATCGGTGATTGGAAACAACGTGATCCTGGCGGGACAGACCGGCGTCGCTGGACATTGCGCTGTTGGAGATGGCGTGATTCTCACGGCGCAGTCCGCGGTGAGTCACGATATTGCCCCCGGCAAGATGATCTCAGGCTCACCGGGTTTTGATAATCGAATCTGGTTGAGAGCCGTCACAATCTTTCAGCGGTTGCCTGAGCTACTGAAACGCATCGACCGCCTGGAAAAACGGCTGGCGGCCGTTGCGTCACAGAACTCCACCGCGGAAAAGACGGGAGCAGAAGAGTGAAGAGATCGCGTCGCATTCACTGCCGTATCGGCTTGCTGGTCCTCACTGCAGGTATCTTGCTGAGCGCATGCCACTCGTATCACATCGAAACGACGGTAAAGAACGACACTGGGGGCGCAATCTCGCTGCTGGAAGTTGACTACCCGAGCGCGAGTTTCGGAGCGGATGCCGTTACGTCGAGCGGAGAATTCCATCACCGGATTCAGACCAGAGGAAGCGGATCGCTGAAAGTGCAATACACTAACGCGAGTGGAAAGCAAGTTCAGATCACTGGACCGACGCTCTACGAAGGTCAGGAGGGCCGGATCGAAATCGATTTGCTCGCCAACGGCAAAGCGGAGTTTCATCCTGCGTTGAATCCTGCCCACTGAATTACTTCGGATCAGATATCCCGCTCCATTCTTTTGCAAAAGCAAAATGGGAGCCGAAGCTCCCATTTGCTGCTTGAAGGTGAATGATTCGCGCGACTCGCTAGCGCACCATGCTCTGAAACAACGAAGAGTTCAGCAGGCTGTTGAAGTCGTTGTCGGATGTAGCGAAGTGGATATTCAGCAAACCAGAATTGGAGCTGATGTCCGTTGCCGCAAGCGCCGCTTTTTCGATTTCATTGCCGCTCATCTTCTTGTAGATTACGGCTGCTGAAAGCAGCGATGACACGGTAGCTGCCGCAAAGGTGTCGCCGGTGGAGATGGTCAGGTTGAACTTCACGCCGTGCTGAAACTCCATGCCATACCAGGACGAGTCGAGCCTTTTGCGCACGGATTCATAGTCAGCCACAGATCCGGCTTCTCCGAGAACCTGCTTCATCATGATCTGCGTTCCCTTCTTGTCGAGAACGCTCCACAGCGGCTCTGAGTCCACAGAGCGCATCGCATCCATGATGCCGCCGTTGGTCAGCATGCCGGGCTTGAGGCCATCGCGAACATCAAGGGCTGACTTCACAGCTTCAGGACTGCCGAAAACCATCGTGGAAGGATCGACGAAGCACAACACCATCCCCGTCTTGGACAGAGGATAAGTCTTGTTCGTGCGGATCATTTTGGGCGCGATCTTCTGCTTCCGGAAGTTTGCCATCACGCTTTCCATGTCGAACTGGCCCTGCGCGATGCCAACCGTTTCAAGGGAGTCAGCTGAATTGCCGACGCGGAAGAGCGCGAATGCCAACTGATCGACGTCGTGATTGTCATTGAGGCCCGAACGGCGAAGCGCTTCTTCGAACTGCTTCAGATCCGGTGGCATGACGCGATCGCGCAGTTGCATGGCCGTGCTTGAATTCTGCATCGCCCTGTAATCGATCACGACCAGCTGCTGGACGTCGTGAGGGATAGCTGCGCGCGCGTCGCCCGAAAGCTGCGCCGCCGGAGCCGAGATAGTCGCGGCCACAAGCAGGGCCGGCACCGAAAACATGGCTAACTTCTTTAGCACTTTCATCCTCCGGGAAGCCGGTTGGCTCACCGTCTCTTGCTTTAGGGAAGCAGGCAAATCTGCATAATCCTGCAATAACAGTTTAACTCTGCACTGATTGTTAGACGAGCAAGGTCTACGTATTGGTACTGTTACCTTCGCCGGGCCAGGCCAGAGGCGACTCAAGGCGTCGTTCGAGGATCTTGGTTTCATCATCGAATTCAACTAACTGACGCATCCATTCACTTTCCCGCTCGCAGGCGGCTTCCGGAATCAGGCCAACCACCTCGCCTTCCACAGGCGCTGTTTTGTGCCGGGAGGCGAAGCGCGAAACGGTGCTGTACACATGGGAAAGAGGCGTCGTCTTGAAATCCGTGATATTCATCGAAAGCTGTGCGCGGCCCTGGGCCAGAAGCCCCATAGCCTTTACTCCTTTAAGGCCGGCGAAAGTGGCACGAACTTCACGGGCGATCGCTCTGGCCACTGCCACGTCGTTTGAATCAAGAGCGACGTTGTAGGTGACCAGAAACTTGCGCGCGCCAACCACACATGCGCCCGCAGTGGGGTGGAGACCGGGGCCGCCGAGATCGGGTCGACGCGCCGGTTCCTTGCGGACTGCGTCGCGAAGCCCTTCAAACTGGCCTCGACGTACATCGTCGAGATTGGCGCGATCCGGCCGCGATGCCGCTGCTTCGTAGAAGTAGACCGGAACCCCGAACCGGCGCCAGATCTCGAGCCCAGCCTGGCGTGCAAGCATGACACACTGCTCAAGCTTCATTCCACTAACCGGCACAAACGGGATCACGTCGGCAGCGCCGATGCGAGGATGCAAACCCTCCTGACCCGTCAGGTCGATCAGCTCAACTGCCTTGCCGACTCCACGCAGCGCAGACTCAAGCACAAGCCCAGGCTCGCCGGCGATGGTGATAACGGAGCGGTTGTGATCTGCGTCCATCGACCAGTCGAGTAGCCGAACACCGTCAACATGCATCGCGCTGATGATCGCTTCGACACGTTTAGGATCCCTGCCCTCAGAGAAGTTTGGAACGCATTCAACAACTCCGTCTTTCATCCGCCTCTTTCAATTGCCTGCATTCGTTCGCGTCAAGCCCGCGCTTACTTCCAATAGGTGTAACCAAGCTGTATCTGCCATAGAGCGTTCACGCCAGGATTCCGATCGCCCAGCGAAGCCGACGAAATGTGCACCGCGTTCACTCCAAAATCAATGGAGCGTTTAGGGCGCGTGAAATAGTGAATTCCCACTCCACCCTGCGGAGAGAAATTCCAGACCGACGTCCCTCCCGGAGTCCCCTTCGGCACCAGGATGTCCGGCGGAAACTTGTGGGTCGTGTAGATAAGTCCGCCTGCTCCCTGAAACCACGGCTGTATGCGCGGCGAGTGTGTCAGGAAATTCCACCGGAAAATTACCGGCGTGATGCTTGCACCTGTGAACGTTCCACCACCAACGGGGTAGACGTATGTCTGCCCGTGATACTCGAAAGTCTGGTCGTGAGGAGCCGGCGTGTACGCCTGCCAGAAAGGCATGATGTTCCCGGCCAATTCAAACTGGCCGCTGAGAAGGCCCGCGTGAAGCGGCGGCGTGAGTATCTTTCCCACTTGACCGCCGGCGGCAAAGAACCAGAACTTCGACCGATTTCCGCCGATGCCATTGCCGAAATTGATGAAGGGCCCATACTCCCAGCTTCGATCATTCCTCACCTGGGCTACCGGAGATGTGCTCTCTCTGCTGAGGCTCTGGGACGAGACGGCCATACACGTGCTCACGCCCAACATCATCATCAATAGAAACTTCGCAGTTTGGGTCAACGTTCTGTTCTTTTCCTGTCCTGAAAATCTGTACCGCATGAAAAAGGCCGCCATGTTCAGGCGGCCCTTGCATCGCCAGCCTGTCTGCTGCTTATCCCGCTACCTGCTCCATCTGTTCGGAATCCATATCGAAGTTCGAGTAGACGTTCTGGGTGTCGTCGAAATCTTCAAGAGCTTCGAGCAGCCGGATCATCGCATTCGCCTGCTGCCCTTCGAGCTTGGTGTATGTGGAAGCGAGCATTGTGACTTCACTTGAAGCAATTGGAATGTTCGCTGCCTTCACAGCGCCAACCACTCCTTCAAACGCATTGGGTTCGGTAACAATTTCCCAGACATCTCCCTCGTCGCGCAGATCCTCGCCGCCATGCTCAAGAACAATGTCCATGAGTTTTTCTTCGTTGGCTGCGGATTTCTCGATGGCGATGACGCCCTTCTTGGAGAACATGTGCAGAACCGAGCCGGTTGAGCCGAGGTTCCCACCGTTCTTCGAGAACGCGTGACGAATTTCGCTGACGGTGCGGTTGCGATTGTCGGTAAGCACTTCAACGATGATGGCAACGCCGCCTGGGCCGTAGCCCTCGAAGGTGATCTCCTCGTAGTTCACGCCTTCGAGTTCGCCGGTGCCGCGCTGGATGGCGCGCTTGATGTTCTCGGCAGGCATGTTCTCGGCCTTGGCCGCCAGAATCGCCGTGCGCAGTCGCGGGTTGCCGTCCGGATCGCCACCGCCGTGTTTGGCAGCGATGCTGATTTCCTTAATCAGGCGAGTGAAAATCTTCCCGCGCTTGGCGTCGAGCGCGCCTTTTTTGTGCTTGATTGTCGCCCATTTCGAATGGCCTGACATGCGGAACCTCTATAAGACGAAGAAATGCGGGCGCGAACCGATCCCCAACCCAGAACACGTCAAAATGAGGACAAATGAGCCGCGCTGCCCATGTGAGTATATCACTGGGCTGCTTGGGTTAAGTAGCGGTTCCCGGCCGCCTGCAACCGCCCCTCTCACCCAGCAAAGCGCCTGTTTCAAGTGGTTTTCGGCTTCGCCCCGGGAAGCATGCGACGCGTTAGAACCCACCCCCGTCGTCCAGTCCCCCGCCCCCGTCATCGAAGCTGCCGGAGTCGTCGAACCCGGAGCCATCATCCAGATTCTGATCGTCCAATCCAGACTGATCATCGAGAGCTGCCTGATCGTCGAAACTCGAGGTGTCGGCAAGCGCGCTTACGTCGTTTGAGGCTCCCGAATTCTGACCGTCGAAACCGCGCAGGTTGTCATTAGGATCGTTGTTGCGCGGATCGTAGCCCCCATCGTTGAACTGGCTTCCGTGGTGCTCGGAGTGCTCTCCCCCTCGGCCGGGTTCATCGTAGTAGTTGTTGTTGATGACCTCGACCGGTCGTTCACCAAAGCCTCCCATTCCCGGCCCTCCCCAGCCATAACCGCCATGGCCAAAACCATGCAGCATTGACTCGATACCCTCGAACGCAAGCGCGCCTGCGGCAACTCCGGCCGCGGTTTGAAACGCCCCACGCAGAAAACTGGGCTGACCCGCTGGAGCATACGGCATCTGCTGATATCGCGGAGCCGGATATTGCGTCTGGGGTGGTGCGTATTGCGGCGGAACAGGCTGATAGCCGGGTGAGGACGCCTGCCGCTGCGCCGATGGTGAAGGCTGCTCGTCTCGCTCTCCAAGCAACCGGCCCAGGAAACTGGTGCTGTGCGCGGGCTGTGGGCGCTGCTGCTGAATTTGCTGCTGCAGCTGGCTGAGCTGAGCTCTCGCCTGATCCAGCGCAATGTTTTGCACGAGAACCGTCTGCGCGAGCATGTACAAGGCATCCGGATTGCCCGCGAGACGCTCGTTGAGAAGCGCCTCCGCATCTGGATCCTTTTCCTCGAGAGTTGTCTGGTTTAAGCGATCGATAAGAGAGTTAAGAAGCTGGTCTTCCTGGGGAGTCACGGATTTAACCTCCGGCGGAGCCCGTCAGTGAACGCGCCGCCTCTCAAGCGAAAGACGTGATAACGCCAACGAAGTTGCTCCGTCTCCCGTCGATACGCAGTGAGTGGGCCTGCAGTTCCGAGCCGGGATCAGAGTCGATATCGGCATTTGTGCAGCTTGCCGCCAAATTTTCGAATCCCGCAAGTCGCCGGCACGTCGACGATCTCAACAAACTCAGCCCCTGCAATTTCCAGGCTCCTTCGGGACGCGACGTTCTCAGGGTCGCAGGTAATCCAGACTGGATCAAGGCCTAGCCTGCGGGCGAGTGGAAGCAGCAGAATCACCGATCGCGCTGCATAGTGATGCCCGCGGTGTGCTCGCAGCACACCATACCCGATGTGCCCCGCATACTGCTCGAGATGCGGCGTTGAACCAATGCGAAGATTGATCTGCCCCAGTTCCTGCTCAGATTGCTGGCTGAACATCTTGAAGGAATAGGTAGGGACTCGGTGGAATGAATGAACAGAGTAGTCCGAGAGCCGCAATTCGAGGTCGCCGTGACGCAATTCGAGGGACCGCAGAGCCTCGACGGCTTCATCGATCTTCAAGGTAAGCATGAGTCTCTGACGTCAGTTCCCGCCGACAAGTTCCAGCGCCCGAATCTCTTCCTTCCGCACCGTGAGCTTCTCGATGAGGTCCGTCCGCACCTCGTACCCGCGGCCCGCCGACTCGGACACCATGATCTCTCCCTCTGAACTCACAGTGACTTCAGGCTCAATGATGTCTTCCGTCCAGTAGCGCGCCGACGCGGATACATCCCCGGGCAGACGGAAATTCTCAAGCGTAGAGAGAGCAATGTTGTGGGCGCGCCCCACACCGGCTTCGAGCATTCCTCCGCACCAGACGGGAATTCCCCGTTCCTGTGCGGCGTTATGGACTGCAATGGCTTCTGAGAATCCGCCGACCCGACCCAGCTTGATGTTGATGATCTTGCACGATTCCATTTCAATGGCGGCGAGAGCGTCGCGACGGTTGCGGATAGACTCGTCGAGGCAGATCGGCGTATTCATGCGCTTCTGCAACATCGAGTGATAGTAGAAGTCGTCGTGCCACAAAGGCTGCTCAACCATCAGCAGGTCGAATTGATCGAAGGTGACAAGATGATCGGCATCGCGAAGCTTATAGGCCGAGTTGGCGTCGCACGAGAGCAGAATATCAGGCCATTGATCGCGGACCTTCTCAAACACTTCAACGTCCCAACCCGGCTTGCACTTAAGCTTGATCCGCTGATATCCCGCGGCCAGTTCCCTCTCGATGATGTCCATGAGTTCGGAGATAGACTTCTGGATTCCGAGAGAAACTCCGCACGCAATCCTGTCGCGAACGCCGCCGATGAGCCGTGACAGTGGCACCTCTTCGCGCTGAGCCTCGATGTCCCAGATGGCGTTCTCGAGCGCAGCCTTGGCCATCGGATGTCCGCGAACGATCTCAAATAGCTTCGGGCAGCTTCCACCATGATCGGGATGCGCGCCGGCGAGGATCGGGCCGAGTTCGTCCACGATGACCTGCCACGCCGTGTCCGTGGACTCGCTGGAGAAATGAGGCCGTTCGCCTGCTGTGCACTCGCCCCAGCCGACCAGCCCCTCCGATCTCACCTCCGCCAGAAGAATCCTGCGATTTTTCGTGATCCCGAAGCTTGTCTGAAAGGGGCGCACGAGAGGCATGTGCACTTCGCGGAGGATAATGCCGTCGATTCTCATACAGTGTCGTTCCTTCAGCGTTTGAAGCGGATAAAAGTGCGTAGTGGTTCAGGCGATTACCGGTTTCGTCCAGCGTCCCAGTTCGAAGACTCCGTTTCCTTGCGCGTCTTTGTTGAATGCGACGACAGCCAGACCTTTGGAGAATGAATCCTGAAATTTGCGGCGGTTCTCAGCTTGCAGTGTCAACGCTCGTTCCCGGTCCTGGGGAGAAGCCTTCCATTCATACACGGCGGCTGGGACCTGGATGCGTTCCTCGATCTGCTGCACGGCAGGCTGCTGGCCTTCCAATGCCCGATTGACCCGGTCTGAGTCGAGGTACCACTCGGCGACAAGGCGATCGGTCGGCAGTCCACCCTGCAGTCGAGAAGAGGATACACCATAAAAATTCACCAGATATGAACGAACCACCGCGCCGAGCTTGTGGATGTTTAGATGCGCATTCTTGATTTCCAGCGGATCGAAGGTCCACTCGAGCAATTCAAAGCCTTTAGCGATGGCGTCTTCACGTTGGACAAGTTTCAGTCGGCGGCCAAGCCCGTGATTG
>DATNFD010000202.1:0-77303 GCA_035606555.1 Occallatibacter sp.
ATGCGCTGCTGGATATTGAGGCCGCGCAGAAACAAGTTGAGGTTGCGCGTTCGAGCGTGGAACTGGCCAATGAGGCTTTGAGCGAGGCGCAGCAGCGCTATGTAAACGGCGTAAGCGACAATCTTGCAGTGAGCCAGGCCGAACAGTCGGTCGCACAAGCAAACGATCAATACGTAACCAGCCTTTATCGCGCCAATGTTGCCAAGCTAAGCCTGGTGCGTTCGCTTGGAGCAGGGCAGGATTACAAGAAATATCTTGGAGGGAAGTAGACGTGGCGGAAACATCCACAACGACGGTGCAGGCGCCGCGCGATGAGAGCACAGAGGTGGCGCAGCCCCCTTCTCGCCGCAAAGGAATCATCATTGCAGTGGTGGTTGTCCTGGTGCTGGTCGCGCTTGGATTCTGGTGGCGCTCCACCTATTACGAAGACACAGACGACGCACAGATCAACGGACATTTGATCCAAATCAGTTCGCGCATCAATGGCCAGGTGATCAAAGTCAACGTGGACGAGAACCAGCAGGTGAAGAAGGGAGCCCTGATTGCCGAGCTGGATCCGCGCGACTATGAGGTTGCGGTGGAGAACGCCAAGGCTGCGCTGGCGAGCGCACAGGCTGCGGCAGCGGCAGCGAAGGTAAATGTGCCGATCACCAGTATCAACACCGGCAGCAACCTTGCTTCTGCAGGCTCGGATGTCACGGCGGCAACGGCAGGTATTTCCCAGGCACAATCGCAGCTTGCCGCGGCCCACGCGAAGGTGGTTCAGGCTGAAGCCAACAATGCCAAAGCTCAAGCCGATCTTCAGCGATACAAGCCGCTGGTAGAGAAGGACGTCATCAGCAAGCAGCAATATGATGCGGCGGTTGCTTCAGCAGACGCAGCAAAGGCCGCGGTAGATGACGCTCACGCCAACGAGCGGGCTGCAGCCGACGCCGTACGAGTTGCAACTGAGAAAGCTTCGCAAGCGCAAGCCCAGCTGAAGTATGCGCAAACAGGTCCGCAGCAGGTTGCGGCTCAGAGTGCACGATACAAGCAGGCTGAGGCTGAGGTGCAAAAGGCCCAGGCGCAGCTTGATCAGGCGAATCTCAACCTAAGCTATACCAGGATCATCGCACCGGTGGCAGGGATCGTTACCCGCAAGAGCGTTGAGATCAATCAGAACGTGGCTGCGGGGCAGAACATGCTGACGCTGGTTTCGCTTGAGGACCTCTGGGTCACCGCGAACTTCAAGGAAACGCAACTGAGGAATATGTCTCCGAAGCAGCCCGTTGAGATCCATGTGGATGCGACAGGCAAAGACTATGACGGACATGTGACGCAGGTGGGCGGAGCCACGGGATCGGTTCTATCTCTGTTCCCGCCTGAGAATGCAACGGGCAACTACGTGAAAGTGGTGCAGAGAGTTCCTGTGCGGATCGACTTCGATGATTTGAACAAGGAAGATTCGAATCATTCACTGCGGCCGGGATTGTCAGTGGAGCCTAAGGTGCGGATTAAGTAGATAGACAGTTACCAGCTCCAGCTTTGAATGTGGTCGAGCCAGCTCTTCGGAATATCGGAGAGCTGGTGTTGTTTTGGGACTTCTTGGTTAACGCTCTTCGTGTTTCAACTGAAAATCACCTGTCGGGGAGAGCGGTCGTCGCTGCCGAAAGGCATTAGAGTGGATTGGACGACAATGCGAGATGCAATTCAGGTTTCGAAAGAGAACTACCTTAAGGCCATTCTGGAGGCAGAAGCGGAAGGGCACGAGGTGATTCCGGCCACGCTCGTGCACTGGCTGGAGGTGTCGGCGCCCGCTGTGACCATGGCGCTGAAGCGCCTGCGACGGGACGGCTACGTTGAGATGAGCGGGGATGGAATCGTCCGGCTCACCAATGCGGGGCGCGAGACCGCTTACCGCACGGCTCTGCGACACCACCTGATCGAGCGAATGCTGAAAGAGGTTTTCGGCATGGAGTGGTATGAGATTCACGACGAGGCGGAGCGGCTGGAGCACGCTGTGTCGCCGGCTTTTGAGGCGAAACTCAGAGAAAAACTTGGCGAGGGCGGAGCGTGTCCGCATGGCAACGCGGTGCTTCCTGAGCGTCCGACGGAGCGAAAGAAACGGGGAGAGGTGCCTCTATCCGAAGCCAAGGCAGGAGAGCGCTACCGGGTGAGCAGTCTGCAGGAGCGAGACTCCCAGCTGCTGCTATTCCTGCATCGTATGGGCATAGGGCCAGATCAGACGCTGACAGTCGTCAGTCAGAATTACGATCAAACTGTTTCGATTGAGCTACCTACTGGAAATTCAATCCTGGGGAGGCCTGCCGCTGAGGCGGTTTGGCTGCGACCGGATGCGGTTTGACTAATCTGGAATAAATTTTTTAATTAACCTAGGTTAAATCGTGCGATACTGTAGCTGATTAGATTCGGCTGTCCCCTTTTCACTCTTCATGGCTACTGAAATTACAAATGCGGTCAGGCTCAACGAGCCATCGCTACCCGAAGTGCATGCAAGCGTACCGATTTCACAATCCGGCGTGTACTGGAAGCGTCTGTTAGGGTTCATCGGACCGGGTTTTCTGATTTCTGTGGGGTACATGGATCCCGGTAACTGGGCGACTGACATTGCCGGTGGCTCGCGGTTCGGATACACGCTGTTGTTCGTCATCATGCTGTCGAATCTGATGGCGATTCTGTTGCAAAGCCTTGCTTTAAAACTTGGAGTGGCAACGGAGCGCGATCTCGCACAACTTTGCCACGAGAGCTTTGGCAAAAGGGCCAGCCTCTTCCTTTGGATTGGGGCGGAGATAGCGATCGCCGCCTGTGACCTCGCGGAGGTGATCGGTTCGGCCATTGCGCTGCAACTGCTATTTCACATTCCGCTGTTCTACGGGGTGCTGATTACCGGCGTTGATGTTCTGGTGATCCTGCTTCTGCAGCGATGGGGTTTTCGGTATATCGAGGCGCTGGTGATTGTGCTGATCGGGACGATCCTGGCAATGTTCAGTGTGCAGGTTTTCTTATCGCGGCCGGAGCATCTGATTGCGCTGCGGAGCCTGGTCATTCCTTCCGCACAGATTGTCACGAATCCGGCGATGCTTTATATCGCAATTGGCATTCTCGGTGCGACGGTGATGCCGCATAACCTGTATCTGCATTCGTCGATCGTGCAGACTCGAAACTATAAGCGAACGCCCGAAGGAAAACGCGAAGCGATCCATATGGCGAATGTGGATTCGGCGTTTGCATTGATGCTGGCGCTGTTTGTGAACGCCGGGATTTTGATTGTGGCAGCGGCGGTATTTCATCGTAGCGGGCACTTGGAAGTGGCAGCAATCGAGGATGCCTACAAGCTGCTGAGCCCCCTGGTTGGAGCGGGGTTTGCGAGCACGCTTTTTGCGATTGCGCTGCTGGCGTCAGGGCAGAATTCCTCAATTACAGGTACCCTTGCAGGGCAAATTGTAATGGAGGGTTTTGTTCAACTCAAGATCCCGCAGTGGCTTCGGCGTTTGATCACGCGCTGCCTGGCCATTATCCCAACGATCATTGTTGTTTGGCTCAATGGCGCGCGCGGGACGGAGAAACTTCTGATCCTGAGCCAGGTGATTCTCTCCCTCCAATTGAGCTTCGCTGTCATTCCGCTGGTTATGTTTACGGGCAATCGCGCGAAAATGGGGGAATTTGTGAATGCGCGCTGGTTGAAGACGCTTGCGTGGAGCACGGCGGTGCTGATCGCTACTGCGAATGCGTGGCTGCTGGTGCAGACGGTGTTGCAGCCCTGACTGACAACGGCTAACTGCGGCAGTTGCGTTCGGGTGAAGGTTCCCCTTTCGCAATTTGGCGGCTCAAATGCGGCCGACCTGATCCCCACGAGAATGAAAGTTTAAAGGGCGGCGCATTTGTGAAACGTCGTGATCAGCTGAACTGCCAGGACATGGTTGTTTCGGTCAGAGCCGGTTGTTGCATGGCGAAGTTCGTAGCCGATTTTCAGCAGTTGGAACCGGTTGGGACGGTAGGCGCCGGCAGTTTCGGCGATGTTCATTCTGCCACTGGCGTTGGTGCTTGTTAACGAGTAGCGGCCGGCAATGGACCAGCGAGGGCTCAGCACCTGGCGCACTTCAGCGTATCCCGCGCTCTCATGAAAATCCGGGAAAAGCGTATACGGCATGATGAAGCGTTGAACTTCAATGTATACGGATGTGTGGCGGTGAGCCCAGTTTGCGTCGGCGCCGACGGCGTGTGCAGTCAGGCTGCTGGGCTTGGCTTCGCCGGGGTAGTAATAAGCGTATCTCCTGTCCAGGTAGGGGCCGCGATACCCTGAGATGCCAATGCGGAATCCCTGGCGAACGGTGTAGCCCGCCCCCGCCGCCCAGTTGCCATACTGATCGTGCGCGAAGATGCTGCGTGGATTTGCGGGCGAGGAGTTCGCGAATTGCAAGCGGCCGTCCCACTTGCCGTAGGTGGCATCGAGCTGAGCGCCGGCAACAGGCAGGAAGGAGATAGGGGCGTAGTAGTAGCCGTATTGTGGCGGGAGGTCAACCAGAGCGTTCTCGGAATCGTCGTAGCGGAGAAGGAACGACCCGAACGCTGAAGACATTTCGCCCGCTCGGAAGAGGATGGATCCGCGTCTGGAGATCTGGGAGTAGTTGAGTGTGGCTTGTAAGACAGATCCTTTTGCGCCGTATCCCTTCGTGGAGAAGTCGGATATGTAGTAAGGGCGCGTCACAAGTTGAACGGCACCAGTTGCAAACCAGTGCTCGCTGAACTTGAGTGTTGGGTAGGCGACTGCGCGAGTGCCGGCGATGGCAGGCGCGCTGGAACGAGGTGCATCGGTGAGTTGATTGGAGACAATGAGTTGGGCCGTCAGGGTTCCGCGAAGGTCGATACCTGAGTTTGCTTCCTGCGCGCAAATAGATGCTGATCCGAGGATAAGCAGAACGGCTCCGATATGGCAGAGAGCCTTCATCCGACCAAAATCTCCTCCACGCATTCGGGCGTATTCTTGAGAACCGGGTGGGCGGTGAGGATCCGGCGTGGAAGCATCAGGAACGTGGCAACGATCTCGGGATCGAATTGAAGGCCGGCGTTGTCAACGAGGATCGAAAGGGCCTTCTCGTGTGCCATGCCTTGGCGATAGGACCGGTCAGTGGTCATTGCGTCGTATGCATCGGCGACATGGATGATGCGCGCGTCAATCGGGGTCTCGGTCTCACGCTGACCGTGAGGGTAGCCTGTGCCATTCCAGTTTTCGTGGTGTAATTCAACGGCATTCAGATATTCAGCGAATCCATGCACGCCTTCGAGAATTCTGCGGCCGATGACGGGGTGTTGTTTTACCAGGTCGAATTCTTCTTCCGTAAGGCGTCCCGGTTTCTGCAGGACACTGTCGGAAACGCCAATTTTGCCTATGTCGTGCAGGAGCGCACCAATGCGGATGCGTTCGACATCGTGAAGCGGCAATTGCAGAGCGGTTGCGAGTACGCACGAAAGCTCGCTGACCCGGCGGCTGTGGCCAGCGGTGTACTGGTCGCGAGCGTCGAGAGCATTGGCCAGCGAGCCGACGAACTCGAGATAGGCAGATTCAAGACGCTGGCCGGCGGCGTGCACCGAGATGGCGGCTTCGTTGTAGATTTGCGCGAGTTCCTGAATTTCGACGATAGATGATCGCTGGGACTCGATCTCACCCAACCTGCCGGTCTTGACAGCGTTTCGAAGATGCGAAACGACTGTCGCGATGGGGTTGACGATGGAGGTCGAGGATCCGAGGCTGCACAGCACTGCAATCAAAACGCCGGCGAAGGCAAGTTGGAGGAACAGCTTGTGCAGTTTCGCTTGAATTGGATGGGTTGCCTGGTCGACGTTATCGAGGCTGAGCAGCGTGTAGCCGTTGCCATAGGTTTCCATAGGCAGGGCAATCCAGTTGGTTCCGTTCAGATGAAGGTCGCATTCGGACTGCGGTCTGCAAGGAGCGAGAGCCGTTTCGAGCTCGCGCGAGGAGACGTCACCGAGGTTGGACTCGACGACGAGCCCATGGTGCATCAGGACAACCTGCGTGCTGAGATCGGAGAACTCGAAGAATTCGCCAACGGTCAGAGATCCAATATTTTCGTTGTTCACGTCGACCGGAACCGAAGCGACCTGAAAGGTACGGCCGTGGAGGAGCAGGAACCCCGAACGGTCGGGATCGAGGTTGGATAAATTCAGGGGAACAAGTTGCGACCCTTGACGCGCGACTCCAGCAAGGGGGTTGCCGCCGGGAGCAGAGACAAGCATGAAGTCGAAGCCCATGTGCTCGCCGAGTTCGCGCAGCTGATCTTCGACTGTGCGGCGTGCGTCAGAGCTTCTCGGATTCTGGCGCAACAGTTCCAGTCCGGCTTTCAACGCCGTATTTTCGCCGGCGATGCGCAAGAAACGACTGTTTCGAAGATCACCTTTGGCGTGAATGTTGGCGATGGCGAGCTGGCTCTGGCGAAGAGATGTGTGCAAGCCTTCGCGAACCGTGGCTTGAACGAAGCGCTGAATCATCCAGAAGCTGGTTGTCATCAGGATGGCGAACGGGAGGAAGCAGAGTAAGAATGCGCGGGTGCGAAGATGCGTCTTCATCGCGACCCTGCAGTGTGGTCGAGTTCGCGAGGCCTTTCGGCTTCCTGCCGGGGATCGACGTCGAGCGGAATGAAAAAGTCAGCCGTTGTGTCACGCTCGTTGTCGATGACGATGGCCTTTCGGAAGAAACCGGCTGACTTGTGCCATGCAACAAGCGTGTACTGGCCTGGCGGAACCTGGGGAATCCGGTACTGACCATTGCGATCGGGACGGGCAAACCAGTGGTTCGGCGTGATGACCACTGTGGCCTGCATGTTGGGGTGCAGATGGCAGTAGATCTCAACGATGCCGGGTTTCGGAAATGTGACCTTCCGCGTTCGCCCCTTGTCATAGTTGCCGAGATCGAACGATTTGGGCTTTGAGAGGGAGTAAATGTTGTGGAAGATGGGATCCATATTGGGGAAGGAGATGGTGGATCCCGCGGGCACAACGACCAGATCGGGCACGAAGCGGCGGTTAAGCTGCTCGACTTGCAGTGCAGCTGAATCGACTGTGGCCTGTGCCCCGGAAAGTGGACCTTCAAGATAGATGACAACGCGCGAGCGTTCGTAGGCAATGGGGTCCTGATCGGGGTCCTTCCCAAGCTCGATAGTGGTGCCTCTCTGGTATAGAGAGACGCTGGGAGTGACGTTGGGCTTGGTCAGTTTTCTTTTGATCACGATGGTTCCCGTGATCGACTGAGCAGGGAGATGAGCAGCAATTGCCAGGATGCAACAATTCAGCACGACGCTTTTCAGTCGCATATGCCGATGACCTCAAGGGATGCTGGAACATTTGCGAGCCCGCGCAGCAATTCGAGCGAACAATAGCCCGGCAAACACAGGTAGTCTAGGACGCGAAGAATGGCGCCGGAAATACCACTTAGCGCATTGGTAATGACGCGAACGGGGAGTTGGGGCGTTAAACTTGCATGCACTGAGGCATGCCATGCGTAAGACGATGGAAGTGCTGGGGCTGATGCTGCTGGGATATCTGGCTTGGATCACGTATTCGGCTCTTAACGGGCCGTCCCGGCTGCCGGAACGAATCCCGACTCACTTTGATATTTCAGGGAAGCCGAATGCGTGGGGCTCTCCCGGGTTTCTCTGGATTCTGCCGGTGGTTGGTCTTGGGCTCTACGTGCTGATGACAGCACTGGCGAGCATCCAGTTTCGGCGTTACAACCTCCCGGTCCGAGTGACGGAGGTGAACTTACCGTTCATCCAGGGGAAAACGAGCGAGATGGTGGCGTGGATCAAGACGGAGATTCTTTGTCTCTTCGTTTACATCCAAAGCGGGATCATTCATGGCGTGCGGAATGGCGAGTTCCGCTTATCTCCGGCCATCGTACCGGCATTCATGGTGGCAATCTTTGCGACGGCAGGGTTCTATCTGGTCATGATTATTCGCGGCGCACGGATGCGCCTGGAACAGCCCGAGGCTGCCAACTAAGTGCGGAATGATTGAGGGAAAATAGCCTCACCGTTGCGGAACGGTGGGTGTCTGCGCCGGTATTAAAAGATCCAAACGCTGGCGACCAGCGTGACCATCGCAACAACGGTGACGACCTGATAGATCAGGTCCTCCTTGCGAGATGGTCTTGAGGAGACTGCAGAGGGGGAGGAAGTCATTGCCTGATGCCTTTCTAAACTTGCAGCACATCCGATGCTGGGCCCTTGAGCAGGTTACCTATATTTAGATTCACTTCAGTTCTTTTGTGAATCAACCAAAAGTGCTAAGGGTCAAGTTACTGGAGTACTACGAAAGGCACAGAACTGTTGTTCCGTGATGGCGGAGCTGTTCTCGGGCGTGTTGAAGTGAAGTGAATTGACTGCTTCGATCAGGCTTCGGATGTAGTCGGATCGATGATGGATGTCACTTTGGCGACGGAGTTGGCAGGAAAGCCGCCTTGTTTCGCGTGCTCGCGGATGATCTCCTCATTGGGCGCGTTGTAGATGCAGTAGATCTTGTCCCCGGTGACATAGCTGTGGACCCACTGAATCTCCGGACCGAGTTTGCGCAGGACTCCGCAGGAAGTCTGAGAGATGGACTGGAGTTCGGCTGGAGATAGTTTTCCGGCGCCCGGAACTTCGCGTTCGATCACGTACTTGGGCATGGTGCCTCCAAGGAAAATGGTGGTGCATTGCCAGACGGATGAGGAACGGCACAGCACCGGTCGCGCAAGTGTATCCGGTCTGATGGGTGGAGGGGAACCCTTTGTTTCAAACAAGATGTCATCGTGAGGTGTAAAATCCGCTCGTGAGTACCGGGCCGCAATTCGTTCCTTCCGCAGAGCCGCGTGAGCGGAACTGGGTTCCCCTTGCAATGGCTGCGGGCGTGGTCGTCGTCGCAGCGGTTGTTGTCGTTCTCATTTTGCAGAGAGGGAAAGGGCCGGCTGCCGTAACACCGATTTCGGCAAAGCCTGATCCTTATGCGGCAAGTCTGCCGATAACCGACGTGAAGATGAGCGAGAGCGCCAACTTAGCCGGCGGGAAGGTGACCTATATCGATGGGTACATCACGAACAACGGGGACAAAACGGTAAGCGGCATCTCGATGCAGATTCTCTTTAGAAACGCCGCGAACGAAGTGGCTCAGAACGAGACGCAGGCGGTGAAATGGATCAGAACACGAGACCCCTATGTGGATCTTGAGCCAGTGTCGGCGGCGCCGCTGAAAACGGGAGAGGGGCGGGATTTCCGCCTCATTCTGGACGCGGTGACTGAAGGCTGGAACGGTGTGTATCCCGAACTGCGAATCGTTCGAGTGGATACAAAGTAGCGCGCTTGTTCGATTTACCGGGTAAGAGTTACCGCTGGTTGTAAAAATTACTTTCTGATCACCTGCGGACCCTAATGGCCGTAGCATCCTTAACATGCTCGATCACCTCTTAATCCCTTCAAAACGAGCAGGTTGATCGTTTCTGCACAGAGCCATGAACCTTTGGCACGCTCCATGCACTATGGATTGTGAGCGGGGAGAGCCTGCTCACCCGCAAATGAACGCGGCATCCGCAATATCAGGGGTTAGACAAAAATGAACGACCTTAAAGCAAGAATTATGGTTCCAAGCCAGGTAGCCGTTCTTGCACTGGCTTCGGCTATCGCGATCCCCGCGATGGCTCAGCAGACGCAGCAGCCTGATGCGAATTCCCAGAATGCTCCGGCGGCCGCGCAGCAGACACCAACCTCGACTCCTCCCGCGACAGCGACTCAGCCGATTCAGGAGCAGAAAGAGGGATTCTGGGGCCGCGTTAATCCAATGGCGCGTAAGAAGTGGGTGAAGAAGAGGCTGGATCCGATCAACGATCGCTTGACCGAGCTCGACCAGGTGAACGCGAAGAACGCCAGCGATATCAAGGATGTTGATTCTCGCGCGACGGCCGGCATCAAGAAGGCGCAGGACTCGGCCGATGCGGCTAATCAGGTAGCTACGCAAGCCGGTGATCAGGCGAAGAAAGCCAACGACACCGCTGTTTCAGCTTCTGGTCATGTCGACACTCTGAACACGACGGTGAGCGGGCTCGATACCTATAAGCCGATCACTGACGTTGAAGTTCCGTTCCGGAATGGCAGCCCTGTCCTGTCGAAGGATGCCAAGGCAAAGCTCGATGACATGGCAAAAAACCTGGAAGGTCATCAGGGCTTCATCATCGAAATCGAAGCGCGTTCACCTGCGGCAGGGGCAGCAGGAATCGCGAGTTCGCAGCGTGAGGCAGAGGCTGTAAAGCGCTACCTCGTAACTGAACATGAAATTCCCGTCTACCGTATGCATGCCGTAGCACTAGGCAATGCCCATATTGAGGACCAGAACACGCAGATGGCGAGCAATGCTTCCGCAGATCAGACAGCGCCGAAGCCCGCGAGCCACCGTCGTGAGCGGGTTCCCAGCGTTGTGCATATCAAGTTGATGGAAAACAGTTTGGCGGCCCAGGGCACCACATCCCCCCATGGTATGGCGTCCTCGACCGGCACGGAGCAGCACCAGTAAAGGTGTTGCGTAGCCACCCCCCTGAGGCTCCCTTCCGCGCCGACGGCTACCCCGCCGTAGGCCGCCAATAGAGCTCTCGCAACACGAGAGAACCAAGGCAACTTGGCCCCCGTTAATAACGGGGGCCGTTTTTTTTCTGCCGACAGCTACAGCTCTGCACCCCAGATCCTGGACTCCCCTGGATTCCCCAAGACGGCACTCCCGCCAGCCCCCCCCGGGCCCCCCCATTTTTTGCATCATCCTCTCTCGCAAGAGATTATCTGCAGATTGGTTCCTATGACGTTTTGCAGGCTGCTGAAGTGCCACGAGTGTTGCAGGAGTTCATTGTCGCGCAAATCTATGCGACAGGATGCAAACGGGAGGAGAGTGGAAAGTAGTAGCCAGGCTGGGTTTGCAACAGAAGAAGCGGCTAGTCGCTTGACGCACGCCCTGGTGAGCCAAGCCGAATGTGTGGTCGTGCAGGAGACATTTTCCGGCTGACAACGAGACAGATGGCTGGTAATGTATCCCGCAACAGTCCCCGGATCAAATCATTCATCGAGAAACTCAAGAGACTCGAGAGCGACGGAGGAGGTCAGTTGTGTGGTCAGTACTCATTACCGGAACAAGCAAGGGAATCGGATATGAAACGGCGCTGATGTTCGGGCGCGCGGGTCATAAGGTGTTTGCCACGATGCGCAATCCCGCGCAGTCGGACTTAAGCGAGGTAGCAGCGAAGGAGAAGCTGCCGATTGCGGTCTCGGTGATGGATGTGGATTCAGACGAGTCGGTGCGGGCCGGGATCAGCAAGATCCTCGCGGAACACGGCCCGATTGATGTGCTGGTGAACAATGCGGGAGTTGAGGCCTTTGGGGCAGTGGAAGAGCTTCCGCTGGCAGTTTTCCGCTCGACGATGGAAACGAACTACTTCGGCTGCATCCGGACCATCCAGGCCGTAGTCGGACAAATGCGAGAGCGGCACAGGGGCTGCATCGTGAACATTTCGTCGGTAGCTGGACGACTGGCGAGCCCGCCGTTGACACCGTATATGGCCTCGAAGTGGGCGCTGGAAGCGCTGAGCGAGGGGCTGGCGGGCGAGTTAAAGAACTTCAACGTGCGTGTGGCGATCGTGGAGCCAGGCATCATCGATACGTCGATGGCGCGGCGGATTGGAGCACCACCCGAAGGCTCTCCCTATGCGCAGACGGAGCGTTTTGCCAACCTGTTCATGGCATCACTCGCAAATCCCGTGCCGCCGGCGATTGTTGCGCGGAAGGTGCTGGAGATTCTGGACAGCGGGACTTGGCAGCTTCGACATCCCGTTGGGCCGGATGCCGAGGCGTTCATTGGCTGGCGCAAGTCGATGACCGACGAGGAGTGGGCAGACCTGTATTCGGCTGATGCCGATACGTGGTACACGCGGACCCTGCATGACTTCGGGCTTGATACGCGCCCCAAGACTGTTGCGGCTGATTAGCGGTCCTGTGTGGGTCAGCCGTTTTCGACCCGAGTTTTTATATCAGCCCAGGCCGCTTCGATCAAACTGGTAAGGGCGGCACTGGATGCGGTCGTCTCCAGAGTTAGTTTCACGTGGCGCATTCGCTTGCCAGAGCCTTGCAGCAGGCGATCGGGGTCGGGCAGGGATGCGCCGTGGAAGAAACCGACGTTGACGTGCCCCGTGAAGACGTTGACGTAGGCAAAGGCGGCATCGCCGAGACACGCGGTCGGGCAGCCGTCGTGGATGAGCTCGCGAACTTCGTCGCCGCAATTGCGTATGATCTGAAACCAATTTTGGGCAATAGCTCTCAGCGGGCCTGGGTGTTGTCGAAACCAGGCATCGATTGCGGGGTCGCGGGGGACTGCACCGTGTCGGGTTGCATTTTGACTCCTGCTGACGTGCCGACGCGGACGGCAACATCGGTTCTGCAAGGTAGATATTACTGCTCGTGGAATGGAGGCAGGCGCAAGAAGCTTAACCTCGCTCTCCTGAGTGGCCAGCCCCCGCAATCGCAAGACACATGAGGTCAATCGTCCCAGCGGCCTTTGCGGCTGGAACAGGAACTACAACGAATAGGTACGAAGCCGATTCCACCGGAATCTTCGAACTGGAGCAGGATCAGGCGCATTCTGCGCGGGATATCGCGTTGAAGTGAGAAATGGGCCTGCAATGAGGTTTAGGAGAACGTGGAGCATGATCTTGAGAGGGTTTCAATTCTCCGGTCGTTTGCGACCTCATCGTGCGGCAAGATAGTATCTTCTTACCGCTGGCACGATCTCGCTGACGTATCTTGTCGCTATCCTGAACAAAATTCTTCGAGACATCAGCAGACCGGGCGGTCCCTACCAACATGAAAATTCACGAGTATCAGGCAAAAGAGATCCTGGCGAAGTATGGCGTGGCCGTGCCGAAGGGTGAAATGGCCAACACGCCTGAAGAGGCTGCTGCTGTGGCGCGCAAACTGTTCACAGAGGGCGCGAGCGGCGTGGTGGTCAAGGCACAGATCCACGCTGGCGGGCGTGGCAAGGGCGGCGGTGTCAAGGTGGCGCGCAGCCGCGAAGAAGCCGACGAGCATGTAAAGAACATTCTCGGTATGCAACTGATCACCCATCAGACCGGCCCCCAGGGACAAAAAGTTCAACGTCTGTTGATCGAAGAGACCGCCGCAATCGATCGCGAACTCTATCTCGGCATTGTGCTCGATCGCGCGGCGGGCAAGCTGGTGTTTATGGCGTCGCAGGCCGGCGGCATGGAGATCGAAGAAGTGGCGGCAAAGACGCCTGAAGCTATCTATAAAGAGGCGATCGATCCGGCGGTCGGCTTCAGCGCATGGCAGGCCCGTAAACTTGCGTTCGCGCTGGGATTGAAGCCGACGCAGATCAACCAGGCGGTTGTGTTTCTGCAGAGCCTCTACAAGGCGTTCATCGACACGGATGCCTCGCTGGTCGAAATTAATCCGTTCATCACCACGAAGGACGATAAGCTGTTCGCGTTGGATGCCAAGATCACCTTCGACGACAACGCCCTCTTTCGCCATCCCGACATCAAGGCATTGCGCGACGTCGCCGAAGAGGATCCGCTGGAAGTAGAGGCCAGTAAATACGCGCTGAACTACATCAAGCTCGATGGCACCATCGCGTGCATGGTGAACGGAGCCGGCCTGGCCATGGCAACGATGGACATCATCCAGTATGCCGGCGGCTCGCCCGCCAACTTCCTCGATGTGGGTGGCGGCGCAACCCAGGAACAGATCGAGCACGCTTTTGAGATTCTGCTTTCGGATGCGAATGTGAAGGCAATCTTCATCAATATCTTCGGCGGCATCCTCCGCGTCGATCGACTTGCAACCGGCGTTGTAGCCGCGGCGAAGAAGCTCAATGTCAAAGTGCCGATCGTGCTGCGGCTCGAAGGCACGAACGTGGAGGAAGGCCGGCGAATTCTTAAGGAATCCGGTCTGAACTTCCAGGTAGGCGCAACGATGAAAGAGGGCGCCGAGTTGGTGGTTTCTGCCGCGAAGGGGGTCAAGTAATGTCAGTGCTGGTCGATAATGATACGCGCCTCATCGTGCAAGGCATCACGGGCAAGGAAGGCACCTTTCATGCCCTTGGCTGCGCGGAGTATGGCACCAAGGTTGTGGGCGGGGTCACTCCAGGTAAAGGGGGAACCACGCATGAAGGCTGGCCGGTTTTTAATACCGTGGCTGATGCCGTAACGCAAACCGGCGCCAACGCGACCATGATTTTCGTTCCCCCGCCGTTTGCGGCTGATGCCATTCTCGAAGCTGAAGATGCGGGTATCCCCCTGATCGTATGCATTACCGAGGGTATTCCGACGCTCGATATGGTGAAAGTCTGGGCGAAGCTCAAGAGCTCCAGGTCGCGCCTCATCGGGCCCAACTGCCCGGGCGTGATCTCACCGGGTAAGGCGAAGATCGGCATCATGCCGGGACGCATTCACAAAGAAGGTAAAGTCGGCATCGTGTCGCGCTCGGGGACGTTGACTTACGAGGCCGTGCATCAGCTCACGCAGCGCGGCATCGGGCAGTCGACGGCAATCGGCATAGGCGGAGATCCGATCATCGGCACCACACACATTGACGCGTTGAAGCTGCTGAATGACGATCCGGACACCGAGGCGATCATCATGATCGGCGAGATCGGCGGCACCAACGAAGAGGCTGCGGCCGCATTCGTGAAAGAGCACGTGAAAAAGCCGGTAGTCGGATTCATCGCTGGACAGACAGCTCCTCCCGGACGCCGCATGGGTCACGCGGGTGCAATCATCTCCGGTGGGCAGGGAACTGCCGGGGACAAGATGAAAGCGATGCGCGAAGCAGGAATTCACGTAGTGGTTTCGCCGGCCGAGATTGGCGAGACGCTGGCGAAGGTGATCGGCAAGTGAAACAGCTCTTGAGTTCGCCCCGCTAGCTCAATTGGCAGAAACACACAAAAGCCCACCGCGAGGTGGGCTTGCCTGTTCACCAAGCCGCAAGACAACCTTGGCGGAGAATCAGCATGAAGAAAGCGAAGGATTCAGTCGAACGCGCCGAGCATTTCGCCGGCCGCCTCGGGATTCGTTTGCCCATCTTGCTGGCGCCGATGGCCGGAGCGTGTCCCGTCTCTTTATCGGCTGCAATCGCCAATGCTGGAGGAATGGGCGCATGTGGTGCGCTGCTGATGAAGCCGGAAGACATCGCGGCATGGTGCTCCGATTTTCGGTCGCAGAGTCAGGGTCAGTTTCAGATCAATCTCTGGATCCCCGGCCCTGAGCCAAAGCGTGATCCGGAGTTGGAAGGGCGGCAGCGAGCGTTTCTCGCTCAGTGGGGGCCAGAGGTTCCGGTGAGCGCCGCTGAAGGCGTACTGCCTGACTTCGACGCGCAGTGCGAGGCGATGCTCGAAGTGCGACCGAGAGCAATCTCCTCCATCATGGGCCTCTACGCGGCAGACTTCGTTCGAGAGATGAACGCGCGCGGAATTCTCTGGTTTGCCACTGCAACTACGGTCGCCGAAGCCAAAGCGGCCGAAGCCGCTGGAGCCGACGCAATCGTCGCGCAGGGTGGGGAAGCCGGCGGGCATCGTGGCGCATTCGATGTAGACGGCGCTGTACAGAGGATGGTCGGCCTCTTCTCTTTGCTGCCGCAGATCGCAGACGCGGTGACCATCCCGGTGATCGCCACAGGAGGAATCGCAGATGCGCGGGGCGTGGCGGCAGCGCTCATTCTGGGTGCGAGCGCCGCGATGATCGGAACAGGTTTCCTACGCTGCCCGGAGGCAAAAATCAATGCTGCCTGGGCAGATGCGCTCGCCAAAACCGAAGCCGACGACACAATGATCACCAGCGCATTCACCGGTCGTCCCGGTCGGGCTGTCGCGAATGCATATGCGCGTTCGTCGGCTTGCATTGACGCGCCGCAACCGGCGCCGTATCCCCTGCAACGCGGACTCACGCGGGCAATGCGCGAGGCTGCTTCAAGAGAGGGCAAAGCCGATCGTATGCAGATGTGGGCAGGGCAATCGGCCCGGTTGGCGCAGGCCGAACCGGCCGAAAGATTTGCGACGCGGCTTTGGGAAGAAACGCTGGGCATACTCCGCCCATAAAAAACTTCGGCCGGGCAGTATCGAAGTACTTACTCGACGAGTGCGAATGAGGCCGGTATGAGGCTAATCCCAGGCGGGCGCCAGCCCCCGCCCCGCCCGATGGACGGCCACTCCTCACCAGATCCGGCACGGCTTGGCGCTCACCATCTTGTCACCTGCCTTGCAGTTGAAACTCTTCGCAAACTCCGGCAGATCCTGCAGCACCGAATTTGTTCGATATTCATCCGGCGCGTGCGGATCTGTTTGCGCCTGGCTCCGAAGCTGCTCAGGACGCGTCTGCGTGCACCACTGCTGGGCGTAGGCAATCCAGAAGCGCTGCTCGGGCGTGTAGCCGTCCATCATCGCGTTCATGTCGAGATGTTCAGCCTGAGCCTTGTCCTGCCAGGCAAGCCACGCCAGCCACAAGCCGCCTAGATCAGCGAGGTTCTCTCCCAGAGTGAGCTTGCCGTTCAAATGCACACCGGGGACAGCTTCGATCGCGTCATATTGATCCACCATGCATTGTGCCTTCTCTTTGAACTTGGCCTCGTCGTCCTTGGTCCACCAGTCCTTCAGGTTGCCATCCTCATCAAACTGACGGCCCTCATCGTCGAAGCCGTGCGTCAGCTCGTGCCCGATGGTGGAGCCCATATCACCGTAATTGGCCGCATCGTCTTCCTTGCCGCTGAAAAAGGGCGGCTGGAAGTATCCGGCTGGGAAATTCACGTTGTTCTGCTGCGGCTCGTAGTAGGCGTTCACCGTTGGCGGAGACATCGTCCACTCGCCCTTATCAACTGGCTTGCCGATCTTGGCCAGTTCGCGATTGAAATTAAACTGACGCACGCGCTCCAGGTTCCCTAGCGCATCTCCTCGCACAATCACCAGTTTCGAGTAATCCCGCCATTTTTCGGGATACCCGATCTTGTTCATCACCGTCTTCAGCTTCTCCTTTGCCTGCATCTTCGTAGCAGGGCTCATCCAGTCGAGTGAATCGACGTCCTTGCTCATCGCCTGTTCGATGGCTAACGTCATATCGAGTGCGTGCTGTTTCTCCTCCGGCGGAAAGTACTTCGCAACGTATACCTGCCCGAGCGCCTCGCCCATCTCACGATCGACTCGGCTCGTGCAGCGCTTCCAGCGGTCCTGCTGTTTTTCTGCGCCATTGAGGATATGCGCGTAGAAGTTCCACGATTCCGTCTCAAACGCTTCGGGCATACTGGTGCCCGCAAAGGCGTGCAGAAGGTGCCAGCGCAGATATATGCGAATCTGATCGATGGGAGTGGTAGCGATCAGATTATCGAATTCAGCCATATACTTCGGTTCGCTCTCGTTCGCCTTGCCTGATGACGGCGCATGAGCTGCTGCAACGTAATCGGCAAGCTTGAAATGCGTCAATCCTTTTGACAGCGCCGCTACATTCGTCGGATGGTTCAGATTCTGCGGATCTCGTTGTTCCGTAATGGTCAAAGATGCTTTCGCCAGACGAGTTTCGATTGCCATCACGGTGTCCGCGTCTTTGGAGGCCTGTGCTTCGGGCTCGCCGGCGAGGACGAACATCTTGCGGACGTGCTCCACGTACTGCTTGCGCTGTTCGGCGGATTTCGGGTCTGTGCGGAAGTAGTAGTCGCGCTCGGGGAGTCCCAGACCGCCTGAGTTGTAGAACGAGATGACCTGGTTAGCGTCGCTGTAGTCCTGGTTGGCGCTGAAGTCGAAGAAGGCATCTGCGCCGATGGTGTGCAAATGAGCCAGCAGTACAGGCAACTCATCGGACCGGCGAAGGGCTGCGATGCGGTCCAGCTCTGGCTGGATGGGTATAAGACCAAGCTTGTTGATCGCCGCTGTGTCCATGCAACTGGCGTACTCATCGCCAATCTTCTGCTCATCGGGGGTGCGATCTGCATCCTGCTTCGAGGCTTGTTCAAGAATCTCCTTCAGATGCAGCCGATTCAGCTCGAACAGCTCGGTGAACCGGCCGTAAGCTGCCTGATCTGCGGGAAGCGGGTTGCGCTTGAACCAGTTGTTGCAGCTAAATCGATAAAAGTTTTCACACGGATTCACGGAGGCATCGACCAGCGAGGAGTCGAATACTCGAAGCTCATGCGCCGTCTGGGCTGATTCGTTGCGCGACTGACTTAGAGCAGTTGTTGCGGCGAGAACAAGAAAAACAACAAGCCGGAAAGGCTGGAGTACTGCGGGTAGGCGATGCATTCCGAAACTTTACCAGACCAGCGTAGGCGGCCGCCGTGAGAAGTGACAAGTACAATGGTGGATGGGACTAGTTCAATTTTGAGGAGTTATTGAGTGGCGCAACGCACTTTCAGCATCATCAAGCCGGACGCGGTGAAGAATGGTCACGCGGCGGCAATCCTGGCAGAAATTGAGAAAGCCGGATTCAAGATCATCACCATCCGTAAGCAATCCATTGCGAAGGAGCAGGCGCAGGGCTTCTACTATGTCCATAAGGAGCGGCCTTTCTTTGGCGATCTTTGCGATTTCATGTCTTCCGGACCGATCTTCCTCATGGTTCTCGAGAAGGATAACGCCATCGCCGATCTGCGCAAGTTGATGGGCGCCACCAATCCAGCCAATGCGGAAGAAGGCACGATTCGCAAAAAATACGCTGAGTCGATCCAGGCAAATGCTATTCACGGCTCGGATGGCGACGAGACCGCCAATTTCGAGATTGGCTACTGGTTCGCAGGCTATGAGCTGATCTAAGGTCAGCTCGCGTCTTTCCCCTCATTGTCCGAATAAACTGTCGATCTTCTCGCGTAAAGCCGTAACTTCCCGCTGCAGCTCCGCTACCGCGGATTCAAGCTGGGCGATGCGATCGTCATCTTGCTGCCGGGATCCTGCGTCTTGCGACTCCGCAGGCGTATTCGGAGCCATAATCGCCAGGTCCACTGGACCGCAGAGCAGGTGTGCGTAGCGCGATTCGCGTGCTCCGGGTTGTCGCGGCAACAGAGATACAAGCGGCGGTTCCCGTTCCATCAGCTTCTGGAGGCCGGTGGTGACATCGCTGATTTCGACGAATTCGTGTAAGCGCTCGGTGCGACCTCGCAACTCACCTGGAGTTTGCGGTCCGCGCAGCAATAGCACGCAAATCAGCGCAGTCTCCGCACGGCTGAAGTTAAACGCCTCGCCAAGCCAGTGTTCGTATTTTGTGACGCGACCATCGGCAGAACGCGCTCGCCCGGCAAGCTGCTTGTCTTCGAGGCTGTGAAGGGCCTGCCGCATGTCATCTTCATCGAGATTCATGACCGGCTCGCGGTTCGAGCGCTGGTTGCAGGCGTTCATCAACGCATTCATCGAGAGCGGATAATAGTCCGGAGTGGTGACTTCTTTTTCGATCAGGGCGCCAAGGATGCGGGCTTCGGCGGCGCTGAGCTTCACAGGCTCGGTAAGCATAGTTTCATTGTGCCACCCAGCCCGGTGGAGCGGAGCGGAACTGGCTTAAGAGGCGGGGTTCGTCATCCGGTTCTTTGTCAGCAGAAAATAGACAATGGGCGTTACCACCAGGCTGAGCACCATTGAGATGGTCAGTCCACCGATGACGGCGATTGCCAGCGGCTGAAGCATCTGCGAGCCCGCACCAAGTGCAAACGCCAGCGGAAGCATCCCGCAGACTGCGGCAATGGCCGTCATCACGATGGGGCGAAGCCGCCGTTGCGCCGCGTGGATCATCGCCTCGGCCGCTGGTACTCCTTCGGAGCGGAACTTCTCGTCTGCATCGAGCAGCAGAATTCCATTCTTTGCCACGATCCCGATTACCATGATCAATCCCATGAACGACGCCACATTGAACGTTGTGCGCGTAACGAGCAGCGCAAGAATAACGCCGGAGATGGAGAGCACCGAGGACGTCAGAATCGCGATCGGAGCAGGGAAGTTGCGGAACTCGACGAGCAGCACTCCGAACACCAGCGCCAGCGCCAGCATCAGCACCTTGAGCAGATCGCGGAATGATTTCTGCTGTTCCTCATATTGACCGCCGTATGTGACTCGCACTGACGATGGGAGATGGAGGTTCTGAACGGTCTCCCTGACCTTCGCCATTGCGGCGCCGAGATTCGAGCCGCGAAGTCGGCCAGTGACAACGACCATCCGCTGCAGGTTCTCCCGGCGAATTTCATTCTGGGGAGGTAACTGCTGGATTGCCGCAAGCGAACCGAGTGTCGCCGTATGGCCGGAGGCGCTGTTGAACACTGTATTCTCAATCGCATCGAGCGACTTGCGATGTTGATCACCGAGTCGTACGCGGATGGTGTAAGGACGGCCGTTCGCGATCACTGGATCGTTCGTCGGAAGGCCATCGAGAATCGAAGTTGCATCTTCGGCAACTTCTGTCGGCGTAAATCCTAGACGTGCCGCGAGGGTTGGATCGACCTGAAAGTTGGTTGCAGGACCACTAATGGTGTTTTCGATCCCGTTTTCTACATCGACCACGCCTGGGATCTTCTCTATCGCATCACCTACGCGGGGTCCGAGTTTGCTCAGGAGCGCTTCATTTTCAGAAAATATCTTGATCTGAACCGGCTCCGGAGAATTTGAAAGATCGCCGATCATGTCCTGCAGAACCTGAGGAAACTCGACGTCAAGCTCAGGCTCTGTCTTCTTGATTTCCTCATCGACGCTGGCGATCACCTCGTCGATGCCGCGGCTGCGTTTCGATTTCAGCTTGACTGTGAAGTCGCCGGTGTTTGCTTCCGTGACCGCCGCTAAGCCCATCTGCAGCCCAGTGCGCCGCGATGTGCTTTCTACCTCGGGTTGCTCCCGCAGGATGCGCTCCACATGTTGCAGCACACGGTTCGTCTCTGTCAGCGAACTACCGGCCGGCATGATGTAGTCGAGGATAAAGCCGCCTTCATCCATCTCCGGCAGCAGATCGGATCCGAGGAAACGATAACCCACATACGTTCCCGCGATGAGCAGTAAACAGGCCAGGCCGAGCCAAAGCGGCTTCGCGAGGGCCCAGTCAAGTACGCGGTGGTGGACGCGCAGCGCTCCCGAAAGCAGGCGTCCAGCTGCATGATCTTTTTGATCGTGATCTTCTTTTCGATTGCGCAACAGAACGAGACTCAGACCAGGCGTCCACGTCAGCGCCAGCATAAGCGACGTGAGCAGCGCGGCCGCCATAGTGATGGCTAATGCTCGGAAGAATGTCCCGGTGACTCCCGCAACTGAGATGAGCGGCAGGAATACGACGACAGGCGTGATTGTCGATCCGATCAGCGGAACAGTAATCTCGCTTAATGCCTTGCTTACTGCGCCGACCCGCTGCTCGCCATTGTCACGGTGCATCACGATGTTTTCGACGACCACAATGGCATCGTCAATCACCAGGCCGATTGCAGCGGCCAGGCCGCCAAGCGTCATCAAATTAAAGCTTTGCCCGATGGCCCAGAGAACAAGAATGGTGACTGCGATTGTAACTGGGATAACAAGCCCGGCGACGAGTGAAGAAGTCCAGTCGCGAAGGAACAGAAACAGGATGATGCATGCAAGAACGAGCCCGATGAGAATGGCATCGCGCACGCTCGAAATGCTGTCGCGCACCAGTTGCGACTGATCGTAGAAGGGCTCAAGTCTTGCGCCTGCCGGCAACCCTCGCCGAAGCTGCGCGATCGCCGCGCTTACCGCATCTGCCACAGCGACCGTGTTTGATGCGGGTTGGCGCGCGATCGTGAGGAGAACCGCATTCTTTCCGTTCGCCGTAACGGTGGTATAGACAGGCAGCGTGGAGGGGGCAACCGTTGCCACATCGGCAACGCGCACCGGAGCGCCACTCGGCGTAGTTTTTACAACAAGCTGTCGCAATCCCTCGGCATCGTGTACTTGCGCGCCTACCAGTCCAAGAATCAGCTGATGATTGGCTTCATACAAACCGGGTGAGTCGATGATGTTAGACGCCTGGATTGCATTGACAAGATCTGTGACTGTGACGCCGTTCGCCGCCAGCAACGGCAGGTTTGGAGTGACTCCATACTCAGGCACCTGGCCGCCTTGCACTACGACTGTACTTACGCCTTCCACTCGATTAAGAGGCGGTTTCAGCTCATATGTGGCGAGCTCCCAGAGTTGGGTTTGCGGAATCGTATCGGATGTGAGGCTGTAGCCCAGAATCGGAAAAGTGGCGAAGGTCAGGCGATTGGTGGTGATGCGTGCCGTCGCCGGAAGGTCCTTTTCCACCTTGCTTAAAGCAGCCTCAGTAAGCTGCAACTCCAGGTACATGTCCAGGTTCCACTCGAAGAACAGGCTCACTTCTGCGGAACCGCGGCTGGTGGTCGAGCGAACTGTCGCAAGCCCTGGAACGGAGTTCACCGCGTTTTCGATCGGCCGGGTGATGGTCACTTCCATCTGTTCCACCGGCATAACGCCGTTATCTATACCGATAACGATCCGCGGGAAGTTCGTCTCAGGAAATACAGAGATGGGCACCTGCAGAGCAGCGTAGAGCCCCGCAATGGTCAGTACGGCAGCGAAAAAGAAGATGGGCCGCGTAAACCGGGTCAGCCAGAATTTCTCCTCACGGGCTATCGGACGCTGGGCAGCGGTCGACATCAGTCCTTGTCGCCTCCTCTGTCCGCCCCCTGCTTATCTTCGTCCTCATCGCCTTTGCCGATCTTCACCTTCGTGCCTTTGTCGAGCCCATACGCGCCCGTGGCGATGACCATGTCACTCGCCGTGAGTCCCTGCGTGATCTGGATGTCATCTCCATCCTGGATTCCGGTCTGGACGGGTTTCTTCTGCGCTGTGCTGTCCGGTCCAACCACCATCACGGATTTCGTTCCGTCTTCTCCGGTCAGGATCGAAGAGACCGGCACCTTCAGCGCATTCTCGACAGTGCGACCGGTGATCGACACCTTCACGGGTGTGCCCACTTTCAGGTTGCCCTTCTTGTTGTCAGCCTTCAGCCAGATCTCAACTGTGGTGCTGCCCGCATCGAGCGCAGGGCTGATTAGCGCGACCTTTGCAGGGACCGGATCTGCAAGCCCTGGCACTGTGATCGTTGCTTCATCGCCAAGCTTTATCTGCTGCGCGAGGCTCTGCGCAATATGGGCTTTGGCGAGAAGTGACGAAGTATCCATCACGGTGATCAACGGCGATCCGCCCGCCGGCGTCTCGCCGGCATAGAGCGGACGATCCGTTACGACCCCATTGATTGGGCTGCGAATCTCGGTATAGCCCACCTGCGCGGCGGCCGCTTTGTATTTGCCTTCCGCTGACGTGAGCTGGCCCCGTGCCGTCTTCAGTTCGGCCTCGCGATTCACCTTCTGCATCGATTCAAGATGCTTCGATGCGGTGTCGTATGCGGCCTGCGCCTGCACCAGAGCGGCCTGCGCCGTATCGAGATCGCGGCCGGGAATCGCACCTTCGGCGAAGAGCTGCTTGCGATTGTTCACGATGCTGGTGTTCAGATCGAGATTCGCTTTAGCCTGAGCGAAGTCAGTTTCCGCTTTCTGCACATCTTCCGGAATTTGCGCCCTGGTTGCGGTTGCATAGGCTGCCTGTGCCGCTTCGTAAGCTCCCTTGTTGTCCTGCGCGCCCCCGACGAGATCCGCATTCTCGAGAACCGCGAGAAGCTGGCCCGCCTTCACCTTGGCTCCCCGCTGCACGAAGAACTTCTTCACGGGTGCGCTGATCTTCGGTTGAATGGCGGCCTGCGCAAGGGGTGCGAGAATCGCATCGCCGCTGATGTGCTCGGAAATCGCGCCCAGCTCCGGTTGTTCCGCCTGAACAGTTACCTCCGGTGCGGGAGGTTCTTCTTTCTTGCACCCGGCCAGCGTCAGCACAGCAGCCATCGCCCAGCCGAACAGAAGCTTTAAAACCAGCGGCTGGCCTGGTTTCACACGAGAGCGAGCGCATACGGAATCGTTCATTCGTTTACATCGTTCCTGTTAACGTTTGCAATTGTGCCAATGCGGTTTGATAGCGTACACGACCATCTTCGCGTGCATTCTGGGCGGAGACGTACGCTGCCTGCGCGTCGACAACTTCAAGAACGGTAGCCTCACCGCCTGTGTAGCGAAGTTTTGTTAGCCGCAGGCTCTCCGCGGCAGTAGCAACACTGGTATCGAGCGAAGCGAGTTGAGTCCGCGCAGTCTGTGCCTCCGCGTATGCCTCGTCAAGCTGAGCAATCACGCGACGCTGAGTTGCAGAGAGAGCAGTCTTCGCGGCATTTCGCGCAATAACGCTCTGCTTCACCTTATGCTCAGTGGCCAGCCAATCCCAAACCGGCAGATCCACGGTGACGCTCGCCGAGTACCCGACGTTGTTCACCCGATCAGGGCCATTGACTGCAAATTGCGGCGCATCGATTCCATAGGTGTAGTTGATCGCCAAACCCGGCAGGTATGCGCCGCGTGCGGCAAGCACGTCTGCGCTGCTCATATTGAGAGTGGCCAGTGCGCTCCTCAACTCCGCATTATTCTTTGCGGCAAGCTGGTTCACCTCTTCGCGCGAGGTAAGAGCGGCGGGTGCGGCGGAGATGTTGATCGTGTAGGGCGTGCGTGGATCAGCAAAGAGCAGCACGCCCAGTTCCAGCCGTGCCTTGTCCGCATTCAGCTTTGCATCCTCCAGTTCACGTTCGCGTTGCTGCTGTTGCAATTGAGCCTTGATGGTATCGGCATGCGCGGCTTCGCGAGCCTGCTCTCGCTGACTCGTCAGCTTTACAAACGCCGCCGCTTCATCCGCCGCCTGCTCAGCGATGCCCCGCTTCCGATCCGCGGACGAAAGCCCGTAATATATCCCCACCACGGCCGCCACAAGACCACGGCGCGCGATCTCCAGTTCAGCCGATGCAACCGCAGCTGCAGCATCTGCACGGCGAACTGCCGCGATCTGTCCCAGACCGATGTCTTCATTCACCATCGCCTGGCTGGCGTACTCGTGCACGGCATTATTGCCGATGAATTTGAACGTATTGGCGCCGATTCCTTGCCCCTGACCTCCCGGCTGCGTGTAAAGCGCCTGGTTGTGATATGTCACGGCAGGCAGCAGACCGGCGCGCGCGATGGACTTATCCAGCCCCGCGATCCGTGCATTCGCCAGCGACGCGGCGAAATTGGGCTCATTCGCCTGTGCGCGTTTCAGCGCCTCCTGCAGGCTAATGACAACAGGCGCTGCCGGCGTTCCCACTTTTTGGTCTCTCGGCGCGACGGTCTGCGCTCTCGACATCTGGCCGCCCAAAGCCAGAACCGATAGCCCGAGCAGAAGCCATGGCAGACTCGGGCCGCCGGCCGGCATAGCTCTCCATTCCTTCAGCACGGACAGAAGCATAGCGAGGGAACCTTAATTTCTCCTGAGTCTTAGATGCTACTGCACGTGGTGTGTCGAGCCGCATGAACAGGCATAAGATGTTTCTGCATGGAAACAACGCGAATTGCAGGTGTTGAAGTATCGAGAGTCGGCCTGGGTACGTGGGCCATCGGCGGGACCGAATGGGGTGCGGTCCCTGAGGACGCGGCCATCGCGACAATCCTGGGTGCGCTAGACCTCGGCATCAATCTCATCGACACAGCGCCCATTTATGGCCGAGGCCGAGCAGAGGAGCTGATCGGCGAAGCGATGCGGCAGCACGGCAGCCGCGAAGCCTTCTATATCGCCACCAAGGCCGGGCTCCAGTGGAACAGCCGCGGCGTTTACGCAAACTCGACACCGGAGCGACTGCGCCGCGAACTGGAGGAAAGCCTCCGCCGGCTAGGCACCACATACGTCGACCTCTATCAGATCCACTGGCCGGACACTGTGGCACCCATTGATGACACTGCCGCTGTGATGATGGATTTTGTGCGGGAGGGTAAGGTTCGTGCTCTTGGAGTCAGCAATTTCAGTGTTTCGCAAATGGAGGAATTCAGCGATATCGCCCCGCTGGCATCAAACCAGCCGCCATACAACATCTTCGAACGGGAGATTGATACCGACATTCTGCCGTGGTGCGCAGCCAACAATATTGCCGTCCTGACCTACAGTTCGCTCTGCCGCAGCCTGCTCGGAGGTCGTGTGCATCGTGGCATGAAGTTCGAGGACGGCGATATCCGCGCTGTCGATCCCAAGTTCCAGGAACCCCGTTTCAGTCAGTACATGACGGCCGTCGAACGGCTCACAGAGTTCGCTCGTGAACGCTTCGGCAAATCCATCATCGCACTCGCCGCGCGCTGGGTTCTCGACCGGCCCGGCGTCTCTGTCGCTTTATGGGGAGCCAAGCGCCCCGATCAACTGGATGCGGTCGCCGGTGTCATGGGCTGGAAACTCGATGTGCATGCTATTGCTGAGATTGACCGGATTGTTGCTGATTCGGTAAAGGATCCCATCGGACCGGAGTATCTCACCCCACTCGTACGCGAAGCCTGAGCCCCGCAGTTATCGGGATGAATGGGAGCGCAACCCCGGCCATCTCTGCGATACTGTTCCGTTATGCCCATTGACGACCTGCAACAGGCTGCACAGAAGATTGCGAGTTTCCTGGCCTCCCTCAACAAGCTCGGCGGGATGCGACTGAAGTATCGCATTACCGCAGGAGACGGAGCGCGCGACCCCCAGGGCCTTGAAGCTCGGGTGATCTATGTGGAACTGGGCGGACCTGATACGCCGATGCTGACGCAGCACAACGGCGAACTACTGCGGGCTCTGGAAACAATTGCGGCCCAGATGCTGCGGCTCGAGTCGCGCGAACACGACCTGATCAGCTTCGATGCCGGCAACTACAAGGCCCTTCGCGCACAGGAACTCCGCATGTCCGCCGAAGTGGCTGCGGAGAAAGTCCGCAAGAGCGGTGTACCCTACGCTTTCCCTCCGCAGAACAGCCGGGAGAGGCGGCTGTTGCACCTGGCATTCAAAGACCTGCAGGGCGTAGAGACGGCCAGCTCGGGCGAGGGGCAGGACCGTTTCCTTGTCGTATATCCGGAGGGCAAAACGCATTTGCCCGTAACGCCGCCGACTCGGCCCCGGGGCTTCGGTCGCGATCGGCGCTAATCAGGCTCGTCCGCCGGAAAGCTTTGAACAATGACTCCAGACCCATGGCAATCCGAGTTCAAGCGTTTTTGGAATGAACTCGTTCCGCCCTATGGACAGGCCAAGACTGTGCAGGGGGAAATGATTCGCGCCATTGGCAGATTGAGCGAAGAAGCCTATCGAAACGGCAACGCCAATTTCGATCACGACCACGTCATTATGTGCCAGTTTCTGCTCGAGAACCTGAACGATCCAAGGGTCTTCAGCGCAAAGGAAATTGAGGACATGCGCCGTTGGATCGGTCAGATCCTTGATTCTAAGCAAACCCATCCAAAGGGGCCGGATACCTGTTTTTCTCATATTGCGGAACAGGTTGTGCGATGGTGCGATGCCACTAAGAAACTCATACCGCATGAGTTGAATAGCGAACTCAATCGCTAAGCAGGCCTCGTTCGTCTTTCCCATGCCACAAGCTCGAATTTGTGCCTGATTGCACAGAAATCTGGCACCGCCTCTCTCTTCGGTACTCTTGCGAAATCTCAGCATCTTCCCTCTACTGAAGCTAAGCAAATACTTGTAAAGCTGCAGCCTTCTCGCCCTGATTGCCTTGGGGTTTCACACCAGATCAAACGAAATGAGGACACCCATGCTCTCTTGCGATTTTTTGCGCCACGGGCGCACACCGATGCTGGCGCTCGCATTCACGGTGGCACTCACCGCATGCGATTCGAAGATGGATAAGGCGATTGACCAAGCCAAGCAGCAGGCGGCCTCGACGGGTCAGCCGCAGCAGGTTGTCGCGGTGGATAAAACGGGCACCACCACAACAACTGTCGTGCAGCCTCCAGCAAAAGGCCAGGCCGCAGGTGCCATTGCGACCACGACGACCCCTCCGCCTCCCAGCGGCCCGGTGCCTCCGCCGCAGGATCCGAAGGTGATGCCCTTAGGTGGAGACCCCAATCAATCGCAATCAGACGATCAGGCTGCAACTCAGCCGGCAGGGCCTGCGAAGGCGTCACCGGCAGGCCCGGTGAAGGTCACCATCCAGGCTGGGACGAACATCGCAGTTCGTATCGATCAGCGTATCAGTGTGAAGACGAGCCACGCAGGCGACACCTTCACGGGCGAGGTGGTTAATCCGGTGGTCGATCCCAATGGAGTGGCCGTCGTCCCCAAGGGAACACGGGTGAGCGGGCTGATTGATGCTTCGCATGCCCGCGGACGGGTCAAGGGCGCATCCGTGCTGGAACTGCGCCTGACCACCATGACCCTCAGTGGTACGGAGTATCAACTCAGGACAGCCGACCTGACGCAGACCAAAAAGGGGAAGGGCAAGCGCTCAGCCGCCATGATCGGCGGTGGTGCCGGCCTTGGTATGCTGATCGGCGGACTGGCTGGCGGCGGCAAGGGCATGCTGATCGGCGGGCTGGCCGGTGGCGGCGCAGGCACCGCAGGAGCAGCAATGACCGGCAACAAGGACCTGGAGATTCCGGCGGAGTCGATTGTGAACTTCAAGCTCGCGCAGGACCTGGTCGTTCAGGGCGCGTAACGGCGCAAGCCGTCAACAATTCTCTTGCTTTCGTGGCTATCGCACAGGAAGAATGCGGTCAGAGGCAAGTCATGGCAAGGGAATCCATTCTCGGTGGGAGCGAAGTGATCGCGTTCGCTCCCACTGTCGATTCTGAAAAAGCGCGCGCGTTTTATGAAGGTGTTCTGGGGCTGCACCTGGTCGCCGATGAGAAGCCGTTTGCGCTGGTCTTCGACGCGAATGGGATCATGCTACGCGTGACGACCGTACACGAGCTTAAACCCCAGCCATTCACGATTCTGGGCTGGCGGGTCGCTGACATCGAGGCAACCACGGACAGGCTGACCGCGACGGGCGTGGAATTTCTCCGCTTCACAGGTATGAACGATGCCGATCCACGCGGCATCTGGAACTCGCCCAGCGGCGCCCGCATCGCCTGGTTCAAAGATCCGGATGAAAATGTGCTGAGTTTGACGGAGTTTGCAAACTAGCCCCCGGGGGATTTTTTCACAGGCGAACTCTCCATCCCTCAAAAGATAACTTGAACCCTATGCAGCCATCAGGCCGCTGCCGAATGGGTCGAGCTCCAGTCTCTCAAAGAATATCTGCCAGAGAATTGAACCAAAAGCGGTTCAGGCCCGACATATTAAACAAATGGCAAAGGAAGGTAACGATCGGGCCCCATTTGAGTGGCTTGCGCTTCGCTGTCAGACGGGCGATCCCGGAGCATTCGCGGACTTGATCGGAGTGATGGAAAGACCGCTGCTCTATTACGCAGCCAGCCTTACCGGTAACCAGGATGCTGCACTCGACGTTCTTCAGGATGTCTGGTTCAAGGTGGTTCGTGGCATCCGCGGGCTGAAGGAACCTGGCTCTCTGAAGCCCTGGCTATACGCAATCACCCACGGCGTCGCTGTTGATCGCATTCGCCATGACTACAAACGTGACAAGGCTGAACAAGCTCAACTCGACGAAGCTTTCAACATCGACGAGCCATCGTTCGGACAAGAAGATGCGACTGCCATTCACGATGCGTTAAGCCGCCTCGGCGTTAAGCATCGTGAAGTTCTTGTTCTGCATTTTCTCCAGGACCTATCCATCATCGAAATCGCCAATGTCGTCAGCTGCTCCGAGGGCACCGTTAAGTCGCGAATCCATTACGCGAAGCGGCAACTGAAACAGATTCTCAAAGGAGTGAATTATGGCACAACAATCAAATGACATCCGCGAACGCCTGCTCGCAACTTTGCCGACGCCGGAGAACCTCGCCGCGTATCGAGAAGAGACCGCTTCCTTGCTGGCAAAGCATTCAAGAGCGCTGCGCTGGGACAAAGTCATGGCGTACTTGATCGTTTCGGTGGCTACCGCCTTGTGGTTTCTTTGGACACCAAACCAACCCTGGCATCTAAGCGCAGGCGTGATTCACGGGTTTCAAGTCGCGAGCGCCCTCATGTTTTTCTACGGGGTGATCTACGTGGCGCGCTATGAAATTTACGCCAGCCAAGTCGCAACCCTCAAGGAAATTAAACAAGTCCAACTTCAGATCCTTGAACTTCAGGCATCACTGCGAGGGGAGCAATAATATAAAACCGATGCGATGTGCGACGAAGAGATCGCACTATCGCACTTCGGCTGTAGGCAATTTGTTGCTTGAGACGGGGCAATCTTCCTGGCTAAGATTAAAGGCCGCGCAGTCGCGCGGCCTTTGCAATCCCTGATCCCTGCTCCTACGCGTTAAGCATTTCCTGTAGCTTATTGAGTGTCCGGTGCAGGTCCTTGTCGGTGCGGCGCTGCTCGTCGATTTTGCCGATGGAGTGCATCACGGTGGTGTGGTGCTTGTTGCCGAACTGCCGTCCGATTTCCGGCAAGCTCGCTTCGGTCATCTGCTTGGCCAGATACATCGCGATCTGCCGCGGGACAACCACATTGCGTGAGTTGTTCTTCTGCTTCAGATCGGCCACCTTCATGCCGAACTGCTCCGCAACAGCGCGCTGAATCGACTCGATTGTGATCTTGCGTACCTGCATGTCGATGTACTGCTTCAGGCACTGTTGCGTGGTGGCGAGGGTGATCTCGGTGTGGTTCAGGTTGCACCATGCGATGAGCCGCGTCATTGCTCCTTCGAGTTCGCGGACGTTGGTGCGGACGTTCGATGCGATGAACAGCGCAACGTCGGTCGGAAGTTGAACCTGTTCGCTTTCCGCCTTCTTCTGCAGAATCGCAACTTTGGTTTCGAGATCGGGCGGCTGGATGTCGGCGATGAGTCCCCACTCGAAGCGCGAGCGAAGCCGGTCTTCAATCTCGGCCAGTTCCTTCGGCGGACGGTCCGACGCGATCACGATCTGCTTCATGCTTTCATGCAGGGCATTGAACGTATGGAAGAACTCTTCCTGCGTTCTTTCTTTCTGCGCGATGAACTGGATGTCGTCGATCAGCAGCACGTCCACGGTACGGAAGCGATCACGGAAGCTGGTCATGCGATCGTTGCGCAGAGATGTGATCATCTCGTTGGTGAACTTTTCGGCTGAGACGTAACAGATGCTGGAAGAGGGTTGACGCCGCTTTACTTCATGGCCAATGGCGTGCATCAGGTGGGTTTTGCCCATTCCTACGCCGCCATACAGAAACAGCGGATTGTACGCACGCGATGGGCGCTCCGCGACCGCAAGGGAAGCAGCGCGGGCAAACTGGTTCCCATTGCCGATAACGAAGGCGTCGAAGGTGTAGCGCGGGTTGAGCTGGGCCGCGGTGGACCAGTCGAAGCGGGTCTGCTCAGGCGCACGCGATGTGGGTGCAATCGGAGAATGCGCGGGCAGAGGCCCGAAGCCGCCATCCTTGCGTGGCGGCGGAGCGGTCGGATCTTCTTCCGGAGTGACGAACTGCACATCGTCGAACTCAAGCGACTGCGAATCGATCGCTTCCTGAATCAGATCGCTGTACTTGTCTCCGATGTGTTGAAACTCTTTCGAAGGAACGCGGACGAAAAGAATGCGTCCATTGGCATGGCTGAAACGAGTCGGCTTCAACCAGGTCTCAAACGACTGGCGAATCACCTTTTTCTCGAGAGCCGCAAGAATCTGCAGCCATGGATTGAGAGCCGAAGCCGGCGAAATAGCGAATGACATCGAGCGGATCCTTATCGGCGCCACCTGTCTACTGCCGGGTGAGTTCAACCATTCGGCTAAGGCAATAGCTCACGCTGCGAATGGATTTGAATCCACCCACACTCGCTTGCTGGGAACTGCCTGATGGCCGTTGATCTGCCTCGCTGGAAACACTGCGAGACACGGGTTGAAATTCACTCCGTGGGACGCTCGGAAACTTTCTTGAACGGTCCCGATGGTAGCACATTTGGGGTGTCTTGCAATCACTCTTTCACATAAGTTTTGGGAGTGAAATGGGACTTGCACCAAGCACGGTGAAAGCCGTCACACATCAGTGAGATTTCGCACACTGAAATCGATTCTCACTCACTTCTTTGCTGTCATCGAACCTGAAACTTTGGATGCTGATCATCGTGCGCGAGTCGTTCCCATCTCGTCTCTTTCTCACCGGCAATCGTTTCGTCGATTTGTGGGCTGCTTCTGCCCAACCGGTCTGATTACGAGCGAGTAGGACGGCCGCTGGCTTCGAAGCCCAACCTTCGATATACTTAATACTTGCCGTCAAGGCCACGATTTCAGACAGGAAACAGGAGCGCATTCTCATGCCTAAGCGCACATTTCAACCCAACCGGCGTAGCCGCTCAAAGACGCACGGCTTCCGTTCGCGGATGAAGACCAAATCGGGAGCGGCCGTGCTGAGCCGCCGTCGCGCCGCGGGTCGCAAGCGCGTCTCCGTCAGCGCCGGATATCGCGACTAAGCCTTTCTGCCGCTTTGTTTCGGCTGGAGCAGTCAAATCAGCACGAATCCTTCGGCCGGAATCCTTCCCGCTTTGCCATGAACGCACCGTCCAAAGCTGATCCACGCACCGCGACATCCGCTGTGCGCGAGTGCGTGCGTGCGTCTCTGACCCCGTACCGCCTTCGCAAGCATGCCGATTACCAGCGCGTTTATGAGGCTTGCCGGAAACGACGTTCCCCCTCGATGAGCTGGTTCCTGGCGGCGCAAGCCGCGCCGTCTGTTTCGCGCATCGGGCTCACCGCCGGCAAAGTGCTCGGCAAAGCGCACGAACGCAACCGAATCAAACGCAGGATGCGCGACGTGCTCCGCCGGCACATAGATCTGCTGCCCCCCGGATGCGACCTGATTCTGCATCCGCAAAGGGTTGTGCTCACGATGGAATTCACGAAACTGGAAGCCGAGGTTGTACGTATCCTTCAGCAGGCCAATGTCGAAAGCGCACGTACCAGCACAACCAACGCTCCGACACTCGCCAGGGCAGAGCTCGCCCCATGACACGCACTCTTCTGGCCATCCTTGCGTTCTATCGCCGCTGGATCTCGCCTGCACTGCACGCACTTGGCGGAGGTGGGGGCTGCCGCTTCGTGCCGACGTGCTCCGAATACGCAACTATCGCTATTGCAACCCATGGCCCATTCCGCGGAACCGGGCTCGCACTCTGGAGACTGCTACGCTGCCAACCATTCTGTCGCGGAGGGTTCGATCCAGTTCCTCCCTCCAGAAATCAAAACGGAACCCCTGGTTCGTCCGGCTTTGCGGCGCACAAGCCGTTACCATAGAAAGAGCGGTGTGCCCAACCAGCCTGAAGATTGAAGGCCGCCCTTCAGAGACACTGGTACCGCGCGCCACTCCTCAAAGACAGGAATAACCCTTTGCCCGAACTTCGCAATCCTAACCTCGACTCGCAGGGGCCCGGCGGCAACGCACCGGGGGGCGACTCGCGGAGCCTTATGCTCTTCATCGGGCTGGCACTCGCCGCCGTGATGGTATTCCAGTATTTCAAGAAACCAGATACGAGCCAACCGGCGCAGCAGCCCCAACAGACTCGGCAGGCGCAGCAGCCTTCTCCAAGCTCTTCTGCACCGGCCACAACCGGTACGGAATCCGCCAGGCACAACCCTCCAACTGCAACAGCTCAAATCAGCGCCTCGTCCGAAACAACCACAACGATTGAGAATGAGAAGTTCAGGATCACCTTCACGAACAAGGGCGCGCAGGTTCAGCACTGGATTCTAAAGGGCTTCACTGATTCGACAGGCAAGCCCCTCGACATGGTGCAGGAACAGGCCGCCGAAAGATTCGGCAGGCCGCTCTCCCTCTATACATACGACAGCGCTCTCACAAATCAGCTGAACACCGCGCTGTATCAGCCTTCGACCACCGGTCAAATTCTCGCTCCGAACTCAGTTAGCTTCCACTACGCCTCGGGCACACTCGATGTGGTCAAGACGTTCACCTTCAACACCAGCTATGTGATCGGTGCTCACGTTACCGTGAAGCGCGATGGGCAGCCCGTGCGCGCCCTCGTTGCGTGGCCGGCCGGCCTCGGCGACATGGAGGAGTTCATCGCGGCCAGCGGCAAGCGTACCACGTTCTCCGCGCACACAGATTCGCACTTTGCCTGGTCCGTTGACGGTAAGCAGGACACCGAGGCGGCGAAAAAGGTCAGCGGAAACGCGACGATTGATCAGCCTTATGAATATGCCGCTCTGATGGATCTCTACTTCGCCGCTGCTTTTTTGCCTGACGTGCCGCAGCGCGCAACGGTGGTTACGTTCCACGACACGATCGATCTGCCAACCGATCTGAGCGACCCGAATAGCGCCAAAAAGCCTGCAGACCTCATCGGACTTGCCGTTGGCGACCAGAGCGGCGACACCCATTTGCGCCTCTACGCCGGCCCGAAGGAAACCGAGATTCTCAACTCCATCCACGCGATGGGTTCAGACGGCAAGCCGACAGGCGAAGCGCTCAGTTCGCTCATCCAGTACGGTTGGTGGGGGATCATTGCCAAGCCGCTGTATGTCGCCCTGCGCTGGCTACACAACCTGATGGGTCCGGGCAAATACAACTGGGGCTGGGCCATCATCATCGTTACAGTCGTCTTCAACCTGATCCTGCTGCCTACCCGCATCTGGTCGATGAAGTCATCGCTCAAAATGATGCGGATCCAGCCACGCCTCGACGCCCTGAAGAAGAAGTACGCCAACCTCAAGATCAACGACCCCAAGCGCGCCGAGATGCAGAGCGAGCAGATGGCGATCATGCGCGAAGAAGGCGTAAACATGTACGGCGGCTGTCTCCCGCTGCTGCTGCAGATGCCGCTGTTCTTCGCCTATTATCGCGTGCTGCTCAACGCGGTAGAACTGCGTCATGCGCAATGGTTCTGGCTGCAGGATCTTGCCATGCCTGATCCCCATTACATTCTGCCGATTACCATCATTGGCACGATGTTTCTCGTGCAGTACATCACGCCTTCGCCCGGGATGGATCCCACGCAGCGGCGCATGATGGCCATCATGATGCCCGCAATCATGGGTTTCACCCTGTTGCACTTTGCTTCCGGACTTGCGCTCTACTGGATCACCGGCAACATCATCAGCCTCATCATGCAGGTGTCCATTAATAAGTCGAAGCTGGGCCAGGAAATGCACGAACTTGCAGTTCGTCGCGCCGCCAAAAAAAAGGGTAGCGTAGCTGCTTCCTCCGGCCGCATTGTCCAGGGGCGCCGCTAAGCTGATCCGGTATTTGTCAGGTAAGCCCCTTGCGGGTTGGTTCAACGCAAGGGGATGCCGGTTCAGCTTTTGAGTGCCGTCGCCAACGCCTGATCCACGGTTGAACATCCAAACTGAAATCCCGCTTCCATCAGTTTTCGCGGCATTACGCGAATACTCGCCAGCAGCGCTTCGTCCGCCATCTTTCCGAACATCAGCCGTAGAGCGAATGGCGGTATTGCCAGAGATGCCGGTTTTCTAAGCTGCAATCCCAGTGCGCGTGTGAACTCTGCATTCGTTACCGGATTCGGCGCCGTCACATTCAACGGACCCGAAATCTCCGGCAGCTCAAGTGCGAACAGCACAGCGGCAACAACGTCCTGCAATGCGATCCAGCTTATCCACTGGCAGCCTGTGCCGATCCGGGCACCCAGCCCCATACGAAACGGCGGAAGCATCTGCTTGAGTGCGCCCTCTCCGGGTCCCAGCACAACTCCAAATCGAAGATGCACAACGCGAATGCCGGCCTTTTCCGCCGCATCGGAGGCATGTTCCCATGCCCGACAGAGACTCGCAAGAAAACCCTTTCCGGCCTGCGCAGTCTCATCAAGCACCTCATCTCCTCGATCCCCGTAGATGCCGATCGCCGAAGCCACTAGAAGTGTTTTTGGAGGATGGTGCAGGCCGGCCAGCATGGTCGCAAGCCGTTGCGTTGAATCGACCCGGCTAGCGATCATTTCGCGCTGATAGCTCTCCGTCCAGCGGTGCGCTGCGACATTTGCGCCGGACAGGTGGATCGCAGCTCGCGCCCCCTCTAGCCGGCTGGAATCCGCGACCGCCTGATCAGCCATTGGATCCCACTCAAGCTCTCCTGCATCGGCGGGTTTTCGCCTTACAAGTTGCAGGCTTGGGGTCTTCTTGCTGGAGAAGGCGCGCCTGACCGCACCGCCGAGCATTCCCGAAGCTCCGCTGAGGATCACCGTGGAAGTATCTGAGAAATCCATACTTACAGAATCTTCGTTCCTCCATTGGTGGGGAAATTTCACCGGATTGATAAAGGCCAGTTGAGTTTAGTAGGATGGGAATAGGTTTTGATTAGGGCAAAACAGCTCTCTTCATGCCTTGGAGGATGGATGACTGAGGCGGCCGCTCGTAACGAGGAAACGCAAAAGTCGCAGGTTGACACTGAGACGACAGAGAAGTTCATTGCTGAAAAGCACATCGGTGAACGCATCAAGCGTCTGCGCTTGAAGAAATCGATGGGGCTGGTGGAACTCGGCAAGCACACCGGCCTTTCCGCAAGCTTCCTGTCGCAACTTGAAACGGGTCGTGTTGTGCCCACTCTTCGCAACCTGGCGCGCATCGCCATGGTTTTCTCGAAAGATCTTTCCTATTTCTTCGAAACAGAACCACAGTCGATGTTCCGTGTTCATCGCCGCAAAGACCGCGTTCGCCTGCCGCAGACCGGCGTCGAGGAGCCGACGTACTACTTCGAAAGTCTCGGCTACATGGTTCCCGATCGCCACATGGACCCCTACTTCGCGCAGTTCATTCCGCTTGAAAAGTCAAAAGAGCCTCGCGCCCACATGCACCCAGGCTATGAATTCCTCTACATCCTCGATGGTGAGCTTGAACTGCATCACGGCGAACATCACTGCTCCCTTGGCCCCGGCGACGCGGTCTATTTCGACTCAAGCACACCCCACTCCTATATCTGTGCAAGCAAAAAACCGGCAGATGCGCTGATTGTGACCATGCATCAGCCGCCGGTCGCTCAACCTGTCACCTTGCTGCGTGGAGGCACTGGCGCCGCAGCGCTTCAGCGCACCGTGGCGGGACGCACAGTGCTCGGGCCCGCAGGCCGCGAAGCGAGTTAGTTCCATGATTTGCACCGGGCGCTCTCGCCAGCATAGAGCGCCTTTTCTCTTTTCGGACATGCTATCCATTCAATGGACGTGTGCCATCTGCGACGCATCTGTCTGCTGCTCAATAGCTTAGGTTGCCCTTTCGGTCTCATATTCAGTGCTGTGACCGGCCCCTTGCCAGCTCGCACTGATCACACGCGCCGTCGTCTTCCGTGTTCCAGCGCACAGAAGGTCGACGCCCAACTCGGTTCTCCTTCTCCATAGGAGAGCCTCACTCATGTCTGCTCAATACATCACAAGATTCAAATGGCTCGCTGTGTGTCTTTTGTGTTTTGGTTTGTTCTCTGGTTTTGCGACAGCGCAGAGCACGACACAGGGCGCAATTGCGGGTACCGTAGTCGATGCAAGCGGCGCACTCATTCCCGGGGCCGCGGTGACTCTGCACAACGACGCCACCAGCGCCGAATTCAAACTTGTTGCCGACGAGAACGGCTACTTCAAAGCGCCACTAGTCCCGCCCGGCACATACACCGTCACAATCTCGGCCACGGCCTTCGGGACCTACCAGGCGAAGCTTGTTCCTGTTACCGTCGGTTCGTTGACGGAATTGCATCCCGAACTCAAAGCGGGAGCAACCCAGGAATCCGTCGAAGTTACCGGCGTTGCACCGGTCATTCAGTTCGAGTCGCCTGAAGTTTCCTCGACTCTCACCACCCAGGAGATCGTCAATCTTCCGCTGAACGGCGGCCGCTGGTCGAACCTCGCCCTGCTGACCCCGGGCGCGGCTTCTGATTCCAACGGCTTCGGTCTCATTTCGTTCCGCGGCATCAGTCCGATTCTCAACAACATCGAGATCGACGGCGCGGACAACAACCAGGCATTTTTCTCGGAAGAGCGCGGACGTACCCGCGCAGGATATTCCACCTCGCAGATCGCCATTGCAGAGTTCCAGGTGAACACCGGCGTGTATTCCGCCGAGTACGGTCGTTCCGCCGGTGGCGTGTTGAACGCCGTGACCAAGAGCGGATCGAATCAGTTGCACGGACAGGCATACTTCTACGATCGCGACAACGCCTGGGGAGCGTTGAATCCGTTCACCACCATTACGCGTGTGGTTCTTCCTGCGGGTGGCGGCAAACCGGATTTCCCGAACAGCCCGTATCGGCCTATCGACTGGCGCAAACGCTGGGGATTCGGCGCAGGCGGCAAGCTGATCGAGAACAGGCTCTTCTGGTTCTACGCATATGACCAGTTCAAGCGAAATTTCCCGGGCCTCGCAAAGCCATCGAGCCCGTCAGCGTTCTTCAATTACTGGGCTGATCTTTCGCTACCTGGAGATGCAGTCTGCAGCACGACAACCAACACAAAGACCAACGTTGTAAGCGCAAAATACAGTGGTTCAGGATCGGCAGGGAACCTTGAGGCTTGCACGCTCGCATTACGTCTTTATGGGGCCGGTGACCCCAGTCATTACGCAATGGCTGCTGCGAAGTTTGATCAACTGCTCTTCGGCAAGTCCGTATCCTCTGTTACCGGACTCAAAACCCCCGGCCTTCTCGACGACCTCGGCCCCACGCCGCGCACCGGCGACGAAGTGTTGAACACTCCGAAACTCGATTGGCAGATTTCACCAACCCAGCACGTGAGCGCACTCTTCCATCGGCTCCGCTGGGATTCACCGGGCGGCGTGCAGACTCAGGCGTCAAATACCTACGCTATCGATACATTCGGTACCGATTACGTGAAGCTTGACTACGGCCTGGTAAAGCTCGACAGCATGTTCAGTTCCAGTCTCTCCAACGAACTGCGGGTGCAGTATGGCCGCGAGCTCAACTGGGAAGGCCAGCAGCCCTATAGCGATTTCACCAAGACCTATCTCACCAACTCGACCGGTATTCCGATTCAGCTCAGCCTCTACGGCGGATCAAGCAACAACGGATTCACCGCGGGATCACCGTATTACTCATTCCGTACCGCCTATCCCGAAGAGAAGAAGGCGCAGCTTGGTGACACTGCCATCTGGACTCGCAAGGGGCACACAATCAAGTTCGGCCTCGACGTTCTGCGCAATGCCGATACGATCAACAACCTCTACCAGAGCAATGGCGTTTACACCTACCAGTATTTCTCCAACTTTTTCGCCGACATTCTGAATCCGGCTGGCACATGCGACAGCGGCTACAGTGAAACAGGATTATCGACCAACGGAACGAAGTATCCCTGCTACTACGGATTTACACAGGGCTTCGGCACACCAAAGTTCTCTCTCACCACAGTCGATTACGGTTTCTTCGTTCAGGACGACTGGAAAATTACACCGCGCTTGACGCTCAATGCGGGGCTCCGCTACGACAACGAGCAGGTTCCTCCTCCGTTCAAGTCGCTCATCGACTCGTCGATGCTTAAGGTTGCAGTGAACGGCAGCGGTCCCTTCCCGGATAGCGATGCCCGAATCATTAATCAGCCCGTCGATAACAACAACATCGGCCCACGCGTCGGCCTGTCATGGGACCCGCGCGGATCGGGGAAGACCGTGGTCCACGTTGGCTATGGCCTCTACTATGGCCGCATCCCCAATGGGATCGTACTCAACACATACGAGGCAGCCGGAAGCCCCAATGGGCAGTACACCATCCCGTCGGTCTATGGATCGCTCCCCAGCAGCACGGTTCCGGTTTTCCCGCAGATCATCGGCGCAGGCAAGTTCGCAACGCCCAGCCTGGATTTCTTTGCGAAGAATTTCCAGAATCCGCAAGTGAGCGAGTTTGACCTCTCAATTCAGCAGGAACTTCCCAAGCGCACCTTCTTCTCGTTGAGCTACATGGGCGCCATGGGACGCGAACTGCCGAACTTCGTCAACATCAACCTCGATCCGGCCGCAACCTACCAGAACACTCTAACCGTCCTGGAAAATCCGAAGTATCCAGGCACTGGCTGCGGCCCTCTTGCCTGCGGCACAAGCATCACGTCCACCGTGTATTCCAAGGCATACAAGAACTCCCATTACGGCTACGTGACCGAGGTGATGAGCAACATCAATTCCAGCTATCACGGCATGATCGCCGAAGTGCAGAACCGCAGCTTCAAGTACGCGCAGTTCGATGCAAACTACACGTGGTCGCATTCGCTCGATTTCAACCAGAACCAGAGCACATCGCCCACAACGAACAACTGGTACGATCCGCTTGCCAGCCCGCGCGCAAATTACGGCAATTCCAACTTCAACGTGCCGAACCGGCTCGTGATGTGGGGCATGCTTCAATATCCGGGCCACTCGAGCAATTGGCTGCGCTATCTGTCCGATGGATGGCACCTCAATCCCGTCTACCAGTGGCAGAATGGTTTGCCCTACTCGGCGGGCGTGAGCGGCACCCAGCCTTCCGCCGGGAGCGCAAACAATCAGAAAGCAGCCGGTTCCGGGATGAACGGGTCGGGCAGCTCTGGCTACCTGCTGCAACTCGGTCGGAACTCCTTCAGGTATCCCAATACCACCGTGCTTGACTGCCGGTTACAGAAGGACCTGCGTATCAGCGAGAAGTACAACATCGAGCTGCTTGGGGAAATGTTCAACGTGCTCAATCACCAGAACGTAACGGGCGTGAGTGCGACAGCCTATTCCATCAACGGAACGGCAACATCGACTACTCCAGCCAATACGCTCGTCTACCAGCCCCCGCAACTCGCAGGCGTGAATGCCTTCGGGTTCGGAACTGTGAACAATGCTGACTCGAACTTCGTCTACAGTCAGCGCCAGATTCAACTCGGAGTCAAGCTGGACTTCTGATTACCCGGCCTTTGTGGGCCGCATACAACAACGCGGCAGCTTCGGCTGCCGCGTTCCTTTTTGTCCGATATCACTGAGGCTTGCTCTGAGTTGACGGAGTTCCCGGAGCGGGATTCGAATTCGTCTTCGATGCACTCGGCTTCGAGCGTCTTCTTCTCGTTGTGGTAGATGGAGCAGGGCACTTGGGAGCCGGCGGGGGTGTTGCGGCCGCACGCAGCGACGCATCCTGCTTCTGCACCGTATTGCGGAGATCCAGCACCTGCTTTTCCTGCATATCCGCCGTCTGCTGAATCTGGTTGTCGAGCACTACTCTCGCCTTCTCCAGATCCGTGAGTGCCTGCTGCAGCTGACCGACGTTTTCGCTCGTTCCCACAACCCGTGCTGCTTCCACCACGTGCACCATCACATCATAGAGCGCGTCCACATTCCGCGAGAGGGGCAGCACCTTGGTGAGGGTTCCCGGTGCACTGTCTGCGTCTTTCAGCAGCGCCGGCAGCGTTCCCTGCAGGTCGCGTTCAATCGCATCGATGTTGGTTCCCGCTTCATCGCGAACCGATCCGCGCTTCCACTTGTCGAGTCGCACGTTCCCAACCGTAATCCGCACTTCATCTAGCGATCGCTGCAGGATGTCGGATGGCGCGGATGGCGTGAAATAGTTGGCGCCGCTTCCGCTGCTCGAGCCAGACGAGTTGGCCGCAGTGCTTTGGGCAGTGCACCACATCGTCGGCAGAACAAAAACAGCGGCGAAGACAAGGGGTCTGGAAATGCTCATTGGGGGTTTTGCCTTCCTGACCAACGGCGTGCCTATGCCTGTCTTTGACGCCGTTATGTACCGAACCAGTATCTCTAATGCCGCGCGTATCCAACAAGTTGCATATCTCGACCAAGCCAGGACGCGTCGTTCTTGGAATCTGCGCCAGGCAACGGCCGGGCACATTCAGAACATCTAGAAACGAAGTGCTTACGCCGCGGCTGTTCCGGCCAAGGAAAGGACGTCGATTTTCTTTTTCGCTCGCCGCGCTCGCTTGCGGTTTGCCATTTTTCGCTCTGCGCGCTGCCGCCGAACCCATTCACGTGCGCCATCCAGAAGGCACGCTGCACGGCTTTCTGTCCCTCACCACCGAAACTGGACAGGTCATCGCCAGTGGCGACCTCATCGAGACTGTCCGCGGCGACCGTGTCACTACGCACCTGACATTTCACTTCAAAGATGGCTCACTCGACGACGAAACCACCGTCTTCACGCAACGCGGGGTATTCCGCCTCATCTCCGATCACCACATCCAGCGCGGACCATACTTCCCAACCCAGCTCGACATGAACATTGACGTGCCCAAAAGAACCGTGGCGACGCGATGGAAAGACAAGGACGGCAAAGAGCAGAACTCAACCGAACACCTGAAAATACCGCCGGATCTCTGTAACGGCCTTGTCACGCCGGTCGTAAGGAACCTGAGCCCAGGCGCGGCCGAAACCAAGGTTTCAATGATCGTGTCCACTCCCAAGCCAAGAATTGTCACACTGCTCATACGGCCGCTCGGCACCGCGCCGTTTTCTCTCGCAGGATTTGGGCGCAAAGCACTGCACTATGAGATCAAGATCGAACTGGGCGGAATCGCCGGCCTTATTGCTCCCGTCGTGGGCAAAGCGCCGCCAAACATCTACATGTGGATCGAAGGCGGAGAAGTGCCCATTTTCCTGCGCGAAACGGGCCCGCTATTCGAAGGGGGCGCGATCCTAGCCATTAGTCTGATCGGCCCAACCTGGCCCGAGAACGACCGCTAGGTTGAAATCCTCAGCCTTGGATGCCTGCGAAGTACTCCGCTACATCCTGCCAGTTGTTTACGCGCACGAACCCTGTGGCACCGTGGTTGTGAGGCGCCGTATACAACAAGCCGTTTCCCTGAAAACGCATCAAATTTTTCGGCAGATCGTCGATCAGGAAATCGGCCTGCAGAATGCTTTTGTCTCCGCAGAACACGTAATGCGTAGGCGGAATGAACGAGAAGTGCCTCTGGAGCCAGCGATATTTCGGCCCCAGAGAACTGGGTACCGCCATAGCCTGGGTTGCTATGAAGATGTCGAAGCGCGAAGAAAGCTGTTTCAGTACCTCCTGCGCACCCGGCATCAGGGGAAGGTCCTCAAAGAAATCCTCCGCGTCGAGAAAGGCCCTGAGCTGCAATTGCCGGTCCTGCGGAGTCACTTCCCACAAGCCTTTGCCTGACAGGTCCTCGACTGTCACTTCTTCCTCGAAGGCCTGGTTGTAGCGTCGCAGGTGCTCAGCCAGCGTATCGGCCATCACCTCGTCCATATCTACGCAGATCCGCGTCAACTTCCCCTCAGCTCCCATCGATTCTGAAAACCAGGTCCATGCCCGATCTGCCGGCTCACGCCCCAGCCTGACGGGGCTTGCGGATGGCCCTGCCTGTATCGGCGGCAGCCGGATCAGGCTGTGCCGGCTTCGCTGCCGGCGCCATAGCGGAATCCCAGTACAGGAGCCGCCCACAGCTGTCGCACGTCAGCAGTTCACCCTCGCGCAGTTGGTTCCACACCTGCGGCCGTACGCCCATCCGGCATCCCACGCATTGCTGATTCTCCGCGCGTGCAATCCCGGTGCCGCGTTGCGCCGCAATTCGGTCGAAGCGCGACAACAGGCCCGGCTCGATCAGCTTTCGCAGCTGTTCGCGCTTCCCTGTGAGCGCCGCCTGCTGCTCGGCAATTTTCTTCTGCTCCCCCGCCACGTATTCGCGGGTCTTATCCAACGTTCCTGCCAGTTCCTCCACCTGCCTGCGCGCCAAGGCCAATGCCGTCTCCTGAGCCTCCGTGCGTTCAAGGCTCGCAAGTTCCTCATTTTCCAGTCGCTCAATCTCTGCAGTTGCGAAGTGAAGCTCGTGCTCGATGGCGGCAGCCTGCGCGGTCGTGGTCACTGAATCCTGCTGCGCTTTATACCGTGTTGCTTTTTGACGATGTGCTTCGATTTCCCGTTCCAGCTTTGTTCGAATCGAGTCTTCGCGGTTTAATGCGTCCGATGTGTCGGCTGACTGCTTCTGCATTGCATCCAAAGCCGATTGCGCTTCCGCAATCTGCGCTGGCAACGTTCTTGCCAGTTGGATCAGATGGCCGCGTTCCACTTCCACGGCCTGCAGTTTCACCAGATTCTCAATTTGCTCTTGCATCGTGCCAAGCAGTTTATTGCATCGGCCGCCTAATCAGAAAATCGCGTGCGGCTGCAGAGACTTAGGCATCCAACAATAAAGGACGCAACGGGGGAATGGGATCTTGCCTCGCCGCAAAGCTCGGTGGCCCTTCTGGCTTGGCGGCAGCTTACTTGTGCTGCTGGCAACTGTCGCCTTTGTTGTCGATATCCTCGCCCATCGCGCTGAGCCCTTCGTTCGCGCGCAAGTTGTACAGGCGCTCTCAGAGCGCTTCCATGCCCACGTTGAACTCGACAGCTTCCACCTCTCGCTCGGCAACACACTGCGCGGCGAGTGGGGTGTCTGGGGAGAGGGTAAAGGACTGCGTATCTGGCCTCCCGCTGAGGTAGAGGGCGTCCAGGTACCTATCCCGAAGCCCCCAATCGCGCCGCTTGTCCGTCTTGATGAACTCCACTTTCATGCTCCGTTGCACTACACCTCGGGACAGCCAATTCACATCACGCAGGTTCGGCTGAAAGGACTCGATATCCATTTTCCACCGCGTTCTCACATGAGACGAGCCAATGAGCCTAAGTCACCCGAATCATCGAAACAGCCGAGTGTAAGCATAGTCATCGATGCCCTCGACTGCACCGACGTGCGCTTCACACATGAGTCCGACAATCCCGACAAGCTCCCCCTGGAGTTTGTCATCAGCCGTTTCCGAGCAAAGGGCGTCCACTCCGGGGTACCCATGCAGTTTGAAGCCGTGGTGCAGAACCCCAGGCCTCCCGGCGAAATTCATACCACAGGCGCTTTCGGTCCGTGGGTGGTCGATGATCCCGGCAACAGCCCCATTCGCGGCGACTACACGTTCAAACATGCTGATCTTTCCGTGTTCAACGGCATTGCAGGCATGCTCGACTCCACCGGCCATTACCTGGGCACGTTGCGCGACATCCAGGTCGACGGCCAGACAAACACGCCCGACTTTCAGCTATCCCGTTTCGGCCACACCATGGTCCTTCACACTGACTTCGATGCCCGCGTCGATGGCACCACCGGCGATACGCGGCTCAACTCAGTCAACGCCACCATGGACAGCTCCCACTTCACCACCAAAGGCCAGATCGTTCGCGTGCTCAAGCCTGACGATGAGGGCAATCTGCACAGCATCGGGCACGACATCGCCCTCACGGTCGACGTCGATCGCGCGCGCATCGAAGACTTCCTTCGCCTCGCAACGGATTCTCCGGTCCCTATCCTCGACGGTGGTGTCGAGGTGCAGGCGCAACTTCACATCCCCCCGGGAAAAGCCTCTGTAGTCGATCGCATGACGCTCAAGGGCAACTTTCAATTGAACGACGCCGAGTTCACCAGCCTCACTGTTCAGAAAAAAATCCGTGAACTCAGCCTACGTGGCCAGGGTAAGCCCGACCAGCTCAAATCAGCTGAAGACGAGAAGATCAGATCGCAGTTTCAGGGCGAGTTCGACCTGCGCGGAGGTGTGCTGACCATCCCCAGGGTGACGTATACCGTTCCCGGGGCTGATATTCACCTGCACGGAACTTACCGCACCAAGGGCGGAACGCTCGACTTTACAGGCACCGCAAGGATGCAAGCTACCCTCTCCAAGATGGTCGGCGGCTGGAAGGGTTTCCTGCTCAAGCCCGCTGACCGCTTCTTCAGGAAGAATGGCTCGGGCGCCGAAATTCCCATCTACATCGCCGGAACCCGCGACGACCCGCACTTCGGGTACAACGGTGGTGGTGGGAGCCATCCCGAACGGCCAGGCCGGTAAATAGCCCGAACGTTGCAGCGACTCAGCGACACGCCGACGTGATGCTCACGTCGGTTCGAGCGAAAGCTGCGTATAATTCTCCGCATATTCCTTTGAACCAGCATTGCGGAGGCTTCTATGGACATGGTCGCCCTGGTCCTGATCCTTGTTGTCGGATTTATCGCCCTGGCCACGATACTTGGTAGCTTCTTCACGGTCAGCACCTCGCAGGTCGCGGTGATCACGCGGTTTGGCAAGTTCCTGCGCGTCGCCGAGGCGGGCCTGAACTGGAAAACCCCGTACATTGACCGCGTGGGTGGCATGGTTAGCCTCCGTGTCAATCAGATTGTCCTCACCATGGAGACCAAGACCAAAGACAACGTCTTCGTCACGATTCCGATATCGGTCCAGAACCGCGTTCGTCCTGAGCGCGTCTATGACGCGTTCTACAAGCTCTCCGATCCGGTTGCGCAGATCAAGTCCTACGTCGAGCAGGTCATTCTCGGTCACGTGCCCAGCATGACCCTCGATGAGGTCTTTGCGTCACAATCAAGCATCGCTGCCGCCGTGAAGCAGGAACTTGATTCCGATATGGCCGCTTTCGGGTACGAGATCGTCAACGTTCTGGTCACCGACATCGTTCCCGACACCAAGGTCAAGTCCGCCATGAACGACATCAACGCCGCGCAGCGCGAGCAGGTGGCGGCAACCGCGCGTGGCGAGGCCGACAAGATCCTGGTGGTGAAGAAGGCTGAGGCTGAGGCCGAAAGCAAGGCGCTCCAGGGACAGGGAATCGCCAATCAGCGCAAAGCAATCATCGAAGGCCTTCAGACCTCGGTCGAGCAGTTCCAGAAGGCGGTTGAGGGTGCAACGCCCAAAGACGTTATGCAACTGGTGCTTGTCACCCAGTACTTCGACACGCTGAAATCGATTGGCGAGAGCGACAAGACGAATACACTCTTTCTTTCGCACTCGCCTATGGCGGTGAAGGAAGTATCCGATCAGATCCTCGAGTCGATGCTGATCGCGCAGAACTCGGGTGTGATGTCCCGGTAACGGAGAGATCGGACTCACTCATCGAAAGGTTGCATAAGCCAGAGCTTCAGCCATCCCCCAAAAGCCCTCAATCGGGCTCGAGCCCAGTTTAGGCAGTGCTCAGGGCAGTCGAAATCATTGCTTCTGGAACAAACCTCTCGCGATCGTCGCTATCCCAGTGTGATACTTTGGCCTGTTCCCACCGCAGCCGGGATTACGAGCAGCGGAACTTACACGCAGGCACGAGGACCGCAATGTACTTGACCAAATCTGTTGTAACCGCCGCCGCAATCTGCGCGCTCACCGTGAGCAGCGCAACGCAAGATTCCATCGCCGCTGCTCAATCCTCAACAACCCCTTCCGTCGCGCAAGCAATCAAGGACCAGCCCACCGGCACCGAGTGGTGGCGTCATGCCGTCATCTACGAACTCTATCCTCGCAGCTTCCAGGACTCGAATGGCGACGGAGTCGGCGACCTCAAAGGCATCACCTCACGCCTCGACTACCTCCAAGACCTCGGCATCGACGCCATCTGGATCACGCCCATGTATCCCTCGCCCGGCATCGACTATGGCTACGACATTTCCGATTACGTCGCCATTGATCCGCTCTACGGCACCATGCAGGACTTCGACAATCTCGTTGCCGAAGCGAAGAAGCGCGATATCCGCATCATCATGGACTACGTGATCAATCACACGTCAGACCAGCACAAGTGGTTCCTCGAGTCCCGCTCTTCCCGCGACAATCCCAAACGCGACTGGTACGTATGGCATGATCCTGCGCCAGGCGCGCCCCCCGCAGAAGGCTCATCCGCGAAAGATCCAAACCGGCCACCGAATAACTGGCAATCATGGTTCGGCCACTCCGCGTGGAAGTGGGATGAAAAAACGCGCCAGTACTACTATCACTACTTCTACGTCGAGCAGCCCGACCTCAACTGGCGCAATCCCGAAGTGCACAAGGCGATGGATGGCGTGCTCGACTTCTGGATGCAGCGCGGTGTAGCCGGCTTCCGCATCGACGCCGTTTCGCGCCTCTTTGAGGACCCCCAGATGCGCGACGACCCATACCTGCCCGGCCGAAATGCCTACGGCGATCGCAACATCCAGCACAAGTACACGGATGATCTGCCCGAGGTTCACGACGTGCTCAAGGAAGTTCGCAAGGTCGTCGACAAGTACCCCGGCAACCCCGTCCTTGTCACCGAGGCCGACGAGCCCAACGTTCAGGCGCTCACGAAGATGTACGGCAACGCAGACGAAGTACAGCTGCCCATGGATTTTCAGATCGCCGATGTCAACGAGCTCTCGGCCTCGCGCTTCCGCGAGCTCTTCAATCAGATTGAAAACAACTCCGCCCATGGTCAGCCCGAATACTTCTTCTCCAATCACGACCAGCCCCGGCAATGGGACCGTTATGGCGATGGCGAACACAATGATCAGATCGCGAAGTTGATGGCGGTGCTCGAACTCACAACACGCGGAACTCCGCAGATGTATTACGGTGAAGAACTCGGCATGCGGACCACCGATCCCACGCGCGTCGAAGACGTCCATGATCCTATCGGGAAGCTCGGTTGGCCCAAGGAAAAAGGCCGCGACGGCGAACGTACGCCGATGCAATGGGATGCCACGCCGCAAGCCGGCTTCACCACTGTGACCAAGCCCTGGCTCCCCATCCCGCCAACATCGTCGAAATACAACGTAGAAGCCGAGAGCAAAGATCCCGATTCCATTTTCAACACCTACAAACGCCTTCTCTCGCTGCGCAAAACCGAACCCGCGCTCCGGGACGGCGCCCAGATCGCCATCAACAATGATGATCAGAGTGTCTTCGCCTTCCTGCGTTCAACAGGCGATGCCAACATCATCGTAGCTCTGAACATGAGCGGGAAATCTCAGAAAATAGCGCTCGACTGGAAGAGCGCGGGTGTAAGCGGAACGAAGCTCGTGCCTCTCTACTCATCACCGAGGTTAGATACAAATGCAGGCAACACGGTCGAATTGCCGCCGTTCGCTGCTTTGGTTGCGAAGGTTGAGTAGCCGCAACTTCCATCATTGTGTGGATAGCCGCATAGTCTGCTCTGAGCAAAGCGGAAGGGTCTCAATTCAGAGACCCGGGTCGCCAAACCCCGCCTGCTTTTAACCTCCCCTATCCCTCGCCCGCTGTGTTAGTTTGGCCTGTTCACACCGTTGCCTTTCCACGAGCACGGAACGGGGCTCGTCGACATCTGTCCATTCGCACTTGCCCCAGGAACAAGGAGACAGCAATGCACTGGACCCGAAATCTTGCAATCATCGCCGCAACCGCAATGGCACTGGGAATCGCAGCCCCCAAAGCTTCCGCCCAGGGTCCCACAAACGAAAAGAACTGGTGGCGCAACGCCGTCTTTTACGAGATCTACCCGCGCAGTTACGCTGACGCAAACAACGACGGCATCGGCGACCTCAAGGGCATAACCGCGCATCTCGACTATCTGAAGGACCTTGGCGTCGACGCCATCTGGCTCACGCCCATCTATCCATCGCCACAGGTCGACTTCGGCTACGACATCTCCGACTATGTCGCCATCGATCCCCAATACGGCACCATGGCCGATTTCGATCGCCTCATGGCCGAAGCCAACAAACGCCACATCCGCGTGCTCATGGATATGGTGATGAATCACACCTCCGACAAGCACAAGTGGTTCCTCCAGTCGCGCTCATCTAAAACGAATCCTTACCGCGACTGGTATGTATGGCACGACGGCAAAGGCGAGACCGCGACCGACAAAGGCCAGCCGCCCAACAACTGGGAGTCCGTCTTCGGCGGCTCTGCATGGCAGTGGGACGACAAAACTCGCCAGTACTACTACCATAAGTTCTATATCCAGCAGCCCGACCTCAACTGGAACAATCCCAAGGTTCACCAGGCCTTCAAAGACATCATCGACTACTGGCTGAAGAAAGGCGTCGCCGGATTCCGCTTCGACGCCATCACCACGCTCTTTGAAGACCCGAGCCTCGCCGACGAAGGCGTAGTCAAAGACAAAAACGGCAATCCCGAAATGCGTGGCGGTGAGCCCGTCCTCGACAACTCGAAAACCGACAACCTTCCCGCCGTCCACGATGTCATGGCCGAGATGCGCGCCGACGCCGACAAGTTCTCCACCGCCAGATATCCCGGTACCCGCGTCTTCATCGGCGAAACCTACTTGCCGAATATTGCCGAGCTCCTCAAGCAGTACGGCACGCCCGAGAAGCCCGAGTTCCATCTGCCGATGGACACGCAGATCCTTCTCATCAATAAAATGGACGCCGGCGCATTCCGAGCCAAGCTCGAAGATGCAGAGAGCGAACTCGGCAACAACATTCCGCTGCTCGTCTTCGACAATCACGACAACCCGCGCATCGATGCACGTTACGGCGATGGTGTGCATGACACCGACATCCAGCGCGTCCTTGCAACGGTTCTCTTCGCCAGCAAAGGCGCCGCCCTCTTCTACCAGGGCGATGAAATCGGCATGAAGACTACCCCGCCTGCGCGCAAGGAAGACGTGAAGGATCCTGTCGGCCTGCGTTTCTGGCCCATGTTCAAAGGCCGGGATGGCGAGCGCACTCCCATGCAGTGGACTTCCGCTCCCAATGCGGGCTTCGACAGCCCCAGCGCCAAGCCCTGGCTGCCCGTCCCATCCAACAACGCAACCATCAATGTCGAAACAGAGAAGTCCGATCCCAAGTCTCTCTACTCCTGGTATCAATCCCTCATCAAGCTCAAGAAGACCAATACAGCCTTCTCTGAAGGCGATGACACCATGCTCGATCGCAACAACCCCAAGGTCCTGAGTTGGAAGCGGCAGGCAGCCGGCGCACCGCCCGTGATCGTCTGCTTAAACTTCAGCGCCGACCCGCAAACCGTCAATCTCGTCAGCCAGGGTCTCTCGGACGGCGCAGTTACCACACTCCTCAAAACTCCGGGAGCCACCGATCCGTCCTCACTGAAAAACATTAAGCTTGGCCCTTACGGCGTCTACATCGGCCAACTCCAGTTCGTGATCAGCCACTGACGCAGGTCCACTCCCTCCTCCGAAATGCAACCGGCGGTTCCGAAAACTTGGAGCCGCCTCTTGCTTTCCGGCAGAAACCAATCCCTTCCTCGACAGGCATCCCGGAACCGCTCTAATATGCTGAGACGCCCTCTTGCAGGACGATCAACCAGACCTCATTCTCGTCAGGAATCGAACACATGGCAGAACCCACCTCCGACCGGGCTAAGATCTTCCAGGCAGCGCTGGCCGACCATCTTCAGATCGTTCAGGCCCTCAACGATCAGCAACGCGTTCTCGATCAGATCGCCTCAGAGATGGTCCTCGCCGTCCGCATGGGCGGTAAGATCCTATGGTGCGGCAACGGCGGCAGCGCAGCCGACGCGCAGCACCTCAACGGCCAACTCGTGGTCCGCTTTCGTCATGACCGCGCCGGCATCCCGTCCATCGCCCTGTCGACAGATACATCGATCCTCACGGCAGCAAGTAATAACTATGGCTATGAGCACATCTTCCAGCGTCAGGTTGAGACCCTGGCACGCAAAGGCGACGTCGTTGTCGCCGTCTCCACTTCAGGCAACAGCCGCAACGTTTTTCTCGCCCTTGAAGCCGCCCGCAAAATCGGTGCCGTCACCGTCGCCTTTACAGGGAAGGGAGGCGGCCTGATCGCCAAAGCGGCAGACTTCCTTTTTGAGGTCCCGTCCAGCGATCTCCCACGCATTCAAGAGGCACATATTCTCGCTGGGCACATACTGTGCGAGATTCTGGAGTTGGAATTGACGCAATCTCCGGGAGTCGCCGGGCAGAACGGGGCAGGGCTCAGAAGTCCTCTTCCGTCTCGTTCTCTGTGATATTTGAAGCCGAATCCGGAATCGCGTGACCTGCTTCCCGAAGCTGGGAAAGGGCCTTCCGGTAGAACCAGGCCGCTGCTAACCCGCCCAGAACCGCTGAACCGGCCGCAATAGCTCCCACCTTGAGCCACCCTCCGGCGGCACCGTCGCGCACCAAATTGGGTCCTTGCGCTCCGCCGGAGCCGTCCTTCACTACCGAACTGGATGATTTGACGGCATTTGTCATAGCCCCGTTCACCCCGACAATCTCGATTCTAGCTGGATTGGAGGCAACCAAAGGCGCAGTTCCATGTTCCAACTGTTCGAAAGAACTCTCATACCGCATGGCGGGAAAATTTAGATTTTTGTATTTGCTTCAAACCAGATCTATAGTATCGTGTAGATATTCCGGTGATGGAGAGTGGTCCTCCTGATCGCACCAGAGCCGGAAGTAGTTTGCGTCACTGGCCTCCCGGCACGAACAGCAAAACGTTCGTGCCGTCTTTTTTTGTCTTTGAAACTGTTCCGAGTTCGAACCTCGCGATCTGCGCAATCGTTTTCGCTTTGCCTGCAAATTGCTCTCCGTGGTTCACGATTTCCTTTGAATTTCCCGCCAGTCTAAAATGAGCGAGAGAGCACATCACGCAAATGATCTTCCAAAGCAAATTGGTCCTGGGTATCGCCGTCTCCCTCTTCACTGCAGCCAGCTATGCGCAGTGGTCCAACCCGGCCAATGAGGTTCCGGCCTACCACTCTGCGGCTCCGCTCAAGGTCTCGGCTCTGCCGCCCATCCTTTCAGGCGCGAAGCTTACGGGTGAGCACTTCCAGTATCCGTGGCAGATCCACGTCTACCAGCAGGCCGAGAAGATCGGCAATGTCATTTACCAGCTACCCTGCAACTGCCGTTGCGACCGCGCGCTCGGCCATACCAGCCTGCGCAGCTGCTACGAGGGCTACCACGGGACCGAGTGCTCCACGTGTGCGCAGGAAGCCTTCTATGCCTACGCGATGACGAAGGCAGGGAAGACGCCTTCTGAGATCCGCGCCGGCATTGCCCGGCACGCCTACGAGCAGATCAACCTGGAACAGCAGTAGGGACCACCTCCCTTTCTCCATTTTCGATGTTCCCAACGGGAACCGGTCGGCCATCCAATCGCGCATCTAACGATCGACGATGGCACCTGACCTGAAAGGCTATCCTGCATCGTGGAGCGGCCAACTCATCCTCGCCTGCGGCAAGTGCCAGGAAGCTTAAGCGCGATCATCACCTGCGCGCGCTCGCTAAGCTGAGAAAGAGCGTCAAGCGCTACAACGAAGAACATCCTGACCGCCTGCTGCACGTCATCAACGTTCCCTGCATGGACCTTTGCCCGAAAGGCGGGGTGACAGTCTGCTGCCCAGCGCGCGATGCGGGTAGTCTCTCCCTTCTTCTCAGCGGAGAAGATCTTGAGCGACTCTGTCCTTGAGACCGAGCCTCAATTCTGAAGAAAAATGCAGATCGCTGAGTCAACTGTAAGATTCTCCGCCCAGCCGCGTCAGCATCGTTGAAAGGAGAAACAAATCATGGAAACCACAAAGAAACAGAACCGCGGGTGTAGCTGCACTCCCGTATCCTGCGGTTGCGGAAATGGCGTTTGTGCCTGCAATCCTTGCACCTGCGCTCCATGCACCTGCGCTGCCCCAAAGAATTCGTAAAGACCTGCCGGCAGCGCGTTTATGAGCCCCTCGCTGCCGGCCAACATCTAAAGCAGTGAAGGGAATCATGACAGCCAGTGAAACTGCAGTTGGCACGCGGACAGCTCATCTCGCCGAGATGCACAGCAGATTTCTGCAGTTTCTGCGCGGCAGGATCGGCGATCCTGCCACCGCCGAAGACATACTGCAGGTGGCCTATCTTAAGGCGATGCAGCACGAATCGGAGCTGCGCCAGGAGGAGAGTTCCGTCGCATGGTTCTACCGAATCCTCAGGAACGCCATCACCGACCACTATCGTCAAGCCGCAACGCGCTCCCGCGCCATCGATCAGTTCACCGCCGAGTGGAGCGAGGGCTATGAGATGCAACTTCAGAATCAGGCGTGTACCTGTATTCGCGAAATCCTGCCTGATCTGAAACCCGAATATCGGTCGGCAATAGAGCAAGTCGATCTTGGCGGAGAGTCCGTCGAATCCTTTGCGACTTCGCAGAACACCACCGCGAACAACGCCTACGTCCGCGTCTATCGCGCACGAAGAGCAGTGGCCCGAAAGCTCGTCCAGGTCTGCGGCACTTGTGCGACGCATAAGTGCCTCGATTGTTCGTGCAAGCTGAACAAGTGATGGCATTTACGTCGAAGCCTTGCCAGCCCCTCATCCGAGGCCCAGCCAAAAATGCCGTAGAATAGAAGTTGCAGCACGAGCCAGTTATTCCGGCTCGCACCGAATCGAGGACTGGCTCATCCAAGAGACAGCCGGTCTATCGCGTTGGGGGCGTCACGGTTTCGACGGGATCGATTGCGGCATGGGAGGCATGTCGGGGTGTGGGCACCCGTAATCGCCTGCAAAAACAAAGTTGCCAACGATAATCTGGCACTTGCTGCTTAATTAAATAAGCAGCCGTCTCTCGCGGCTTTGCCTATGGGCTGCGAATCAGACGTCATTCAGTAGGCTGGTGGTTGCAGCTCGGTCCGTGTTGCAGCCATAAGATCATCGGACTAGCTTCCGGCGCATCTTGTCCGTTCTGAGTGCCTGAGGCGAAAACATGCGGAACCGGACTGAGCATGGATTCTCCCGGCTGACAGCGATTTCGGACGCGGGTTCAACTCCCGCCGCCTCCACCATAATTAAGCTTCTTTATTTCTGGAGCTTACTCAATCGGACGGAAAAATAGAGGCCAAACTGTACAGTCACTGTACAGTCGCATAAACTTGAGCCTCCATTTTTTGCCCCAATTCGGCGACGAGAGCAGAATCTCGCTGAAGCTGGGGGTCGAAATGCTCTCCGTCTATACCCGCCACCATCCCGACTGCAAAAACGCCGGTGACAAGACCTGGCGCCGCTGCCGCTGCCCCAAATGGATCTGGGGATCGCTGAACGGCAAGTTCATCCGTCAGAGCGCCCGCACCCACCGCTGGGAGGAGGCGGAGGAATTTCGTCGCCAGCTCAGCGAGGGCCTGCCTCCAGCGCCTGCTCAGGAGGCAAAGCCGTCGCCTGCGGCAAGCGCCGGCGGACGGGACTCGAGAGATCCATCCGCGGAAGCCCCGCCCTCAACGCCGAAAAAACTGCGCGTCACGATCAAGGCGGCTGTCGATTCCTACCTCTCCGACGCGGTGAGCCGCAATGTCGCCGAAGCCACTCTCGACAAGCTTGAGACCATCTTCCGCAAGCAGTTTCTCGCCTGGACTCAGGCCCAGGGTTTCGAGTTCATCGATGAGATCGATCTCGACGCCCTGCTCAACTTCCGCAACACCTGGAGCGACAAAGCGCTCGCCAAGCAGAAGAAACAGAGCCGCGTGATCGGCTTCTTCTGGGCATGTGTGCGCCGCCGCTACCTGATCGAGAATCCGGCACTCGGTCTTGGCAAGATCAAGGTCTTTCAGATCCCGACCGACTACTTCCCTCCCGATGAATTCGAGAGAATTCTCAATGCGACCCACAGCTACGGAGATCCACGAGGCGGTTTCATCCCCGTCGAGGATCTTCGCATCCGCCTGCGCACCATGACGCTGCTGATGCGCTGGAGCGGCCTGCGCATCCGCGACGCCATCACCCTCGAACGGCACCGCCTTCATGGCGACAGTCTTCTGCTCTACCAGGCAAAGACCGGAACCCCTGTCTACGTGCCCCTCCCGCCGCACGTCGTGGAAGCAATCGAGAATGTTCCTCCCGGTCCCAAACCGAATCCCCGTTACTTTTTCTGGAGCGGCAATGGTGATCCCAAAAGCGCGGTCGCCAACTGGCAGCGAAGCTATCGCCGGCTGTTCGAACTGGCTGATATCCGAAAGCCGGACGGCGAGATTAAGCGCTGCCACCCTCACATGTTCCGCGACACATTCGCTGTCGATATGCTGCTGGCGGGTGTTCCCATCGATCAGGTATCGCTCTTGCTTGGCCACGCTTCGGTCAAAATTACCGAAAGGAGCTATGCGCCTTTCGTGAAGGCCAGACAGATCCAGCTTCAGGAGAGCGTCCGCAATGCGTGGAATCTGAACCAGACCAACGGAGGTGGACCGGGGAACGGCCCGCCCGCTCTCTCCAAACCGGAAACGAAACGCACGGGCTTGCAGTTGATCCACTCTCGAAAGAAGACGGGAACGGGATAAAGGCTATTGGAGCCGAAGACCTGGATAGTGAGCCATGTGCACCTGCATCCTGGCATGTACTTCGTCCCAGTGCTTTATCGCGCACCTGGAAGAATCGTTCCTCGGCGCGCTCGTTCAGCAATCTCATGCGGACTCGTGAGCGAAGCAACATCGACATCCTGCGGGCCTCCTTCCAATTCGCAGTAGGTAATCGCGTTTTGGAGATCATCGAGAGCCTGCTGCTCTCATGTGCTTCGCTACCATCGTTGTGCGAAGCTCCCGTGATGCGGACTCGATGGCAGTTCGGGTCCGGAAGATCGTCGCCCAACTCGACCGAGACTTGCCGGTCTCGAATGTGATTACGTTGCGAGAGGCTATCGGGAAGAGCACGATCGACTCGGAATTTGATTCGATTCTGGTTTTGGCTTTTGCCATCATCGCGCTGGTTCTCGCCGCTGCAGGGCTCTACGGAGTGCTGGCGTATCTGGTGGCCCAACGGCTGGTTGAGCTTGGCATCCGCCTGGCACTCGGCGCACAACGCAACGCCTTGCTAAGCCACATGCTACTGGATGGCCTCAAGCCCGCGATGGCGGGACTCTTGATCGGCTTGCCGGCAAGCGCAGCCGTAGTACGCCTCATCCGCAGCATGCTCTACGAAACAGGGCCGCTCGATCCAGCAGTCTTCGGCACCGTCCCCGGACTGCTCGTGTTCGTGGCTATTGCGGCCTGCCTCGTTCCGGCATGGTATGCATCGCGGCTTGATCCGATGCGGACATTGCGAACTGAATAGCGTTAAATTTGGCCAACTGGGATTTGAATATCGCATAATCGCCTACGCACTTTTTGAAGCGAGATTGCCTCCTCCAGGTCTACTTTGTGCATGTTAGCGGGCGTGGAGGCCGCTCATATGCACAAAAGGAACAAGAAGCCACCCTGCCGCGAGGTCGTCCTGAAACTGCCAGATCTCGATTATGCGAAATCTGCGGTACTCAACAGCCTCAGTTCTCCCCATTCAAGGAGAAACTACAAGTTCGCAATGGATCAGTTCATCACCTGGTATTGTTCCGAACCTCGCCTTGCATTGAATCGAGCCGTTGTCCTTCGATTTCGTCTATATCTGGAATTTCTGGGTTTGGCAGCCGGAACTGTCAATCAGCGGCTTGCCGCAGTCAGGCGACTTGCGTATGAAGCTGCAGATTCCGCTTGCTCAGTCCGGAACTAGCTGCGGGAATTCGCAGGGGCAAAGGAGTTAAGCAGCTTGGAGCCCGCACGGGGAATTGGCTGCCGCAGGACCAAGCTCGATTCTTACTGCAGCAGGCCGACGGAGACGGCCTTCGCAGTGCCCGCGACCTCGCAATGCTCTCCTTGCTCGTGGGCTGCGGAGTACGTCGCGCCGAACTGTCTGCACTCAGAGTTGAGGATCTACAGATCAGGCAAGGACATTGGGCCATTGTGGACCTAGTTGGCAAAGGCGGTCACGTCCGGACCGTTCCGATGCCCGCTTGGGTCAAGGATGCAGTCGATCGATGGAGGCAATCAGCAAAGGTGACAGCGTGCCAAATCTTCCGCGCCGTCAGCCGATACGGGACGCCTTGGGGTAAGGGAATCTCTGAGAAGGTCATTTGGTACGTGGTGCGAAGGGTCGCTGAGCGGATTCGGCCAGACCATCTCGCACCACACGATCTTCGCAGAACATGCGCCCAGCTCTGCCATATGAATGGCGGCGAGTTGGAGCAGATTCAGTTCCTCCTCGGTCATGTGTCCGTCTTGACCACCGAGCGATATCTGGGCTGCAAACAGAACCTTGAGAAGTCTGTTAACGACCACTTCGGTTGCCTGTTCTCTCGGACATCCGTGGAATTTCTCTAAGGCCTGTTATCGATAGACAATGCTCTCATATGCGCATCTTCCATATCGAACTCGAGGGCTGCTAAACCGCAAGCCCGATTCGGCGAACCAAATCCTGAAATCTTGGTTCGGAGCGCAATGCATCGAACCGCGGATCCCAGAGTTCACCGGAAAGCCGTGGCGTTCTCTCCCGGTATGCCTTTTCGAGGTAGTCGAAAGCCAGATCGGTCTTACCTAAAGCGATGTAGATAGTCGCAAATTCATAGGTTGAGACGTATTCACTTTTCTGGCGCTCACGTAGATTGTTAAGAACCCTGGAAGCGCCAACCGGATCGCCAGCCCTTGCAAGGGCATACCCCAGGTGGCCTGAATACGGGGAACGATTCTCAGCGAGTTTCGCCGCCAGCTCCGATTCAGCCAGCCCCTCTTTCGTGCGCTCAGCCGCATCCAGGCTCCGCGCAAGAAGCCAATGGCCGAAGGGGTTATTCGGATCGAGTTCGATGGCCTGGCGACACGACTGAATTGCGAGGTTATACTGCCGAGCGCGCATGTAGATGAACCCGGCGAGGGCGTTGGTGATCACTGAAAGTGGATCGAGCTCGCGCGCACTAAGCGCTTCCTCAATTGCTTCGTCGTACCGTCGCAAACCGCTAAGCAAAATGGAGTAGCCCTGGTGCGCCGCGCACAGCGACGGATTCAAATCAAGGGCTCGCCGGAACTCCTCCTCGGAAGCCGCCCAGTTCCAGTCGTAGAGGTTGTTGACGACAGCCAAGGACCGATGTGCCTCAGCAATTTCGTTGTCGCGCTGCAGTGCCTGTTCTGCAAGTTCCCTCGCCTTAGGAAAGACGTCGCACGGACGACGTAGATACAATACTCCGAGCAGAGCATAAGAATCGGCGAGGCCAGCATAAGGCGCGGCATAAGTGGGTTCGACCAGAATTGCCTTGCTGAAGTATTCGAGGCTTTTTTCAACTCCGGTTCCCTTCATGAGGAAATAGCGGCCCTTCAGGTAGGCCTCGTATGCCTCCGGATTCACGCGGAGTTTCCCCCGGGAAGCATCTTCCTCGGTCCTCAAGCGGGCTCGCACCTGGTAGGAGATTGCGCGCGCGATCTCAACTTGCAGGTCCAGGATATTGCACAATTCGCGTTGGTAGCTTTCGGCCCATATATGCCGGTCCCTTAATGGGTCGATCAGCTGCGCTCTGATGCGCACGCGATCTTCTGACACCACTATGGATCCATGAACGACGGCGTCGACGCCCAACTCGCGCGCGATCTCCGTGAAGCCTTTAGAAGTACGCTTGAACTGCATTGCTGAATTTCGCGAAATGACCCGAAGGCTGGCTATCTTGGCGATTTGGACGATGAGCTCGTCGGTCAGTCCGTCGGCCCAGTGTTCCTGGTCTGGATCTACTGAAAGGCTCTCGAACGGAAGCACAGCCAGCGAGCCGATTTTCTGGGCGACTTGCGCGATAAACCGATATCCCCGGCGGGGCACAGTTTCGATGAAGCGGGGATGCGCACTCGAATCGCCTAAAGCCTCCCGCAGCCGGTTGACAGCCTTGTTCAGTCCCCGCTCGAAGTCGACAAATGTGTAGGCAGGCCAGATTCTTTGCCGGAGCTCGTCTCTGGTAATCACGTCGCCGGGGCGTTCCAATAGCGCTGCGAGAAGCTGGAATTGCTGCTCCTGCAGCTTCACTCTGGATCCCGAATTAAGCAGTTTCCGGCCTGCAACATCGGCCTCGAATGGGCCGAAGCGCACAGCGGGTCGGAATCCTCGCTCGGCTTCCATCACGTTTCACCCTCAGTTGTTGCAATATAGCACTCGCCCCAGAGAAGATTCTGGTCACACTCCGGGAATGTTCCAGCCATTGAACCGGAACCTCTCCTGCCGTACCTTGCCTCTAGAAGTCGCCATGACTGCGCGGTGACTCAGACGACATCTTCGGGGGAGATCATCAGCCATGCGAAGCGCTCTTGCCGGTTGCGCATTATTATTCACCTGCATCATGGCCAATAGTCAGGAAACTCCAGTCGTTCAAACGAAACAACCTCCGTCCCAAACGGTCTACGTACGTTGCGGAACGCTGATAGCAGATGCGCAGAAGCCGCCATTGAACAATGCTGACGTGATCATTATCGCGGGAAAGATTACGGCCGTCGGCCCGAATCTCCCAATTCCCGCTGGTGCACAGATAGTGGACTTTTCTCAGAACACGGTGCTGCCGGGGTTGATTGATGCGCATACACACCTCTGGAGAGGCGCTTTCTACGAACGCCCGCCCGTCGGGTTGACTGCTCTGCGCTCGCAGAAAGCGATTCAATATGCGCTCTCCCGGGGCATCGTCGCGATGAGGGTGCTTGGCAGTTGGGATTTTGTCGATGTGGCCCTGCAGCGCGCGGTCGATGAAGGCACGATTATTGGCCCTCATATCATTCCCGCGGGGCATGCTATCTCGACGATTGGGGGACATGGGGATCTGATCGACATGCCCTGGCAGTTTGCTCTCAGGGACTATTACACCCCGCTACATGGGTTTATCAACTCGCCCGCGGAAGCAGAGGAAGCCGTTCACTTTCAACTGAAGTACGGCGCACGCGTGATCAAGGTGCTTGTATCCGGCGGAGTGATCTCGCCGCTCGATTCTCCTGACGCCGAGCAAGTTTCCCCTGATGAACTCAAAATAATAGTGGAACAGGCGCACATGGCCAATGTTAAAGTCGCGGTGCACGCGGAGAATATTCGCAGTGTCATGGCGGCGGTCGATGCTGGAGTCGATTCGATCGAGCACGGCTCAGAGTTGAACCAGCAGGCAATCGAGCTGATGAAATCTCATCACGTCTATCTGGACCCCACGCTGTTCGTGATTGGCAACCTTGAGCGCATGGCGAAAGCCGGAAAAATGCCTAGTTTCGTCGCCGCCAAGGCGAGCGGCCTTGCAACAAAGCACTACACGAGTTTCGCGATGGCGCTGAAGGCAGGTTTGCCGATGGCCGCCGGTTCGGACCAGTTGTATGAGCCAGGTAAGGCTACTGTACTGGACGAAGTCATCGCCCTCGTGGATCACGAAATGTCACCGCAGATGGCCCTTACCGCTGCAACCAGGAATAATGCCGACCTTTTGGACCTGCCGGAACTTGGCACCATTGCGGCAGGAAAAGAAGGTGATCTCGTCGCAGTACAGGGCGATCCGCTGACGGATATTCGAGCATTGAAGAATGTGCAGGCGGTGGTGTTCGAGGGTAAACTGGTGCCCACTTGGCTTGGCCACTGACTCAAGTCCTTACCTTTTGAGCCTTGGGGGCGTGGCAGCAACTTATGCTGGGCACACTGATGGGGACGACGGTCCGGCGGTAAGTTTATTCCGAGCAGGTTACCCCGAGGCTGCGATGAAATGGCAGGTAGGACGAAGGGGGCATCTCGCAGGGGAATGCATCTGGATTTACGCCAAATCGCCAAGTCGTGAACTGATCAAGCGCGGCAGCTCGACGAGTGCCTCGGCCGGGATGCTTCAACCGTCGCATCAGATCTGATTTTCCGACCTTCTTTTGGAATCGGCCGTCTGTACTCAAAGAATCTATTAGCCAGCAGCGATCACTCAACTTTGAGCACATCTACGGGATCAATTGCGAAAACGCGAGACGCCGGCAACAAACTTGCGAGTGCGGCCGCCGCAACCAGGATGAGAGCCACCATGGCGAAGCTCAGAGGATCCAGCGGACTGATTCCAAACAGGAGGGTCCTCATCAGTTGGGCTACTGCTGCGGCGGCACAAAAGCCAATAACTAAACCGGCACAGGTGAGCACCAGGGCAGAACGAACGAACAGCCAGCGCAGTTCGCTTTTTTGAGCGCCAAGAGCGATGCGAATTCCCATCTCTCGCGTGCGCTGCGAAACCGAGTAGGAGATAACCCCGTAGATGCCGATGATGCCGAGCGCCAGTGCTATCGTGGCAGCGATTCCGAGCATCGTGAGTGCAAACGAAGTTCGCGCCAGGGACTTCGAGGTGATCTCCTGCATGGTGCGAAGCCCGCTGACGGGCAGCTCGCCGTTGATTTGCCAAACAGCCTGCTGCATCTCCTGCGTGAGGCTCTCCGAACCCGCGCGCTGGCTGTGTACAACAAATGTCACTCCCCGCACCGCATCGAGGGGCTCGGGGCCGTAGAGATTCTCACTCATCGTCGGCCAATAGACGATGGCTGGCGCCGGCGCGTCCACACCGTTGTGCCGCGCGTCCTCAACCACACCGATCACTTGATGCCACGGCACCCGCTGGAAATAGGTGATCTGCTTTCCAATGGCGGCCTGGGCCGAGCCGAAAAGTTCGCGCGCAAGATTCTCCGAGATAATACCGACCGGCCGCTGATTGTACACATCGTCCCACGTGAATTCACGGCCAGCGATCATGCGGGAACCCATCGTATGGAAGTAGTTGGGCGAGGTGTAGTTGAAGAGGCGCATCGGAAGTGTGCTCTTCGCGCCCCACGCATCTCGTCCCTGGACGAAGATGCTGTTCCAGTTTGGCTCGAGGCCCTCCATCGGTACGTCCGCCGCATACCCCACTGAGGAGACACCGGGGAGTTGGGCAACCTTGTCCGCGATCTCGTTTTGCGCATGCGTCACGGCGACTGGATCGGAGACAAGCGACGGCAGAATGGCAACCCGCATGGTCTGCAGATGCTCCGGGTCTGAAAAACCCGGTTGCGTGTTGAGCAGCACGGCAAAGCTGCGCATCATCAATCCGGCACAGACCAGCAAAACCAGGGCCATGGCCACCTGCGCTATGACCAGCACGTTTTGCGAACGATGGCGATCGCGTCCCGCGCTTGCGGTACGGCTCGATCTGCGCAGCGCCGCTGCCGCGCCGACACGTGAGTACTTGAGCGACACGATCGATCCGAAGAAGAGCCCGGAAAAAATCGAAAGTCCGGCGGTGAAGCACAATGACTCGAAGCTGAGCGAAATCTCACTCAGGCGAGGCAGGTTCACAGGCCCTATGGCCGAGAGCAGCCGCAGCGCCGCGTATGCCACGGCAATCCCCGCCCCTCCGCCGACTGCTCCGAGCGCAACGCTTTCGATGATCAGTTCACGAGCGATGCGGCCGCGGCCGGCCCCCAGCGCTGCCCGCACTGCCAGTTCCTGTTGTCGGGAGTCGGCGCGCACCAGCAGAAGGCTGGCCACATTGGTGCACACGATCAGCATCACTATGCCAATGGTGCCCATCACCAGCCAGAGCACATTACCGATGTTGCCGATAACCTGCTGCTTCAGTGGCTTCAGCGCCGCGGTAATGCGCCAGACCTCAAAGAAGTGCGAATTGCTTTTGGGACCATCCGACCAGGAATCCATCCACACAGGAATCATGCTTGTAACATCAGCATCGGCCTGTCCGATCGCGACGCCGTTTTTCAGCCGCCCCACACCATTCCAGGCAAATCCTTCCATGATCTGATGGCGTGGATCGAAGGCTGAAGGTGCCGGCCTCAAGAAGTCGAAGTCGGTGTCAACCACTTTGAACCCGCGCGGCATGATGCCGACAATCTGCCAGGACTGCGCATCTAATCGGATCGTCTGCCCGATTACGTTCTGTTGACCGCCGAATTGACGCTGCCAGAAGCCGTAACCGATCATCACGCTTTTGCTCGCGTTCGGTTTTTGATCGTCTGCGTTCAACCAGCGTCCCGCGAGGGGCGGAATAGCCAGCGTCTCGAGCAATCCCCTGCTCACCGTGATCACGTGAACCTCTTCCGGCTGTGCAATTCCAGTAAGGTTTGCCGTACCCGCGCTCCATACTCCAAGCGACTGAAACGCGCGATTATGCTCGGCGAAGGTGAGGAACATGGACGGGGACAGCAGCAGGCCGTCGCGAAAACTCGTGAGTCCCGCGGCTCCGGGTGCCTGGAGCGATAGCGTAACCAGCCGATCCGATTCCGGATAGGGGAGTGGCTTCAGGAGAACACTATCGACGACGCTGAACACCGCCGTATTGGCGCCGATACCGAGCGACAAGGTCAGCAGAACGGTGACTGCGAAGCCAGGGGACCTCGACAGTCGACGAGCGACAAGTTTCAGATCGACTAGAAAAGCCTCAAGCCTGGACCACTCCCAGACCTCGCGGCTGTGCGTCTGAACCAGAGTGGGGTTTCCAAAGGCGCGAAGAGCAGCCTGGCGAGCCTCGGGTCGCGACAGATGCTCGAGGCGCATGATCTGCTCGGTTCTCTCTTCGATGTGCTCAAGCAACTCCTCGGCTAAATCGTCATCGTGACGCCTGCCGCGAAAGATTCGTTCAAGCCAACTCATACCAGCGACCTCCTTAGGTGTTGGTAGCGCGCCGCGCCGGTCCAAGTACCATCTGGATGCCCTCAAGCATCCGATCAAAACTTGATATCTGCCGTTCCAAATGCTCGAGACCGGCTTTGGTGATCTGGTAGATACGCACGCGGCGGTTGGTCGAAGGTGAGATCGTCCATGCTGCCTTGACCATCTTCGTTTTGAGCAGTCGTTGAAGAGCCGGATACAACGAGCCTTCCTCCACCTGGAGAAGGTTTTTGGAGCGCTGTTGAATGTGCTGCACCAGCGCATAACCATGGGCAGGCTGGCGGCGGAGAGATTCGAGAATCATCATCTCCAGTGCGCCGGGAAACAGATCACGAGAAATATCTTTTTCATTTTCCATGAGGCATTGACCGATAAGGCCTAGCGTAAACAAGTATCTTAGAACTGTCAAGTTGATCGCGGCGCGCGGAGAGAAGATGCGCTATCGGCCTACTGGGACCGAGGACCAAGGAGACAGAACAGCATCGCTTATCGGCGGGTAGCCTCGTCAAATCGCCGAGTCACTCATCGAGCCACTGGCATCGTCGGGCTATCATCTTCCATTCCGCGCCGGAACTCGCGAGCGCCTGCTTCCATCTTCGAAATGATCCCGGTGACCAGAGATCCTTCTCTTCGGTGATCATCAGGCCGGTCTTCTCAAAGACTAAACCGAATCGGGCCTGACGCGATCCTGCTGGAGACTTCTGGTAATCTCCCCGCGCTTGGCCTCATCGGGAGACTCGATGTTCTCCCGCGTCTCGGCCGGAACTGGCCTGATGTGCGGGAGCATCGTTCCTGATTTGTCGCTAGACAGAACATCGCGCCACCTGCCGATAGAGATCCTCACCTTCGGCTCTATTCCACGTCGCGGTACGCGTGGGGGGCGAGGGTTTTGACCCAGGAACGAATCCACGGTAGACGTATTCCGCATGGTTTTTGCTCCGATCGATCGGATTCGCTGCTTCGTCACCATTAATCTCAGAATCTGGAGGCACAGAATGGAAGTCGCACAATCGCAGATCAATGTTCCGGAAAAGCCGCAGAATGTCTTCAGCCCTGTCGCTTTGGAACGGCACTACACCGTCTCGGAGCTGTCAAAGCTGTGGTTCTTCAGCGAAAACACTATTCGGCGTTTGTTCAGCCATGAACCCGGGGTGATCAAGATCGCCAGGCTGCCCACACGTGTCAAGAGGGGCTACACTTCCCTCAGAATTCCGGAACGAATCGCTCAGCGGGTACACCGGCGCTTGCAGGGCCTTGCTTGAGACCTGCTCGCCGCTGGCTCCCCGATATGGCGCCGCGCATAGATTCCAGCGGAGGACTTCAAGAGATTTGACAGAGTTGCTGATCGGCAGCATGCTGCGACCGCGCTCGTAAGAGGAGCATCTGCGAGAAATCGTCCCGACGCGCAGTGGTCGGGACGCCCAGTTGAACGGAGCAGACGATGTTTGACTCGGTTGAACAGTTAACTCGCAAGCTCGCCGCGATTGGCTACTTCATCGATCCGGTCATGATCCAGGTGGTGTACCTAGCCGCCAAGTTACAGAAACCTCTTCTGCTTGAAGGTCCCGCAGGCAGTGGCAAGACCCAGCTTGCGATTTCCGTTGCCGCCGCGGCCGGAACCCACGTGGAAAGGCTGCAGTGCTTTCGCGGCGTGACCGAGGACAAGGCCATCGGTCGCTTCGACGAAGGCCTTCAACGACTCTACATGGAATTCTCAAGAGGCCAGCACGAGAACTGGCAAGCTGTGCAGGCGAACTTCAAAGGGCGGGACTTCTTTCGTCCTGGCCCCCTCCTGCGCGCGCTCGAATGCGAGCAGCCGTGCGTATTGCTGATTGACGAAATAGATAAAGTCGACGAGGGATTTGAAGCGCAAGCTTTCAAGCGTGCGGCAAGCTGTTTTGGGCTTGGGCGGTACCTCTACAACTTCACCGAGATGTGGGTGCCGCTCAACGAACACCGTCAGCCTACGCGATTTCCGACACTTCCTCGATGGGCGCTCGCCAAGACTCCAAGCAACGGCAAGGCTCACCCTGTATCCGGCCCTCGTCCTCCCATAAGCCAAAGGGGGCCCATTGATCAGGAGGTGATGGTGAAGATTGAGGGATTCCGGCGCATTCTGGGGGCCGCGATCTATGGCGAGATCCTCTGGCGCGCCGGACACGCCCGCCGGGCGAATGACATCCCCAATGCGCAATTCCAGGCTAACGTGGCGGAAGCAATGGAGCGGGCCGCGCGAGGCGTTCACAAGGCATACTCGCTGGCGGAGCAGATCGGAGAGGCCACGTTCATCGCCGTCATGGACAAACTGCAAATCGAGTCGATGACCAAGATTCCGAGGCTTGAATCCCTTAAGGCACTGGTAACTGAGCTTGCGGAGGAAGCGGCACGTTCTGTCGCCTAATCCAGAGTATCTTACGATTTTCTGAGTTTGGAGCATCTATGCGGAATGTCACAATGATTCGATCTGACCCCGCTCTAATCTCGATCCCAGTGGAGAGAGCGGTATACTGCCAGACCTGCGAAATGATCTCAACATCAGTGGAGCGCTGCGGATTGTGCGGATCGGACCGGATCATCGACTTGATGGTGTTATTGAATGACCCCTGGGATCCGGGCCCGGTCCCTGCAATCGCGCTTGCGGCGTGAAAGCCGAGACAATCCGCCTCGATATGATACTCGGAAACTATTTACCTGGTGATCCACGATGCGTTTCGCATGTCCGCGGTGTGAGGTGTTACCAAATGGTCGAGCCGGGAGCTTCAGGAGCAGAGGACCGGCAACAGGAGACGGCACAGGAGCAATCCAACGGCCGCGGAGAATCTTTGAAGGAATAAATCCGTACCTCAGGTCAGTGGACAAGTGCCGCTTTCGGAGAGAGCACGATCCATGAGTGTGTCCCATGATCCGGCGATCGAGCAAGCTGGAGTACGATCTGGTCAGTTCGCTGGAACGCGATCCACTGCTTAAGGATCGATTGCGGCGGTTACGGACTATGCCTGGAGTTGTTCGTTCACGGCGCTCACCTGGGCTCTCGAAGATCCGCGACTACACACGCTTCCGTTCCAACCGGCAGGCGATCAGCTACTGCGGATCATGCGCCGACGAAAGAGTTCGGCCGACAACGTAATGCGCATGCCGCTGTCGGGCCAGCGGCGATCCGATTGATTGCCATCCAGCGGTGACTTTGGAGAGGGCTGCTTCGTGTGATGCGTTACATGATCCGGCGTGTGTCTTTGATCTCTAGTATTGTTCTCTCGATATCCACACGAATACGAATCAACCTAAGGCCCAACCCCACGACGTTTTTCCATGGAACTCTGTCCAGAAAATTAAACTCCTCCACGATTCCAATCAGGCAGAGGTCGAAACGCTTCCCGATTTGATCACGTCTCAAGTGCTTGCGTTCTTCCTTTGCCTTACTCCTCAATTCCGCGAAAAGATCTGATGATACGACTTACGCTTTGCCAGATCTGGGTGCGCGAGAACTCGACACGCGCGATGCCGAAGGTCAACAGATACGTTCGTTTCAATTCGCGATCGAAAAACTCAGACGCAGGCCGGCATTAGGTCCCTTCTATATTCACAAACCAGGACCACTCTCAGATGAATCCCCGGATCATCAGGTGGCTTTAGCGGATGTCTACAAGCGAGGCCTCGCGGAACTGGCGACATTGCTTGAGGCTGTTCGGACTAGGCCGAGTTAACAGTCGACATGAAGCCTGCGCTCGTAGACTTTCACTGTTACCTCGATCTCTTTCCGGATCCGATTACGGCTGTGAGCGCCGCTGAACTTGCCTGTATTTACACCCTTACCGTCACGACCACGCCGAAAGCTTGGCCGCGCAACCGTGAGCTCACGCAAGGGACGAAATTCATTCGCGCGAACGATCGTCTGAAATCGATCTATGGGAAGAGTATCTGCCGCAAGCTCGATACATCGGCGAGGTCGGTCTAGATGCCGGTCCACAGCACTACCGCTCGCTCGATCTGCCAAAGGAGGTCTTCTCGCGCATTCTTCAAGGGTGTTCAAGGGCAGCATTGATTCCATGTTCGAGCTTCGCCAGGAGCTTCGCGAATTCATTCCTCGACCTCGAGGTAAGTTTCCTTAGTGAGGCGGCTCGCGAATTCTGTGTACCGCGGCGACGATGACGTGCCAATGGCATCGAGCAGCATTGGCATTCCGTCATAGATGGAGATGCTTTTGTCGTAGTCGGGGTATGGCGGATCGAAAAGGTCTGTCAGGAATCCTTCGGATTCCCCAGCATCATGCGGAAATCCAGGCGCGGCCTTATGTTCAACGATCGGATTCTCGTCGCAAAGAAGGGGAACGGGCCCATCTTCGCCGCCAAGGGTGGTTGTAGTTCCAGTCTTCGCAGTGGAATCTGACAAGCGCACGAACGAGCGAAGAAAGCGCCTCGTATTTCGCAGGCGCGAATGCGATCAGGTCGCGGCGTTGGCAAATTCCGCATTCATGTCCTATTGTCACGTGCTTCAGGACGAACTTCTCCAGGCTCGGATGCTTTGCGCATTCAACGCAGATTGAGCACGGCTCCGTGTCAAGGACTGGTGCCGCCGTGCTCGGCACAGAACGTTTCTTCGACGGCGAGCCCTTCCGGTTGGAGGTGGTCCGGGATTTCGGTTTATCGCGCAGGACTTTCCCGCCCTGTTATTTACGGAAGCTGTCTAGCGTGCTCTCGCAGCGGGTGCGTGTCAGCGCTGCGACGGCTTCGGCGAAAGGATTGGCGATTTCGATTTCTCCGAGAGCAGTGAGCACGGTATCGGCCAGTTCGGGGACGCGCTGTTTCACAAGCGGTTTGCCTAAGCCCGCCTCTTCCGCCAGCTGCTCGAAGTCCTTCGGCACGACTTTCTCCGACAGGTATTCACGGCCGATCTTCATTGCCATTTCTTTGCTCAGTTCCGGGTAATAGGCCGTGCTGACGATGTCATAGAGCGGCGCCAGCCTGATCTCAAGGATTTCCGTTCCGGCACCGTGATAGAGCAGGGAGAAGTTCTTGCCGTGCGCGTCGTTGTTGCCGACCAGATAGTTGAAGATCACCGCGTCGAGAAAACGCGCGAGGTCGACGACCGGCGCGCTTGAGACGTCGCGCAGCAGGCTGAAACATTGCTTCAGGGACGGGCCGCCCTCTTTCTGGTATTTCATTTCCGAGACGATGCCCTGGACCTGGCAGAAATCTTCCTGGTGGAGGCGTTCGAGGACGGGCGCGCCACCGTCTACCGTCCGATGCGCCCGGTCATAGCGCTCGACCAGCAGGTAATCCATGCCGTCGACGCTGCGGGTCTCGACCGCCGCCGTCGGCAGCCCGGATGCAGTCGCCAGCCTCATGCAGAGATGTTCGTTGAAGACGACGCCGGCGAAGCGCTCGACTGCGGGTTTGAGGATGTGCGTGCTTGGCGCGCCGCCGAGCGGCAGGGAAACTTCGTCGCCTTCAATGCGGACGGCGACCTTGTCCTGCGCGCCGGCGAGCGAGAGGCGTATCCCTTCGTCGCCCGCCAGGAGCGGGCGTTTGGGAAGCTCTTTCAGGATCGCGGCAAGTTCGGCCGGCGAGAGCGGACGGTAGCCGTAATGCTGTTCGAGCAGCTTTTCTCCTGCCGGAATGAAAGTAACGGCGCCGGCACACTCGCCGCCGATTTGCTCCAGCATGGCGAAGTCGTTGCGCGCGCTGATGCCGAGATTGCCGGCGATGAGTTCGCGCTTTGCTTGTTCGGGCAGTATGCCGCTGAAGAAGCCGCGGCACTCATTGCGCGAGAAGCGCTCTGTGCGCAACGGCAGTGATTGCGAGAGTGGCGTCGCGCCGGTCCGGTTCAGCCAGCTCTCGGCATAAGCGAAGCGCATCTGGCCGCCATCGTCCTGGACGAGCTGGCCAGCGAGGTAGTTGTGCAGATAGACATCGAGCGTCCGCGCCATCTTCAGTCCTCCTTCATCGTCGCCGTAGTAGTCGTCGCCGTCGTCGTCGCCGTTGTCGCGGGCGGCGTCAGAGTCAGTTTGATCCCGAGCGTCTGCAGGACCCTCAACGCCTTGCCGATCTCGCAGGTTTCCTTGCCCCGCTCTAAGTCGATGACGAAGCGCAGCCCCGTTCCCGAGGTCAGCGCCAGATCCTTTTGGGTGACACCCAGTTTCTTGCGTGTGTCCCGGATCATCTGGCCAATCTGCTGAGTTGTGTATCTCAAAGCCGCTCCACCTATTAAATGTTACCGTACGGGAATAGTAGGCCGATTTTGGGCCGAAATCAAGATAATATTACCGTACGGGAATAGTTGGTCTCTACGTGGTCAAATCAATTGAAATGTTACCGTACGGGAATATTGTTATCTTCAAAGTTGTATACAAGTAGCCAATCCAGAGGCGAATTGACGCAAAGACATTTGATGAAGATGGAGTATCCAGGTCCCTTATGGGACTACCAGCCCGACAACACCCCGGAGTGGCTCAAGCAGCACAATCAGGAGACGGCCACCCAAAAGGCTCGCACAGAAGCGGCCGCGCAGAGACGCCAGAAAGCGGCTGTGTCCATTGAGGTGGCAGGGCCGGACTACTGGAAGCGGTTGCGGACCGCGTGCTCGTCAATGGGCAGGCACTGGAGAAACTGGATCGCGAGGAATTGGTGGGACGTGTTTCGCAAGCGACTTCGCCGATGAGAACGGGTGTCGAGCAGAACCTCTATATTCAGGTCAACCTCCAATCGGTTCGCTTTGGCCCGGAGCTATCGAAGATGAATCTTTGGTATGTGCCTGGCGGGAGCCGCATTCGCTGCTGGTATCAGGATCAAGAGATGGCGGACATCCAGCTCGCCATTCGCGGAAACGACGTGTGCGAGCGGCATACTCACTGCGGAAGAAATGGCGGACCACATCGTGCAGTGGATGCGGAGCGCGTTAAGGCGCGAAGGTCAGCGTAAAGGGGCCGTCAGGCGGACTGAATTCCGAGCAGAGGTCTTGCGAGAATGGTTTTGATAGCCGATATATTGACGAGTATCAACGGCGCGTTCCCGATCTTCTCTTTCGGAGAGCGGCATATTGACGAGTTTCTCGAAAAATACCCATTTAATGAAGACGGAATCAAGTCGCAATGGGAAACGTTTCATCGCCTGTCGAGAAACGTGTCGGATTTTTTAAGGATGCGATTCCCGGCACTCGGCGAAACGGGCCGCGCAATCTGTTGTGAACTCCAGATGAGCCATCTCCGGGACAAGGTGGTCCGCGCCGAGAACTCGCATAGCTGTTACACGTCGATTTTGCTGGCCCACAATCTCGATGGAAGCCGGTCAGACGCGTCGTCAAAATATCAAGCAGCGGAGAAAGGGGTTTTTGAGTAGACCCAACATTCCGAGACTAAGGACCTGGCCGCGCAATCTAAGTACGTCGCGGGGCAGCGGTTTATCGACCTCCCAATATGGCGGCATGTCAACATCGCAATATGGCGGTATGTCCACTTCCCAGTACGGCGGGATGTCGACCCCTCAATATGGCGGTCTATCAACGTCACAATACGGCGGACTTTCAAGCTCCCAATACGGGAGGACTGTCCACATCCCAATATGGCGGGCTTTCCACTTCCCAGTATGGTGGCCTGTCCTCGTCGCAGGGCGGCTGGATGTCCACGTCTTCATCGAAGGTATGCAGAAGCAATATTCCGCCCTGGCCCGTGTTTCTGAGGGAGCTTGAGTCACGGGCTATGAAGGTCAGGCGCGCTTAATTCGATAGTATTTGCCTGAGTTCCTATGGCCGGAGAATTTCTTCTGAGAACTGCGACGGAGTGGAGAATGTTATTCTGCCGCAGACCGCCGGGCGATCTCCAGCCGCATGAACGGGCCTTGTACGCCGCGCGTCTCCGCTTTGTAACATTGGCATGAGAAGGTTTTCATCAGTTCACTGATCGCGGGCATGCAGCCGCTTCGCCAGGCAGCCCGCTCCGCAGTTACCACGCTGCGTCATCAGCCGCTGATGGCGGAGGATTTCGGGGCGCAACCACGCTCACCGCAGGTTGCCTGTCTCAACGGCGTCCGCGAAGCGGATCTTGTCGTCCTGATCCTCGGCGAAACCTGCGGCGCCCTTCAGCCTTCCGGTCTTTCAGCATGACTAGGGCCTCGCAGACAAGATGGTGGAGGGGGACGGCCTTCTGGGAGGATTCGGTTTTGCGCGGTCCCACAAAACCGTGAACGATGGAACGGGCTACGTTCATCGTTCCTGCGGAAAGATCGATATCACTCCACTTCAGAGCGAACAACTCGCTCTGTCGAATACCGGTCGACGCCGCCATGAAGACCAACATCCTTTCACGAATCTCCAAGCCTTCTAAAAGCGTCCTGATCTCTCTAGGAGTCAGCACAATTTTCGGCGATCGGCGCTTGCGCTCTGGCGGACTAGCTTGATTGGATTTCGGTCGAAGAACTCATACCGACAAGCGTGGTTGAACAGAACCGACATGACGTTGCGGATCTTGGCGCACGTACTCCTCGCGACGGGAATCCCTCGGAGCCACAATTCGACTTCATTCGTCCCGATATCGCTCAACAGATGGTCGCTCCATTTTGGGATTACCCAGCGTTTCAGGTAGACCTTATAGACGCTCTTGGTTGAATTGTTGCGCCATGTATTTGTCGCGCCCAATTCGCGTTGTTCAAAGTGACTGTAAAGTTGAGCCATTGTCATTACAAAAGGTTGAGCGCTCGCTGTTCTGGCGTTCAGTGCCGGCACCAGAAGTCGCGCTGCCTTGCGAGCGGCTACCAAGTCTGGAATCTGCTCGACTCTTCCGATGACGTAATTTAATGAGGTCGCAAATGGCGCGCAGCGTCCTATGTCGGCAGCTCACACTCGAATGAGTGTGGATCCCTGACACTGGCCGACTTGAACGAAGCGGCGATGGCAGAGGACGCTTAGGCGTATTCCAAGATCGGCTTGGACAGGCTTGCGACCAGCTCTAATTACAGGGAAGGAGGTCCCCTGTGACCCATCTGCCTCCGCTCATGATTGAAGAGTTGCAGCGTCGCAACATCGCCTAGAACACGATCCGCTCTTGCGTTCACAGAATCGAGCACTTCGGCCGGTACTTCCATCGCAGTCCCGAAAAGCTCGCTCAGGAGCACATCGGGAAGTACCAGGCGATGTTGCTTTCGAAGCTGAAGTTCAATCTGAACACTAGGGCTCAGATCTGAGTAATGTGATTTCCATCGGCTCCTGCTTCTCAAATAATCGAATAAGGTTCGAGTCGAGTCGAATGGCTAACGCGAAAGTAGAGCGGTTGCTAGGATCGATACGCCGCGTCGCAGCTCTGCAGGAGTGCAGCTTGCGAAACCGAGCATTAGTGCCGGGGGCTGTTGGTATTTTGTGGTGAACACTGAAAGTGCCTCTACTTCGAGGCCGTGCACGCGCGCTCGCCGCGCTGCGTCCCGATCGGACTTCCATGTTCTGAGCCAGCCAAGTGTGCGTATCCCCGCTTCTGCGTGAACGACATCGAGCATTCCCTCCAGGTGCTTATCAGCAACACTTTTGAGGATGTCCATACGCTCTGCATAGTTCTGGCGCATACGGCGGATGTGATGACCAAAGTGGCCTTCGGTAATGAACTCAGCGAGGATGGCCTGTTCTAGAGTCGGCGGATGACGGTCGATGAAGGTGCGGGCAGCGACGAATTGCTCAACGAGGGGGTCAGGTAGGACCATGAACCCCAAACGCAGTGCGTTGAAGAGCATCTTGGTAAAGGTGCCGACGTAGATAACGCAACCGGAACTGTCCAGTGCCTGCAGAGCAGCTAAAGGGTGACCAGAGTAGCGATACTCTGCGTCGTAGTCATCTTCGATGATCCAAGCGTTCGCGCTAACTGCCCAGCGAAGGAGTTCCAATCGGCGATCCGCTGACATGGTGACACCCATCGGAAATTGATTGGCCGGGGTAACGTAGGCGAGCTTCGCTTTGGGTGCAAGCTTACGCCCCGCCTTTACGATGAGGCCATCTCCATCTACAGGCACCGGAACGATACGCGCACCTGTAGTACGTAACGTCTGAAGGGCACCTGAATAACCAGGATCTTCCATCCAGACCCAATCGCCGGTGGTCAGGAGGAAACGACCGATGAGATCAAGGGCCTGTTGTGTGCCAGAGGTGATGATGACCTGTTCAGCGGTGCAGTGCACTCCGCGCGACGCACCAACATATTCTGCTATAGCACGACGGAGAGGCGCGTAGCCCGCAGCGTTGCCGTGACCGTAAAGCGAACGCGGAGCTCGGCGCAAGACGCGTGAAGCAACACGGGCCCAGAGATCCACGGGGAAGAGATCGATGGCCGGTTCATGAGAGCGGAAAGCCTTATTGATGGTGTGAGACGCGGGCAACACTTCCACATTCTTTAGAAATTCTTGTGCAGGTTTCGAGAGCGCAGCCTTCGAAGTCGACGCAGCAGCCGTTGTGGGTTTCCGCGTTGCAGACATGAGCCCATCCGGAATGAGCGAGGCGACATAGGTTCCTGACCCAACTTCAGTGCGCGTGTATCCCTCGGCCTGTAGCTGGTCAAAGGCCTCGACTACGGTTCCTCGCGAAAGTGAATACTGCATGCCGAGGCTGCGTGTGGAGGGCATGCGAGCGCCGGGCTTTAGTCGTCCATCCAGAATGGCGTTGCGCAACTCTGTATAGAGCCAGCGCCAAAGTTTTCGCGTGCCCGATGGCTGGTTCAGCGAGATGTCCTGAAAGGGTTCTTTTTTAGCCATGACTGGCATCCCTCTTCTCGAATACTAAGTGGACTACTTCATGTTTGCATTATGGACCTTTTTCCTCAACCACACCAAGCCTAGTGTGGTGCTAAGGAGATACACCGATGCAGGCAGCTACGGCGAGCGTGAAACGAATCCTGGTATTGGCTTTTCTTGCAGCCAGCACCCTGACCATAACTAGTCCCCTGACAGCGCAGGAAACCATTACGTCGATCATGTCACACACATTGGCGGAAGCCTCCGACAGTGAAGTTCTCATGTACACCGTTGACTTTCCTCCGGGTTTTTCAAGCCCTATCCACCGCCACGACGCACAAGTTTCTGTTTACGTGCTGGAAGGCAACGTAGTGATGCAAGTAAAAGGCGGAAAAGAACTGACCCTCGGGCCTGGCCAAAGCTTTTATGAAGACCCCAGCGATATTCACGTCGTGAGCCGGAATGCAAGCAGTTCGGAGCCTGCGAAATTTTTGGTCTTCCTCATTCACAAGAAGGACTCTCCGCTAGTGATACCGGTCAAGTAACTCAATGACTGAAGAGAACCGGCGCGACGTTTGCGCCTCGAGAGGGTAGCAGAATGCCGACACCTTGGATAAGCGACCCTGGCCGTCTACCCGGATTGTTGTGCAGATTATTTGGACGTGGCGATCGCCACAGGAGGATCAAATGTTTATCCGAAATAGCAGCATGAGTTCACTGGTTTTGAGACTTGGGCTCGGCTTGGGTTTCCTTTCGGCGGTAGCAGACAGGTTCGGCCTGTGGGGAGCCTTTGGGCAACCGAATGTCGAGTGGGGAAATTATTCACGATTCCTGGATTACACGCACAGCCTCAATTGGTATTGGCCGGCGGGAATGATTCCTGCCCTTGGAACCGGGGCTACGGGCGCGGAGCTTATTTTCGGCCTTCTTGTTCTCGTCGGCTGGCGCACACGACTCGCCGCGCGACTAAGCGGATCTCTCCTCATTGTGTTTGCGACAGCGATGACGATCGCTTTAGGGGTCAAGGCGGTCTTGAACTATGCCGTTCTGACTGGGATAGGAGGATCTTTTCTCCTCGCAAATTGCGAAATCTTTCCGTTCAGTGTGGATGAGTTCTTGTCACGTCGAGCCAGTTCCAAAGAAAGCGCAATCCATGCTCCCGGTGTTCCGGAGGCTAATAAGACGCGCGCGATGTAGAGCATCGCTGCTGATTTCCAAAATACGGCACCTTCGTTCCACAAATCAACACTAAAGGATATCCCAAAATGACTCTTATCAAAGCCGCCGCTGTGCAGCTTAGTCCTGTCCTCTACAGCCGCGAAGGCACCGTGGACAAAGTTGTCAGAACGATCCTTGATCTTGGCAGCAGGGGTGTGCGGTTCGCGACCTTTCCGGAAACGGTAGTGCCGTATTACCCGTATTTCTCATTTGTCCAGCGACCCTACGAGTCGGGCGCTGAACGTCACCGCCTGTTGGAACAAGCGGTGACTGTGCCGTCGAATTCAACAAACGCCATCGGTGAAGCTTGCAGACAAGCTGGGATGGTGGTGTCAATTGGCGTGAACGAACGCGACGGCGGCACGCTCTACAACGCGCAACTGCTATTTGACGCCGACGGCGCGCTGATTCAGCGGCGACGCAAAATTTCCCCGACCTATCACGAGCGCATGGTCTGGGGGCAAGGCGACGGATCAGGGCTTTGTGCTGTCGACAGCGCCGTCGGGCGCATTGGTCAACTGGCGTGCTGGGAGCACTACAATCCGTTGGCTCGTTACGCCCTAATGGCCGATGGCGAGCAAATTCATTCGGCAATGTATCCAGGCTCTTTCGGGGGAGACATTTTCTCCGAACAGACTGAGATCAATATTCGCCAGCATGCCTTGGAGTCCGCTTGCTTCGTCGTCAATGCCACAGCGTGGCTCGATGCCGAACAGCAGGCAACGATTCTGAAGGATACCGGGACAGACAAGATTGGTCCGATCTCCAGTGGCTGCTTTACCGCAATCGTCGCGCCGGACGGTCAATTGATAGGGCAGCCTTTACGCTCTGGTGAGGGCGTGGTGATTGCTGATCTGGACTTCGCTTTGATCGACAGACGCAAACAGATGATGGACTCGCGTGGCCACTATAGCCGACCAGAACTGCTTAGCCTCATGCTTGACCGCACTCCTGCCGCCCACATTCACGAGCGAAATGCACTTCCAAGCTCGATTGCCGTCGAAAGCGAGATCGGCGTTTAGCGACTCCAGCCGGCATCGATTGAATTGTTCTGGTGACAGTGCGACGAACAAGAGAAAAGAGAGTAAATGTCGTGAAATCGACTAAAATCACGATCGAGCGATTCGACCTTGTGTCGAAGAAATCCTTCGAACAAGTGCTTTTCGAATTGGACAAGGGGATCGGACGCCCCATTGCGAACTACTTCGAGCGAAAGGCTGTCACTCAATCTTTCGAAGAGTATGAAGGCCTTGTGAATGGAGCAATCGGAACATCTG
>DATNFD010000203.1:0-2797 GCA_035606555.1 Occallatibacter sp.
CGATTGCGGCAAGCACCTTCTGAAGCGACCCCGATGAGCCAACAATCTCTTCATAAATGGATCGCTGAACGATGTCTTCCTGGAGCACTCGGTTCTCGAGCAAGAGTTGTTCTTTGAGAGATTTGATCTCTTCATAGGCCAACGCGTTCGACACCGCAATCGCCACAATGTTGGCAATATCCTGCAACAGGCGCACCTGCGCGGCTGTGTAGCTGCCCTTTTGCCAAGACAGAAACTTGATCGTACCGATCAGTTGGCCCTGCTTGATCAGCGGAAGGTCGATGTAGCTGCGGAATCGCGCATTGAATAGAGGCTCATCACTATCAAAACGCCTTTCGCTCTCCAGGTCTGGAGCTATATACGGCTCGCCGGATTTCATGATCTCGCTGATAGGATGGTGGCTGACTGGTATCTGCATTGGAAGCGGGTCAACCTTGATGCTCGACGCGTAACGGTTCACAAAGCTTTCAACGGACTCTCCTCGCTGGCAAGAAACACCTTCAACGTGCGCCCAATAAGGAGTTACAGTCTCGCCTTTGAGTATTACGATCCCGATCGCGTCGAAATGGATTATCGGCGTGAGCGCTTCATTCAAGGAACCCAGCAATTCAGACATCTCGAGTTGGTTGCCAATCACTTGCGCAACCTCAAGGATGATTTGTGCTCTTTTCTCAGGCATGTTGTTGAGCCTCCCGAATCACGTGGAAACCTATATCACTCTTTGTAGATCGTGGAGTTCGCGTCTACAACTGACGCTGAACGCCTTCAGGGGATCTCTCTCGTTGAGCTTCTTTGCACGAAGTTCCTGGACGGAGATGTTTTCAGCTCCAAACTGGATGAGAATCAGGTCGAGGACTGCTTCCGCTTCCTTGATGACTCGATCAGAAGCAAACAATCGAATGCGGCTGGCAATTCCGTAAAGTGACACTGCCCCTTCAAGCTCCGATTCAAGGTTCGCGTCATCATCGTTAAGATTGTGCGTGGCCGACGCGACGTAAAGTTTGGAAGCGTTGTTGATGAAGTCGGAATAGGTAGTCTCTCGCTTGGTGATTTCCCGTTGTAAGAGATCTCGCTTATGTCGAGATCGTTCACTTACCCACGTGCTTGCTAATGACGCGAGACCTCCAACTAAAGCACCCATGATGGCTGCCAACCCGTTTGATATTCCACCGTCCATAAAACCTCCTTCTTACTGACCTGATATGTTGCGGGAGTTTGCCGCTACCCATCTCGGTGCCATCCTGTGCGAAGGCAGCCCAACGTGGATGTGCGGTCCTGTAGCTACACCCGGCACTGCAAAATGGAAAGCGGTGAATGGAATGCCGTTGGCGCGCAGATATCCAATCAAAGCCTGTCCTTCGTTGCTATCGGGATTAACTCCTACGTCCATTGCGTTGCGATGGTCGTAGCCCCAGCGATCGTGCAGCGCTGACTGTCCGAAGGCGCCTATCGGCAACGCGTGGCCGAATCTTCGAATGAAAAACTGCTTGATGCCGGCTGCGTCCGCGAGTGACCACGCGCCCGCACCGCCGTAGCGGATGTAGGCTGTTGTCCGGACCAGCGTGTTGACAGCGCGCGACGCCGAACTCGGCCTCAGTTTTTGCGTGGACTGTTCCGCCTCAGCCTCAACCAATGCTTCCGCTACCGCCATGTCTGCGCCCGTCAATTGCGACTGCGCCTCGGCAACTTTCTCACGCGTTCGGGCCGCGGCCTCTTCTGCCGTCTCCACCTCGCGCCGCGTGACGAGTGCCTGCGCTAATAACTCTCTCATCGTCGTGAGCCGCTCTTCGGCCTGCTTCGAATCGCGTTCATACAGAGTGAGCAGTTGTTCAAGCTTTAACTTGTAATCAGCGGCTGCCCGCTCGAGTTGTGGGTCTGGCTTGTGCTGTGCTTGCGAAGGCTCAACCATGGTCAACATCACCAGGGTGAACCCGGCAAACGTCAGGAGCATGAACCGCACACTTTGATTCTTAAGTCTTTCCATGTTCACCTCAGGCCGTTGCTTCTCCATCTGCGATCGGCGGCGCTGCTGCTTCCGGCACGATCTCCTTGTGCTCACTTGTGGCGTCCCACTTGATCAGTTTGAGATCGAGAACGAAGATCGAATAGATCACCGGCACAAGCAGCAAGGTGATGAAGGTAGCAACCATCATCCCGCCCATTTGCGCGTAACACATCGGCTCCCACAGCGGCCCGCCGTGCATCGCCAGTGGGACCAGTGCAAATACCAGCGCGAGCACAGTGATCATCACCGGGCGCAGCCGCATGATGCCGGCATCCAGTACCGCCTCTTTCAGCGGCTCGCCTTCCGCGTGCTTCTCTTCGATGAAGTCGAAAAGCACGATAATGTGACTGACAATCAACCCGACGAGGCTGATGACTCCCAGAAACGCCATGAAACCGAAAGGCGTGTCCATGATCCAGAGCGCCACCAGTCCGCCCACGACGCCATAAGGCACCGCCGCGAACACGACAAAGGGTTTGATAGCATTCTTAAACTGATAGACCAGGCTCAGGTAGATGGCGACCATCGAGATAATCAGCACGACGGTCTGGTTTTTGAAACCTTTGACCTGCTCCTCTTCCGACCCGCCGAAATCCATGCGGTAGCCCGAGGGGAGCTGAGCGGCAAAAGCTGTGAGCTGCGGGCGGGCGGCGCTCACGATCTCCGACGGCAGGTGACCGGGTTGGGCCATGCAGGAGACTGTGATCGTGCGGAATTGATTGCGCCGGCGGACCTTCTCGGTCTGCATTCCGTACTCGATCGACGAGACCTGCCGGAGCGGTACCTTCTGTG
>DATNFD010000204.1:0-24079 GCA_035606555.1 Occallatibacter sp.
CCCAACAGAGGCGCGACCAGCTCCAACTCTGGTTGCATGAATACAACTGGCACAGACCGCACACCAGCCTGGGCCATCAAACCCCTATTACAAGGGCAGGTCTCATCAGGAACAATCTGTTGACACTACACACCTAGTCCCTGCTCCCCGCAGGTGCCCCATTCATCGCGCTTTTGCGATGAGTGGGTATCAAGTGCACACGCCGGACCCTGATCCCTGTTCCCTGTGCTGCTACTTCGCCCAGGCCAGCCCATCCGTCGAGCTTCCAGTCGTAATCGTCCGCGTCACCTTCCAACTCTCCAGATCGATCTCCGACACCGTCCCCGCCCCGTGCATGCATGACACGTAAGCCGTCTTGCCATTCGGCTGCACCAGCACCTCTTGCGGATAATCGCCCACCGGAACCGTCCGTGCCACCTGCATCGTCTTCAAGTCAATCACCGCGACCTTGTCCTGGTCGGCAAGCGCCACCAGCAGCCATTTCCCATCCGGCGTCACTGCGGACCCGTACCCCATTCCCTCCATCGGAATCCACTTTGCGACCTCGTTCTTCGCTGTATCGATCGCTGCCATCTGCGCCTTGGTCTGATCCGCCGTAAAGACCCACTTGTCATCGGGCGTAATCGAAATCCGCTGCGTGTTCGCTGAAATCGGAATCACTTTCAGCACCTTCCGCCCCGTCACATCGATCACGGATACCGTTCCGGGACCCACATTCGCCGTATATGCGCGCTTCCCGTCGTGCGACAGCACCATCATGTGGCTCTGCTCCTGTCCTGTCGGAAGGGAACCCACCACCTTCAGCGTCTTGGGGTCGATGATCGTGATTGTCTTGTCCAGCTCTGTCGTGACGTAGAGCCGGCCATCCTTCGGGCCAATCATCGGGCAGTGCGGTCGTATCCCGTGATCGAATCCAATGTTACCGACGACCTTGTGGGCAGCAATATCGATAACAGCGATGTTTCTCCCGTCCGTCCCCGGCTTGCCCACGCCCGAGTTGCCATAGATCGGCACAAAGGCCAGCTTCCCATCCGCCGACGCAGTCACTTCATGCCCCGTCGTTCCACCCTCGGGCACCGTCGCCACCACTGACCCGCTCGCCGGATCAACAATCGCCAGGCTCTGCGCACCTTTCACCGCAACCAGCAGTCTCGATTGCGCACTCGCCATACCCGCACACACTACCACTCCCGCAGCAACAACCTTAGAAATCTTCAATCGGTGACCTCCACCTGCCGGCAAAACCAGAGTCAATGCTCGCTTGCCGAGCAGCTAAGTCAACGCCACCAGCAGGGAGCGCTGACCTTGTCGAGCGTTTGGGAGCTCAAAGATATTCTGGTTTTGCTCTGACAGCACCGACTATATCGCATCCAACATGCCTCGCACTCACGAGTGCGCTGCCCAGGGATCATACGTTCCCACGCTCCACGAGTGTCCCTCAGGGTCCTTCACCGTGAACTCCCGGCTCCCGTAATCCGTGTTTTGGATCTGGCGCACAATCCTTCCACCCGCCGCCTTTGCCCGCGCATATACTTCATCGGCATCGGCCACAATGACGTACACGCCCCGCGTCTCCACATCGCCCAGATCTCCAGGCGATTTGAAGCCGCGTCCATACGCATCGTCCTTCTCGGATCCGAGCATGATCATCCCGCCGCCCAGCCTCAGCTCCGCATGTCCTACGGTGCCGTTGGGACCCGGATACACCGCGTGCCTCTCAAAGCCAAAAACCTTGCACAACCACTCCATCGCCGCGTTCGCCTCGCGATAGCGCATCGCCGGCATGATCGTAGATGGGGAATTAGATACATTCGCAGTCATAAAGACCTCCTTGGAATTCGCGTACGCCGCCAGAATGGCAGAAGGGCTGCACCGCCGTCTTGGAAAAATCGGAACTGGCCTACCTCGCAACTTCATCGCGGCAGCACTGCCCATTCGCGCGACGCCCTTGTCTGGACGCAATGGTGGAGGGGAACGCGCTTCCTTCGCGGCGTGACCCGTCAACGCATCCTGCTCAGCAGGATGAAGCAGCAACTAATCCGCCCGAATGTGATTCGCCCACATCGTCCGCCGGGCCGTGTAGGTGCTCGCATCCACACCCGAGAACGCCCGGAACTCATTCGCGAAGTGCGACTGGTCGTAGTACCCGCAGTCCAGCGCCAGTTCCGCCCACCGCACCTCAATTCCCGCATGCAATTGCTTTACAGCCCTCTGAAATCGCTGCACCCGGCACCACACCTTCGGAGCCAGTCCGACCTCCTCCCGAAATATCTGCGAGAATCGCCGCTCGCTCCATCCGATCTGCCGCGCCGTTTCGCGCACACTGGCAACACTCGGCATCTCCGCGAAGTAGCGCAGGGCAAAATTGACCTCAGGCGAGCGGTTTCCTTTCGCCGGCTTGTTTTGAAATCCGGCTCGCAGGAACTGCTCCATGCATTCAAGCCGTTGCTGCGGAGAGCCGATCTCCCGCAAGCGATCTCGCAATGCCTCCGCGTTCTTTCCCCAGATACATTCAAGTGCTACTGTCCGGTTGCTGAACAGATGCGCCGAATCTGACGCAAAAACTGGAAACCCTCCCGGCTCAAACACAATACCGATCAGATCAGCCATATCCGAGCTGTCCACAATTTCGTAAACCGAACGCGCCCCAATCACCAGGGCGGGCTTCACGCGCAACTGGGCCGAACCCTCGATGGAATCCAGGATGAAATCGCGAGACAAGCTTAGAATGATCTGCACGCACCCGCTCGGCAGTATCCGTTCTCGGTGACGCGGAATATCGCCGGCCTGCGCGTACCACAGGGTTCGAATGTAATTCGCGAGTGGCGCAGCGGGAATGCGCTCCAGGAAAAGCACGGCGGCCTCCACGCCGTTATAACACGCATCCAGTAAGGTCCGAAGCTCCTCCCGGATGCGGGGCGGCATCTTCTCCGATAGGCTGGTTCTATGCCGCTTCCCTCCAGGGATGCCGAACTGATAAAGATTATGGACGCGGACCTTGCCGAAGCCGCCCATCGCGCCGGCTCATGGCTCGCCTGCCGCCCCGGATGCACCCAGTGTTGTCACGGGGTCTTCGCTATCAATGCCCTCGACGCCGCCCGCCTCCAGACTGGGATGCAAGATCTCGACATCTCCGATCCTCACGCTGCTGAATCACTTCGCGACCGCGCTCGTGCGTGGCTAGCCGAGCACGCACGCAACTTCCCCGGTGATTCCAGCACCGGCATCCTCGGCACATCCGAAGAAGACCAGGCCCACTTCGAAGATTTCGCCAACGACGCACCCTGTCCCGCCCTCAACCCCCAAACCGGTCTCTGTGACATCTACGCCTGGCGTCCTATAACCTGCCGTGTCTTTGGCCCACCCGTCCGCATAGCCGATGGTGAAGGCCTCGCCTGCTGTGAGCTCTGCTTTATCGGAGCTACCGACGGCGAGATCGCCGCCTGCGAAATGCACCCTCCGCATGAACTCGAAGAACAGATCCTCTCCGAGACCGGCGACCCCGGACAAACAATCGTCGCTTTCGCCCTGTTGCGCTGAATCAGCCGGCACTCCCAAACACTCTTGCCAAACCCGTACCGCGAACGCGCTACAATGAAGCACCCGGAGAGTCACGCCCAGGGATCCCTTCTCTGGTCAACGCACGAGGCCTCCACGCCATGCCCGTAGCCCACCTCACCCTCGAGCTTCGCATCGAGCATGCCCAATCTCTCAAGGACCGCCGCCAGGTGGTCCGTTCCATGAAGGACCAACTCCGCCAGAGCTTCAACATCTCCGTCGCCGAAATGGACGAAGCCGTAACCTGGCGGTCCGCCACCCTCGGCGTCGTGGCCATCTCCAGCTCCCGCAGCTATCTGCATCAGCTCATCGAAGAAGTAGAGCGCGCCGCCCGGCGCATGACCAACGAGTTAGGCGCCGAGCTGGCCGATAGCTTCTGGGAATACCTCGAAAGCTAACCGGGCCCTGAAGCGCACGAGAACTGAAGACTGACAACTGATAACTCACATCGAACTGTGCCCCGTTCATCGCAGTTTCATCGCGATGAACGGGAACGCTACTCCCACCGCAGCGCCGTCACCGGATCCGTCTTCATCGCCTTCCGCGCCGGAATCAGCACCGCCACGAGCGCCACAATTCCCAATATCACCGGCACTCCAAGAAACGTGACCGGATCGCGCGGCCCAACTTGGAACAGCACACTCTGCAGCACGCGCGTCAATGTAAACGATGCGCAGATCCCAATAGCTCCGCCAATCACAATCAGCCGCACACCCTCGCGCAGAATCAGCGCAAGTACATCCCCGCGATCCGCTCCCACCGCAATGCGAATCCCGATCTCCCGTGTCCTCTGCTGCGCCATAAACGAAACCACACCGTAGAGCCCAATCAGCGCCATCACCAGTCCTGTACACGCAAAGAAGCTCAGCAGCGCCGTCTCAAACCGTGGCCGATCCGCAAGCCCCGCCACTCGCTCGTTTAGAGTTTCGATCTCCACCGGCACGGTCGCATCGATCTGCGCAATCTGCGATCTCACCCAGGGAGCCAGTGTCTTCGATGGCGTAGTTGTCTTCAGTATAAGAACTGCCGATGGCGCCATCCGCCAGTCTTCAAGTTCGTTTCGGCGCAACCGGTAGAACTCAGGCCTCTCCTGCGCTTCGAGGCCGCCATTCTTAACATCGCCCGCAACTCCCACCACAACATGCCATGGATCGCCCGGAGTAGGCTTCACCTTCTTCCCGATTGGGTCTTCTCCCGGAAAGAGCTTCGCCGCAAGCGACTGGCTCACGATCAGATAGTAGCCCTTGGATTGACGTTCCTCCTCCGTGAATCCTCCTCCGCGCACGATCGGAATATCCAATGCCTTGAAGTACTCCGGCGTCACCTGGCGCCACTGCACCATACCCCCGGTACCTCCGGTCGAAACCGGCCGCCCAGCAACCTCTATAACGCTGTAAATCTGATCGTGCTGGTAACCGCCGGGAGGCACCGTATCGGCAATTGCCACGGCGCTTACCCCGGGAATACGCCGCAATGAAGCCTCGGACTGCAGAAAGAAGTTCTTCTGTAGCTGAGGAGTTGCATATTTCTCTCGATTGAGAGAGATTGCCGCTGTAAGTACCCCATGCGAATCCATCCCCAGCTCCTGGCTCTCCAAATTCGCAAAACTTCGCAACAGCAGCATGGCTCCCGCCAGCAGAATCGTGCTCGCAGCTACCTGCATCACCACCATGCAGCGCCGTAGCAGGGCGCGCGTTCGCAACCCTTGCGCCCGCGCCACAAGCGCAATCGTCCGCGGCTTGAACCACGCTGGCACCAGTCCAAGGATGATCCCTGCCGCAATGCCAAATACCGACGTAAAAGCAATAATGCGAAGATCCAGCTCGGCCTTCGACAGGAACGGCAGGCTCGACGGCGCAATCGCAACGAACAGCCGTAATAGACCCTCGGCAAATACGCAGCCCGCCACCGTTCCAAACAGCGAAAGCAAAATCGACTCGGTCAGTATCTGCCGGATCAGCCCGGCACGAGTCGCTCCCAATGCGAACCTCACTGCAAGTTCACGCTCTCTTGCCGTCGCCCGCGCCAGCAGCAGACTCGCCACATTTGCGCAAGCGATCAGCAGCACCGCCATCACGGCACCGAGCAGAATCCACGCAACCAGTCGAACATCCTGCATCTGTCTGTCCCGGATCGAACGCACACGCAAATGGACCTCGCTGCGGAATCGAGGCGGAGCAAGATTCAAAGAGTAATCAAATACTGATTTCAACTGCTCAACGGCTTGTTGTCTCGATAGGCCGGGTTTCAACCGCGCAAATGCATACAGAACGCGCCCGGGATCTGCTTTGCGCTGCGCAGCGACATCAAGGGCTTCCGGTTCCAGGATGTCCGCGCTCTCCAGCGTAGGCATTTCAAAGTCTTCGGGCAGCACTCCGACCACGCGGACTGGGTGCATATCGATGCTGATAATGCGGTTCAGGATTGCCGGATCCCGACCATATTGCGATACCCAGAGTCCATGGGAAATGAGCGCGGCCCTGGGTCCATTTAGCCGGTCTTCTTCCCGCAAAAAGTTGCGGCCGAGTATAGGGGAAATGCCCAGCGTCGGTAAAAAATTCTGCTCGACATTTGCGCAACGCAACCGTTGCGGATTGCGCTCTGTAAGATCACACTCATTCACTCCTGTCTCGGAAGTCAACGCGGTGAATGGTGTCTGATGATCCTGCCACTCGTAGTACGAGCCACCCAGCATGAACTCCTGCGGGATGATCGGCGCGGTCAGCCCCACGGACACAAGCTGCTCCGGATGTGCACACGGCAGACTCCGGAATAGAATCCTGTCCACCACGCTGAATACTGCTGTTGTCGCCCCGATCCCCAGCGCGAGCGTTAAAATCACCGCCATCGCAAACACTGGATTCCGACGGAATCCACGCAGCGCATACTGCGCATCACGTACTACATTCTCGATCACGGGCAGCGTCGCCCGGTCGCGATACGCTTGCCGCGCCTGCTCCGCGCCACCCAGCCGCAGCACTGCCTGTCGCCGCGCCTCGTCATCGCTCAAACCGGCACGAACTCCGTCCCGCGCATGCTCGGCGATATGACACTCAAGTTCCGCATCGAACTCATCTGCCATCGACGGGCTTTCAAGTAGCGCACAAAGCCGCATCCAGAACGCACGCAACCACCGCATGCCGACCTCCTCCGCAACTACGTTCGCTTCCTCCTGCGTTCTAATCCGCCCGCAAAGCTTCCATGGGATCAACCGCAGCCGCGCGCCGTGCGGGAATCCACGAGGCGATGACCGCAACCAAGCCCATCAGCACTGGAACGAGCCCGAACGTCAACGGATCCAGCGCGCTCACCTCGAAAAGGAAGCTATGCAGCATCCTGCTCAGTGCCACAGCTCCGGCCAGCCCCGCTGCACATCCAGCCAGAGCTAGAAAGACACTCTCGCGCACGACTCCTGCCACGATCTGCCATCTTTGGGCGCCAAGCGCCAACCGCATCCCGATTTCTCTCGTACGCCAGCTCACGAGATACGCAATCAGGCTGTACACTCCCACTGCACCAATCACAATCGCCAGCGCGCCGAACCCCAGCAGCAGAACCGCCAGCGCTCGCGGCGCCGCCACCGAACTCGCAACCAGATCATCCATCGTCCGCACCCGCGTGATGGGCACCAGCGCATTGATGCTTGCAACTGCGCTCCGCAATCCCGCCGCAGTTTCGCTCGCGCTCATGTGTGTCCGTACCACCGCGTACATGACCGGTTGATTCCGCTCGGCTGTCATGGGCTGGTACACTTCGTCCTTGAACCCCTCCTGAATTCCTGCGCGCGCGTTTTTCACCACGCCTACGACAATCGACGCCTTCTCCGGATTCCAAACCGCTGGCGTCTTCTCATCCACCACATCCAGCAAGTGTTTCCCAATCGGGTCCTGATTGGGCCACAGTCTCTCCGCAATGTGCTCGTTCAGAACAACTGCATGAGTTGCTGACGACTCGTCCTGCTGTTCCAGCCACCGCCCCCGCACCAGCTTCAAGTCAAGTACATCCCGATATCCGGGCGATACCACCCTGCTCGTGGCCAGCAGTGCTCCCTGCCGAGCATCGCGCGGATGATCCTCCGCGTCGAAAACATAATTATCCGCGCGGCTGCTGAGCGGCAGTGAATCGACCAGTGCCACGCTCTCCACGCCCGAAATTCCCCGTGCCCGGTCCACAAGAGCATCGAAGAATGATTGGCATTTCCCCTTCTCCTTGCACGCCCCCGCATCCAATGCAACTTCCGCCGTGATGACATGATCTGTTCGAAAGCCCGGATCCACCTTCGTGATCCGATAAAGGCTGTGCAGAACGAGACCCGCCGCCGTGATCACCACCACCGTCAGCCCCATCTGTGCCATCACCAGGATCTTGGAAATTCCAAACCGCGATCCCTGCCCCGCCAGCCCGCGCCCGCCCATCCGCAGCGTGCTCAGCAGATTCATCCCCGCTATTTTGAGCGACGGGATCAGCCCAAACACCAACCCGGCAAACACCGATGCGCCGAGAGTAAGCACCGCATCACTCCAATGCAGCGACACATCCTGTATCCGCGGCGTGTCTGCCGGCAGCAGCCCCACAAAAATCCTTAGGCTCGCAGCCGCTGCCCCCAACCCCACTGCGCCCGCCGTCAGCCCCACCACCACGCTCTCTGAGAGAAGTTGCTGCACGAGCCTCTTCCCCGAAGCGCCAAGCGCGCTCCGCACCGCAATCTCCCGCTCTCGCGCGCTCGCCCGAGCCAGCATCAGGTTCGCCACGTTCGCGCATGCAATCAGCAGAATCAGCCCCACCGCGCCAAACAGCAGCAGCAACCGCGGCCGCATCGCGCCCGTTTGCGACTCCAGCAGCGGAACAGCCGTCATGTCCGAAGCCCAGATGTCCGGCATCCGAAACGGAAACACCGGCAGCAGCACCCCATGCAGTCTCCTCAACTCCGCCTGTGCCTGCGCCGTCGTGGCCCCGTCCGCCAGCCGCCCGAACCCGCGCAGATCAAACGCAAACCACGGATCAAAAACATCTCCGCCCTTGAACGAAACCGGAATTACAAACTGCGTGTCCGCATACGGAAAATGCACGCCCGCCGGCATCACTCCGACAATCCGCCGCGACACACGATCGATTCGAACCTGCCGCCCAATCGCCCCCGCATCTCCGCCGAAGTGCTGCCGCCAGTATCCATAGCTCAAAACAACGTCATGATCTTCCCCGGCAACCGCGTCCTGGGCGGAGAAGAAGCTCCCAAGTGCCGGCCGAACACCCAGAACATCGAACGCATTCACCGTCACCGTCGCGCCAAACACCCGTTCCGGAACATCCGCATCTGAAATGTTCGACTCCGCATCCGGCCCATATCCCGCTACCGCCTTGAGTGCCGTTGCATGCAACCCCAACTCGCGGAGCCATCCCTTCGGAAACAGCGGCGAATTTGTCCCCGCAATCCTGACCAGCCGGTCCTGTCTTGTAAATGGAAGCGGTCGAAGCAGAATCGAATCTACCAGCGTGTAAATCACCGCGTTGGCGCCAATCCCGAGCGCCAGTGTCAACACTGCTGTTAACGTGAACCCCGGCGCCCTCCTCATTTGCCGCAGCGCAAAACGCACATCCTGCAAAAAGCTCTCCAGCGGCGGCAGCGTCGCGCGTTCGCGGTACGCTTGTCTCGCCTGCTCCTCACCGCCCAGCCGCATCAGCGCTTCCCTCCGTGCCATGTCCCCGCTTACTCCTGCGCGCATCCGGGCTTCCACGTCCATGGCAATATGACTTTCCAACTCCGCATCGAATTCAACTGCCTTGCTCCGGACCCATACTCCGCGCACTCGCAACCAGAACGCTCGCAGTTTCCCCATGTGCAACTCCTCTACTCCGACCGCAATGCCTGCACCGGATTGACCGATGCCGCCCTTCGTGCCGGAAGCCAGCACGCGATCACCGCAATCACTCCAAGAAAAATCGGGACCGCCATAAAAGTCACAGCATCATGCGGCCTTATCCCATACAGGAAACTCGATGCGAAACGCGACAGCATCCACGCCGCCGGCCAGCCCAGCGCAATCGCGATAAGAGCCAGCACCATTCCCTGCCTGACAATCAGCCGAGCTACATTGCCTGCTTGCGCGCCCATCGCCATCCGGACCCCAATCTCTCTGGTACGGCGGCTTACCGCGTAGCTCATCACGCCGTACAGCCCAACCGCAGTCAGAACCAGCCCAATCCCACCGAACACTCCAAACAACGTTGCCGCCAGGCGAGGCAGGAAGTACGCGGACTTCACGTGCTCCTCCATCGTTTCTTCGTTATAGATCGCGATGTTCTTGTCGAGCGCATAGATCTGGCGACGCACCGCCTCCGACAGCGCTGCAGGATTCCCGGGGGTATGGACCACCAGGGTGTACCCCATCACAGATGGATCTTCAGCAATGCTTTGATCCAGCGACCGGTAAAGCACAGGCCGCGTATCTTCTCCAATCGTGCGCGACTTCGTATTCCTCACGACGCCTACAATCTCGTACGTCCAGCTTCCCCCATGCACGTGCTGCCCAATCGGATTCCCTCCGGGGAACATCGCAACCGCAAACGCTTCGTTTACGATCGCGACCCGCGGACCGTCCGCCGCCTCATTGCTGAAATCGCGTCCCGCCAGCATCGGAATCCCTAGAGCTGCGAAGTACCCGCGCGTCGTCATATACAAGTCCGTCATCGCATGCGGCGAATTCTTCCCTTCGCTCCCGGCAATCGTGAACCCGTCGCTTCGATGGCCGCCTGATAACACCGCGACATCTGTCGAGACCGCAGCATCCACTCCAGGCAGCGCCGCAACCCGTTGCCGCAACTCCCGCATGAACCGGCTGATCTGTTCCGGCGTGTATCCATTCAGCCTGGGATCCACTGACATCAACAGCAATCCTTGCGAACGAAATCCCATATCGATGCTCGCTGCGCTCTGCATGCTGCGCAGGAACAACCCCGTTACACATAGCAGCACCACCGACATCGCGATCTGCGCAACCACCAGAGCATTTCGCAGCGTTATCCGCCGCCCCGGCCGCGCCAGCGCATCCTCTCCCTTAAGCGCGTTCGCAAGCATCGGCCGCGAAGCCGCCCAGGCCGGTGCCATCCCCAGCAACACGCCGGATCCAATGCTCACCACCAGCGTGTACACCAGAGTTCGCCAATCAAGAGCCACATACAGATTCAGCGGTATCGGTGCGGGAAAGTGGAATGCAGAGAGCGATTGTGTAGCCCACAATGACAGCAACACACCCAGCGTTCCGCCCGCGATGCCTAGAAGTGTGCTCTCCATCAGCAGTTGCCGCCGCAGTCGCGCTCGTGTAGCGCCAAGCGCCATCCGCACCGCCATCTCCCTCTGCCGTCCGGCTGCTTTCGCAAACAGCAGGTTCGCAACGTTTGCTCCCGCAATCGCCAACAACAACACCACAATGACGCTAAGAGCCGACAAAAATGTCAGCACAGCAGTTCTCTCTCGCGGCGGCAGTGACCCTGCCTGTTCAAATCGGAACGCATTGTCCTTATCCGTCTTCGGATACTCAGCCGCAAAGCGATGCGCCATCGTATCCAGCTCGCTCGCTGCCTGCTTCCGGGTCACACCGTCGCGAAGTCGCGCGATCACCTCGAGCCAATGGTATTCGCGCGATTGTTGCGGTGGCAGGGTCGCTGCCAACTGCGGTGCAACCCCCAGCGGCACCCAGAACTGCGTCTCCAGAATTTGATCCACGCTATGAAACGACGCTGGCGCGATACCCACAACTGTGAACGACCGCGCCGAAAGAGTGATGTTCTTTCCCACAATTTCCGGATCACTTCCGTAGCGGCTCTGCCACAGCCTCTGGCTCATCACAATCACCGGCGTGCTGTTCTCGGTCGCTGTGAACCCTCGCCCACGCATCATCGACAGTTCCAGCACGTCGAAGAAGTTGGTCGTTACCGCCTGCCCCCACACGCGCTCCGGTTCGCTACCACCGCTGATCGAAACCGGCAGCGGTTCAGAAAACCACGCCGCTACTCCCGAAAACGAGTTCGCCTGATCGCGAATATCCTGGTAGAGCGGCAGCGGGAAAGCATTGCAGCACCGCTCCCCTCGCTGCGCAACATGCAGCGATAGCAGCGTCCCCGGATCCCCCACCGGCGCAGGCCGCAGCACAAATCGGCTCACCATTGCAAAAATCGTTGCGTTTGCCCCGATCCCTAGCCCGATCGAGATCACCGCCACCAGCGTCACCGCCGGATGCTTCGCCAGCGTCCGCACCGCATAGCGTAGATCCCGAACCATGTTCTCGACCCACGGCAACGTCCGTCCCTCCCGCCGCGCCTGCCTCGCCTGCTCCACTCCGCCCAACTGCATCCTCGCTCGCCTCCGCGCTTCCTCTTTACCCAGCCCCGCGCGCACGCTGTCTTCCACCTGCATCGCAATATGCGCCTCGAGCTCCGCGGAGAACTCCTCATCCGCGTGCGACCGCCGCACCATCTCAACCATCCGAATCCAAACTGCGCGAAGCTTTCGCAATCCCGTCCTCCTACTCCGTCCGCAACGCCTGCATCGGCTCAATGGAAGCCGCTCGTCGCGCCGGCACAAGCGCCGCCATCAATCCGCAAACAATCATCAACACGCAAACCGCCGCCACCGTCATCGGATCGTGCTCGCTCACGCCGAACAAGAACGACCGCATCACGCGCGTCACTATCCATACACAGGCCAGACCCGCAACCAATCCCGCTCCCACCAGCCCGCCTGCATTCCGCATCACCAGCAGCAGCACATCGCGTCTCTCCGCGCCCAGCGCCATCCTGATCCCTACCTCACGCGTTCGCCGATTCACTGAGAACGCCATCAGCCCATACAGCCCTACCAGCGCCAGCACCAGCGCAATCCCTGCAAACGCCGTCAGCAGCGAAGTTTGAAATCGCCTTCTCGCGCTCGCCAGCGAAACCCAATCCCCCATCGTCCGTATGTCCGTGGTGGCCAGCTGCGCATCGATTCCCTTCAATGTCGAACGAATCTCGTTCGCTATCGCTGCGGGCGGCAGCGTTGCGCGCACAGCCACGTAAGCGCCATTCATCTGGTAGTTGCCGTAATACATCTGCGGCTGCGCTTCCTCTTCGAGGCTCATGTGGCGCACGTCCCCAACCACGCCGACCACGGTATTGAAATCTTTCCAGCCGTCAGCTTCACGATCTGTGCTGATACGGGCGCCAATCGGATTCCGATTGAGAAAGTAGATATCTGCAACTCGCTTGTTGATCAGGGTGACGCCTGCCTTCCGGCTGTAGTCGTCGTCCGTCAGATAACGGCCGGCAAGCAGCGGAATACCCATCGCCTCGAAATACTTCGGAGTGACATACCGGGCCTCAGCCTGCTCAAAATTTATGTTGCTTCCCGATCCGTCCATATGCATCAGCGTGATGCTCTCTGAGTTGCTGAGTGGCAGGTAGTTCACCGCGCCGGCTGCTATCACCCCGGGCAAAGCATTCAGCCTCGCCGTGACTTGCTGGAAGAACGCAACCTGCTGTTCTGGCTTCTTGTATCGGTCATCGAGACTCACACTGAAGGTCACCGTCGATTGCGAAAAACCTGTATCGACGCTCACCACCTTCACGTAGCTCCGTATTAACAGTCCCGCCGCAGCCAACAGCACGACCACCATCGCCGTCTGTGCGACAATCAAACCGCTCTGCACCCGGCTATGCCCAGATGATCCTGACTGCGCTCCATGCGCCTTCAAGAACTCCGTTAACTCCAACCGCGAAGCACGCCATGCCGGCAGCAATCCCGCAAACAAACTCGTAAACAGCGCCGCGCCCACCGCGACCAGCAGCACTCGCCAATCCAGCGATGCCTCGTTCAGCCGCGGAACATTCCCCGGGTCCAACCTCGGCAACAGACGCAAGAACAAATACGCCAGCACAATCCCAACGGCACATCCCGCCGCACCAATCAGCAGCGACTCCGTCAGCAGTTGACGCACCATCCTTCCGCGTCCTGCGCCTAGAGCCGTCCGCAAGCCCAGTTCACGCGCCCTCTCCGCAGCCCGCGCCAGCAGCAGATTGGCAGCGTTCCCGCATGCAATCAGCAGCACAAGCACAACCGCAGCCACCAGTAATCGCAGCAGCGGCCGCACTGGCCCAAGCGACATATCGGTGAACTTCTTAACCAACGCGCCCCATTGCTGCCGCATCGGTCCAACTTCGCTCTTCGGATCACCCGGATACTGCTTCACCAGGCGTGCCATAATCCCGGCCATCTCCGACTGCGCGGTTCGCACTGTCACTCCCGGCCGTAGCCGCGCAATCGTCACGTTGTTATCCGGCTCGCGCTCCACCCTCTGCGCTGCCGTCAATACCAGTGGCACCCAGATCTGCGTCGACTTGATCTGCGAATCTCCATACGGCAGATCCGATCCAAACGGATACTCGAACTCCGCCGCCATCACTCCGATGACTCGATAGTTCGCATGATCCAGCGTCAGAGATTTCTGGAGCACATCCGGGCGCCCGCCGAACATCGACACCCAGAGCGCGTGACTGATCACCGCCACTTTCTCGTGTCCCGCCTGCACATCGTCAGCGCCGATCGCGCGCCCGAGCTCCGGCCGCGCCTCCAGGGTAGGGAAGAAGTCCTCATCCACGCGCGCTGATCCGATCTTCTGGACCATCCCGCGCTCGTCAAGGCTGAACCGGGTCTGCACCAGGTTGCTCATCGATGCAAACGAGTGATTCTCCCGGCGAATGTCGAAGTAGTCGCCGTAACCCGGACACAAGACCTCCGCCGGAATCTTCAAATTCGGATTAGGCGTAAACAGATAAACCAGCCGCTCCGGATCTCCATACGGCAGTGATCGGATTAGCACCGCATTCACCAAACTGAAAATTGCCGTGCACGCTCCAATCCCCAACCCCACTGTCGCAATCGCCGTCATCGCAAATCCCGGCGCTCTCCGCAGTGTCCGGGCTCCATACCGCAAGTCTTGCAAAAGGTTCTCGAGCCACAGCAGCCCCGCGCGCTCTCGCTGTGCCTGCCGCACCTGCTCCGCGCCACCCAACTTCAGCAGAGCCTGCCTTCGCGCCTCCGACTCGCTCAGCCCCGCCGCTACACCCGCCTCCATATGCATTGCGACGTGCGCCGCGAGCTCTTCATCGAACGCGCTCGCATCACGCCGACTGCGCACACTGCGACCCAGCCGGATCAGGAATGCACGCATGCTGGCAGTGAAGGAACTCATCGCGACGTCCTACGCCTCTTCCGCCGGTGTGAGAAACCGCGACAGAATCTCCGTCGTCTGCTCCCAGTCCGCTGTCGCTCTGCGTATCTGCTTCTGCCCCGCCTTCGTCAGCTCGTAGAACTTCGCCTTGCGGTTGTTATCGGAAACACCCCACTCCGACCGCACGTATCCCTCCTGCTCCAGCTTCAGCAGCGCGGGATACAGCGTTCCATAATTCAGCTGCAGCAGATCGCCGCTCGTCTGCTCGATGCGCCGCGCCAGCCCGTAACCGTGCTGCGGCCCCATTGTCTCCAGCGTCTTCAAGATCATCAGCGCCAGCGTTCCCTGCCACACATCCGTCTTGTCGCCCATCCTTCTCTCCTATGGGTCTGCAATAGGAGCACTCTACGCCCCCTTCTATGGGAACGCAATAGGAACGCGGCTTTCCCGCCAAATACTTGTGACGAACGGCGCAGATCGAAATCGCGTGTTAGCCTTGCCTCAACCTCGCCCCGGAGTCTCCAGAACAATGAATACGCGTCTCTTCGCGCTCGCCGCACTCGCCACGGCCGCCGGTTGTCTCTCTGCCCAATCCCCATCCGATCTCTCTGCATCCGTCGAGAAGCAGTTCCCCGTGCTCACCGAAACCTATAAGCACCTTCACCGCGCTCCAGAACTCTCTCACCACGAAGAGAAGACCTCCGCCTTCCTCGCCGCCGAACTCCGCAAGCTCGGCTACACAGTGACTGAGCATGTAGGCAAATATGAAGATGGCACCCAGGCACACGGCATCGTCGCCATCCTTCAGAACGGCTCCGGCCCGCGCCTTCTCATCCGCAGCGACATGGACGCGCTCCCCGTCGAAGAGAAGACCGGCCTCGACTACGCCTCGACCGTTCACTCCACCAATGCTCAAGGCCAGGACGTCGGAGTCATGCACGCCTGCGGGCACGACATCCACATGACCGTCCTCCTCGGCACCGCTCGCGAGCTCGCCGAACGCAAATCGCAGTGGCACGGTACCGTGATCCTCATCGGCCAGCCCTCGGAAGAAACCATCGACGGCGCCCGCGCCATGCTCGCCGACAACCTCTACCAGCGCTTCGGCCGTCCCGATTTCATCCTCTCCGAACACGACACGAACGACGTCGCCGCCGGATCCATCGCCCTCAAAGGTGGACCGCTTCTCGCCAGCTCTACCGGAATCAGTGTCACCATCCGCGGCATCGGCGGGCACGGATCCCGACCTGAAGCGGGAAAGGACCCTATCGTCCTCGCTGCCGAATTTATCCTCGTCGCGCAAACCATCGTCAGCCGCCAGATCGATCCGCAGCAGCCCGCCGTTCTCACCGTCGGCTTTATCCACGGCGGAACAAAAAACAACATCATCCCCGATCAGGTTGAGCTCGGCATGACGCTCCGTACCTACTCTTCCGCGCTTCGCGACAGCATCCTCGCCGACATCCGCCGCACCGCCAACGGACTCGCCGAGGCCTACGACATCCCCGCCGACCGCATGCCCATCGTCAAGGTACTCGAAAGCACTCCCGCAACCCTCAACGACTCGTCTCTCGCAGACCGGCTGCGCGCATCCGCAACCGCCGCGCTCGGCCCAGATCACGTTGAAGAAGCCAAAGCCGTCATGGGCAGCGAAGATGTAGGCCTGTTCACTCTCGACGGCAAGATCCCCGGCGTAATGTTCTGGCTGGGTGCCGCCGATCCCGCCAAACTCGCACAGAGCCGCAAAACCGGCATCGCTCTGCCCAGCCCCCACTCCGCCCTCTTCGCCCCCGTCTTCGCCCCTGCCATCAAAACCGGTGTAACAGCGATGACCGCCATGTCCCTCGACCTGCTGAAATAGCTAGTCAAAACAAAATGGAATGGGTGCCCCGTCCAAGCTATGCTTGGGCGGGATTGCCGGGTGCCCCATGTCTCCCGCTTTTGGAGACATGGGATGCGAGGATCTCAACACCATCGCCTGTCCTCCCAACCGGAGGTCGCGGATATCCCAGATCGGCCAAATCGATTCGCTTCAAGCCAGCTGCTCTTTCCCTCTCACTTCCCCGGCTCCACCAGCGCCCCATACACCACGCCCCTGCTCAGATACTGCAGATTCTCTGTATTCGGGCCGCCGCCCATCCGCTGAATCATCCCCACAAACACTACATCGTTCGTCGGATCGATCCAGAACCACGTCCCCGCTGCGCCGTCCCAGAAGAATGTCCCTTTCCCTTCCGGCAGATTCGCTGTTGGAGGATCGAACACCACCGCGCAGTTATATCCGTACCCAAATCCCGGCCGCATCCTCTGCGCTCCAATGCTGAATTCGCCCGTCAGCAGGTTCGGCGCCAGGTGATTCGCGCTCATCAGCCGCACGCTCGCCGGCGACAGCAGCCGCGTCCCATTCAGCTCGCCGCTATGCGCCAGCATCTCCGCAAACCGGAAATAATCCTCCGCGGTCGAAACCATTCCGCCGCCGCCCGAAGCCATCGTCGGCTCATGCGCAAAGTCCCGGCGATTCACATTCGCCGACCCATGGTCCGACAACCCGCCATTTGGCTCAACAAAGTACACCGTCGCAAACCGCGACCATTTATCTTCCGGCACAAAGAACCCCGCATCCTTCATCCCCAGCGGCTTGAAGATCTCCTCGCGATAAAACTCCGGCAGCGTCTTCCCTGAGAGCTTCTCCACAATGTATCCCTGAATATCCATCGACACGGAGTACACCCACTTCGTCCCCGGTTGATAAAGCAGCGGCAGGCCGCCCAGCTTCGTCACAAACTCATGCAGGTCTTTCGACGCGAACAGGTCCGCATCCTTCACCAGCTTGTCCACCGGCGTATTCCCAAAAATCCCGTACGTGAACCCCGCCGTATGCGTCATCAGCTCCGCCATCGTCGGCGGATGCACCGGGTCTTCAAGAATCAACTTTCCGCTCGCATCGGTCCCCGCATACACCTTCAAATGCGCAAACTCTGGCACGTACTTCGCAATCGGGTCCGACGGCATCCACTTACCCTGCTCATACAGCTTCATCATCGCGACCGCCGTCACTACCTTCGTCATCGAGTAGTCGCGGAAAATCGTATCCTTCGTCATCGGCTCATGCTTCTCGATGTTCTGCATCCCGTACGTGCGGTAATCCACCACCTTGCCATGCCGCGCCAAGATGGTCACTACGCCGGCCACCTGCTGATTCTTCACTGCATCTTCCATCAGCGTGTGCAGCCGTTCCAGCCGCTCCGTCGAGAACCCCACGCTCTCCGGCTTCACCAGCGTCATTTCCAGGCTGCTGTTCGTCGAACCCGCACGGCCTGTCTTCGCCGCAGTTTGCGCAGCACCGATCGAGACCACCGACCCCAATCCAACACACACCGCAACCTTCAGAACAAAGCGATCAATTCGCACCAGTTCCTCCCCCAATTCCACGACGCCCCTTTATACCAAAACAAAGACCAGAACCCCGCCCCCGGCATTCGCCGACCGCAAAGTCCTGGTCTGAAACTGATCCCTCGTCCCCTGTTACCTCGTCCCCTGCTTCTAGTAAATGAGCTTCAACGAGAACTGAATCTGTCGCGAGTTTCCTGCCGTCTTGCTGATCTTCCCGAACCCAGTCCCCGTCAAGATCTCGCCCGTCGTCTGATTCACCTGCAGCGTGTTCGACGGCAAACCCATCGTTACGATATTGAACAGGTTAAACAGCTCCGCTCTGAACTGCAGATCCATCCGCTCCGCGCCGCTCGCCCGTCGCCCAAACGGCGTGTCCTTGATAAACGCAAAGTCAAAGTTGTAGAACGCCGGTCCGCGAAACGTGTTCCGTCCTAGCGTGCCGAATCGTCCCTGGTTCGGACCCGTCCCTCCCGGAACATGAACCGGCACCGAAAAGAAATCCACGCCATTATTGTCTCCATGGCCGAAGTAGTCTTCGCGTACCTTGCGCGCCGTTGAAAGCTGCGGCTTCGCGATCTGATCCGGTCGGTCCACTCCGCCGGACCCGTAGCCCGTCTGCTGGATCCCCGAGTAGACCGTGAAGGGCGAACCGGAGCTGATGCTCGAGATGCTCAGCATCTCCCATCCACCCGTCACCTTCCTGCTGATCGGCCGCAGGAAGTTCACCTCCTGCAGATGCAGATCCTGCGCAACGCTCAATCCAAAGCCGTGCGTCACATCGAAGGATGACGGACCCTTCTCCGGATGGTCGTCGAACGGATTCTGCGCGGTTCCGGCCGCCACGGCTCCCGTCGACCCCGTCCCCGCCAGGACAAAGCTTGTGTCGTCGATCGATTTACCCCAGGTGTAACTGGCCTGGATCCCCGGCCCGCCGTGCCCCACAGTCCCCGACAGAGACGTCTGCAGTGCGTGATACGTCGAGTGGGAGTTGTCCTGAATAATGTTCTCCACCCCGAAGCCGCCGATCGCGTTCCCGCTGCTGTCGAATTGCGTGTGCGGCGCAAAGCCCGGCGATGCTCCCGCAAATGCATTCGGGAATGTGTAGTGAGGTAAATGCGCGCTCGCCGTTCCCACGTACGCGGCATCGGCCGTCAAATTCCCCAGCTTCCGTTCCAGTCCCAGCGTCCACGTATACAGGGTCGCGTTGTTGAACTTCGCGTCGATCCCGCTCAGGTTCAGCGCTCCGAATTGATGCGTCAGACCCGCGAGATCTTTCTCATACCGATCGACATCCATGATCGTGTTCGATGGAATCTGGTTGTCCTTCCACTTCGCAAACACATCCACGCCCGACGTCGTATAGACCTGCGGCAACTGATCCGGCGTCACTTGAAATCCATAGCTCAGGGGAGAACTTGGCGTAGCAACCACGCGAGGGTAAACCGCGTAGGGAGTTGATCCGGTCAGAAAATTATCCTGCCAGATATTCGGCGGTATCGCCATCACGCTGCCGCCTGCGTGCGCCGTAATCTTGCTCGTCGCCTGCCACGATACCTGCACCCGCGGTTCAAAGGCACGCCAATTGGTCTCATACCCGGGCTGAGGATTGATCACGAATTCCTGCTTGCCGTTGATCATCCTGAACGACGACGTACGATGGGCTCGCTCTGTAATGGGCGTATACAGGTCCCAGCGAACACCGTAGTCCAGCGTCAATCTCGGGTTGATCTTCCACGTGTCCTGCACGTACGCGGCCACGTTATTGCGGCTGATAGCCGCCGGACCGATATGCTGTCCGCCTGAGATGCCCGGGGTTGCGATCGCCACCGTATAGGAAAATGGATTCCCCGCGAGAAAGGCTGAAAGCGTGTCAGGCAGCAGCTGCCCCGGAGCCACATCGTGCATGCCGCTCGTGGAGCGGATCGTTGTGCTTCCGCTGTAGTATGCCGGACCGCTCCCGAAGTCGTAGTCCCCGTTCGGCTGCGTCCCGAAGTAAGTCGTATCGCGATTTATCCGGACGTCCACTCCAGCTTTGAACGCGTGACTCCCGCGCGTATAAGAGACGTTCTCGCGCCCTTGAAACAGGTTGCCGTAGGCCTGCATCACCGACCCGCCTGGAGCGTTGAATGCCTCGAATAGTCCGTCCTTGAACGTAATCGCCGGGTCCACATAGTCATTCGTCGGAAAACCCGGCGTCGAACGCGTGATGCTGATGGATGACTCGAAGATCAGTCGCGGCGACACGGTCCGTGTCCAGGTCCCCAGCACGTTTCGCTGCCGGTCGACATATTCAATCCCGAACTTCGGATCGATCGCCGTCTGGTCCGGATTCGTCGTCGGTCCGGTCAAGTTATTCAGATTGAAACGCGCAAGGAACTGGTCCTTATCGCTGAACTTGTGATCGATCCGCACCGAGAACTGATTGGCATTCGTCACGACCTTCGACGCAGTCGCATAGGTATGGTCCCCGTAGGAGCCGGCCGGATAGTTCGGCAGGGGATACCGGTCCAGGATCGCCGCGATCGAGGGGCTTACCGGAATGCTGAGCGTGTCTTTTGACTTCGATCCATCAGGATTTGTAAACGTCACCGTATCGCACACGTTCGGCTGGCAGGGATTCGCACTATTATTCGGCCGCTCATAAGCCGCAGGCACCGGCATCACCTGCGTCGTCCCCAGCACCTGCCGGAATCCCTGGTACTGCACGAAATAGAAACTGCGCTTCCTGCCGTCATAAATATGCGGCACAAACACCGGTCCGCCATTCGTGAACCCAAACTCATTTCTCCGGAATGGCGGAATCCTCCCCGGATAGGCGGGCGTTGGATGATCGAAATAGTTCCGCGCATCAAACGCCGAGTTCCGCACGAACTCGAAAAATGATCCGTGGAAACCGCTCGCGCCGCTCCGCGTATGGATGTTGGTGAACCCTGCCGCGCCGCGCCCAATCTCCGCCGGCATCCACCCTGAGCTCGAATCGATCCCCTCCACCGCATCCACGTTGAAGTTGGAGAAAGTCGCGCCGCCCATCTCCGGATCGCTGACGTCCGCTCCATCCATCGCAAACGTCGCTTCCACGCCGCGCTGCCCGTTGATCGCAAACTGCGCCGTGAAGTTCGTGGCGCCGTTCGCGTCTGTCATCGTTCCGGCCGCCAGCAGCAGCAGCGAGCTGAAGTCCCGCTTGTTCAGCGGCAACTCGCTCACCGCCTGGCTCGACAGTTCTTCACCGCCTGTCCCGGTCTTCTTCTTCTCTTCAGCTATCGTGCTCACGCTCAGCTCACCGCGCCCCCCAAGCGTCAGCAGCGTCTCCGGCCCATTCACCTTCACTTCCACTGGCTGGGCGCTGCTGGCGTTCGTTCCTTTGGTCGCAACTGTGAGGTGATAGCTCCCCTCGGGAACCTGCATGGCAAAGCGCCCATTCGTGTCGGTACGTGCCTCACCGTTCGCCTGATCCGAAGCAAGCGTGATCTTCGCGTCCGCAATCGGCGATCCACCCGCATTGCGCAGAACACCGCTCCACGGCACCTGCGCTAACGATTGCGCAGCCGAGAAGAACATCGCCACGAAAACGAAAATTGCAAGAGAGCTGAAAGACTTCAGGGCCCTTTGGCGCCCCAAGCGACTGGAGTACAAAATCTCTGATTTCACTGGACTACCTTAGAAATGCGAATACGTTCCGCGCGCCTGCTGCTTTCCCGTCTCTACGTCCGGAACTTCAGAGAATTATAGCCTTTGATTACCTGCTAAAACCTTTTTGCAGAACTCCTTTGTGATCAACAGCTCGCCCCCTCCCCCCTTGTCCCCCTCCCCCCTTGTCCCCTTGTTCCCTTGTCCCCTTCTAGATCTTCTTTCGGAAATGCACACACCTGTCCACCACCTGATATCCCAGTGCCGCGTGAGCCCGCTGCGACACCTCATTCTCAATCAGCGCATCGGAACCCATCTCCACACAACCTAATCCGCGCGCCCACTCCTCCGCGGCCGCAATCAGCATCGAACCCACTCCCGCCCGCCGGAAGTTCTCTTCCACATACCAGCCCTCGACATATCCCGCTGGCTGCGCCGGATCGCAGCCATCCGCGTGTGATCGCAAATCGACCTCCACAAACCCCACCAACGCTTCGTCCCACTCAGCTACCAGGACCACAATCGGCATCGTCAATTTCGCCGTACAGTCGACGATAGATCGCACTTCCTTCGCGTGTTCCTCTTCGGTGAGGCTCGGCCACAACCTTGCGAACATCTGCACCAGCCCCTCGCAGTCCGTCAACCGCGCGGCTCTGATCCGAATATCCATCTCCATGCAGCTACACACCTCGTACTCACTGTGCATGGGACTTTGCCGGCAGGGCTCAGGTTACAGTTCGCACGCCGCGAAACCCACTCCTTACAGCAGGCGGATCGCGCATTGCCCGTTCGAGATCCGGTCGGTTTTGATATTCCGATTTTTAGTTGCCTGAAAGTTCGCGCCAGTCAGTGTCGCCAGGCGATCAGGGCAGGGAAGATTCACAACTTACGCGGTTCAAGATCAAATTGCACAATCCGCTTCCACTGGCTTCACCGCATCTCCCCCGATTCCCGTAGCAGGTCTAAAAACATCGAGGTGAAACGGTCTTGGATACCGCCCCACTATCTCTCAGCAACATAAACGCATGCTTGCCGCCGCGAATGGATGTTTCGCTCCGGACTGCCGGCATCTGCCACCTTCGTGCCATTCAGCGCAACTCTCCACCTACCCACGGTTTTTCATGATTAGGACCACGATGATGATCGCCAAAATGAAAAGTTCAATGATTCCTTTAAACCATGCCGTCCTTTGCCTCGACTGCAACAGCGTAAGCGACGCCAACCGCGAATGCCCGGCCTGCTCTTCCCAGGCGCTTATGAACCTGAGCGTCGTCCTGAACCGGCCTCCCGCGCCTCACGCGAAACTCCGGGAGTTCGCAGCCGCCGCATAGCCGGAAGAGCGTCCGGGACCGCCAGTAACTCATCAATCTCGGACCAGCATTGAAAGTAAGGTATCCGCTTTTTGCAAACCGCTGATATCAATCGAGTTGCTTATAGAGTATCGGGGGGGGGGTATTCTCCGCTGTTCTCCGGCATCGCGTGAAAATACACTGAATCCGTGGCGCCCCTTACCCCAGTTCGCTCCCCTGCGCGTTATCCGCATCTGGCTCGTTCTCTTCATCATTGGGCTGGTTCTTAGTGGCATCACCGCTTTCCCCCTTCAACGCGAGACTGCCGCCCCTAACCGCATTTTCCACGTCGACCCAGTCCGTTCGACTGCCGGTGAGCCAGCTCTCCACACATGGCTCCGCCGCGTTCACGAAGGCATCGTCAAGACCAACCGGTCCTACCCCTTCATGGCCTATGGAACAGACTGGCTCGCCTTCGCCCACCTCGTAATCGCAATCGCCTTCATTGGTCCGCTCATCGACCCCGTCCGCAACAAGTGGGTACTCCAGTTCGGACTCATTGCCTGCGCCGGCGTAATTCCCCTTGCTCTCATCGCCGGGCCGATGCGGGGTATCCCTCTTTACTGGCGTTTGATCGACTGCAGCTTCGGGATCATTGGGGTCATACCGCTCCTTATCTGCCTTCATTACGTCCGTCGGATCGAGCGCGCCCGGTAGCTCCGTTCCCTACAATTGAAACTGCGTGAGCGAAGATAAGCCTGGAATCCCTGAAGTCACAGCGGCCATCGTCGATACCATTGCCGCGGTCTCTACTCCTCCGGGCAGGGGGGGCATAGGCATCGTCCGCCTCAGTGGCCCCGATTCTGCCTCGATCGCTGCCCAACTCGTCCGCCTGCGCCAACCGCTGGAGCACAGTCGCGCCCGCCTCGCGCTCGTGCTCGATGAGACCAGTAACGACCAGATCGACGAAGCCATGGTCACCTTCTTCGCCGCCCCCAACTCCTACAC
>DATNFD010000205.1:0-2835 GCA_035606555.1 Occallatibacter sp.
CCACGTGCCGAACATGTGTAAAAAGGGGACACGTTCCTCTCCCTGAATTGACACACGCGACGGCGTCACATAACAGTCATGAGAACTTGTTCGGAAACTGCTTCACCAGTGCCATGGTCAGCGTATCCGCAATGACATAGACGCGTCGTCGCAGCATCGGCCAGGTTGCCCCGAGGCGCGCATATTCCTGTTCCTTGTACTGGGTGATTTGGATTTGCAGGGCTCCATGTGCCGCGATCAGGCCTCGCATGGTGTCTTTGTGCAGGTAGGGATTGACCTGGCTCAGGAAATCGGCAATGTCGTCGGCATTGGACTCGAGGCGGGCAAGCGCGGCATCCTGCAGGTTCCTATTCCCCGCGAGGGTGGCTTCCGAGTATTCTCTAATCGCACCATAGTTGATACCCAGCAGACGGAAGAGTTTCTGCGACGCGGCTTCACCATAGAACGGCGTCAGCCTGTGTGCGAGGTGTCTCGCAATGGCCTCGACTTCCTTCTCGGCGGCATCCCGCTCATCCGGGTTGTTCGTCGCGTTGCTCGACACGACTTGCCGAACCCAAAAGATATGCCCGACCCAGAGATCTCGAAAGGCCTGCTTCATCTCTGCCACACGGGCTGGATTCACATCTCCGACGGCCCTCGGTTCGTGGTCACAGCCCACCAGGCTAACGAGTGTGAGTACCAACACTGCCAGCAATTGGTATCCAGGGGCGACATGTAGGCGCTCATAGAAATCTCGTGTGCGGCCTTCCATGCAACGCAAGAATCGATCGTCCTCACCGCCCATCCAGATGTTCTTGAGATGAGTCTTCACACTCTCCACTTCGGGTGCGACAGTAATGGCAGACATGGTTTCCTCCATTTATGTATGTTCTCGGATCGAAGAGCGGTTCGGCATCGCCGCTGTATCGAGCAGTCGCACTATAGGGCGACTGCTCGGGAAGCTTCTTATCCGGGAGTCTGAGTCTCTTGACACAGGTGTGCTACGATGCTCTACTCTTGATCAGGCGTCCGGTACACTTTGCCGAAACGCCGGAGCTGCAGTGTGGGGGTCGCATGGAAATCCTGTCTGAGGTCCTCAGGGCTGTTAAGCTCGACGGCGCCATGTTTTACAATGCGGAGTTTTCATCGCCCTGGTGCGCCCGCTCGATCGACGCGGGCACCGTGACTTCGTATCTTTCACCGAACTCCCAGCACGTGATCATCTTTCACCTGCTCACCGAAGGTCGCGGCTATGCCCATGTCGAGGGTGACGACCGGCCGATCCCTCTGAACGCAGGAGATATCCTCATTGTTCCGCACGGCGATGCACACATCTTGGGAAACGGTGCGTCCGTCACGCCAGTGGACCGCACACAGGTGCTGGAGCAAGTTTTATCTCAAGGTCTTAAAGTTTCCCGAATGGGAGGAGGAGGGGAACTCACCAAGTTCATCTGCGGCTACATGTCGTGCGATCCGCAACTGAGCCGGGTTTTCCTTGGCGGGCTGCCAGCTATTATGAAAATCAATATCCGCGACGACCCGTCAGGCAAATGGTTGGAAAACTGTATCCGCTATTCGGTGGATAATGCTGATGCGTCCAGGCCCGGTGGTGAGACCGTGCTCGCCAAGTTGTCCGAAGTCTTGTTCGTCGAAACGCTACGCCGTTACATTGCGCAGCTCCCGCGGGAACAAATCGGGTGGTTGGCCGGCGTCCGCGACCTGGAAGTCGGGAAAGCCTTGGCCCTGCTGCATCGCAAGCCTGCCCATCCTTGGACGATTGCCGGACTCGCAAACGAGGTCGGAGTTTCGCGTTCCGTACTGGCCGAGCGTTTCAGGCGTTACCTATCTGAAACCCCCATTGCTTACCTTACACGCTGGCGGCTTCAGCTCGGCGCGCAAATGCTTACATCGACGAGCACTGGTGTTGCGCAGATCGCTGCAGAGGTGGGCTATGAGTCGGAGCCGTCCTTTAACCGCGCCTTCAAACGTGAGTTCAGCCTTCCGCCGGCCCGATTTCGCAGCCAATCAAGATCAGCCCGAAGCAGAGTCGTCCGCCACACACCGACGAACGGTCACCGTCGTGCGAAGCGGTGAGCAGGCAAGCGAGGACACCCTAAGTTCCAGAATCTGAAACGCTGCAGGACACTATCCCTCTCCTCACACAACGGTTGATCAAACCGGCCTACAAAAGTTGAATGTCCTCTTGCGACACCGCTAACATTGTGAAACCAAAGCATGATGCATTGAAAATCCTGTCCGCCAACGGCATTGGAATTGTCCGGCGATCTGTGACCGGGAGGAACGTTTTGGTTAGTCTCCGCATCGCTTGCCTGGCGCTGGCCTTCATCGCGCTCCAGATCGACACATCACAGGCCGATCAGGTTAAGGTCGCCGCAACCTACCTACAACGTATGGCCTTGCCGCCGCGTGCTGTGTTCGATGCGCAGGTCGAGGGTGTGTCACGCACCGATGCGCCCGCTGAAACGATCGGTTCCGTGCGCATCATCGGACCAGGCAATCCGCCGATCGCGTTCATGATCGAGGTCGATCCGCAAAGGATCGACGTGCGCCACCGCTACTCAGTGCGGGCGACGATCACGGTGGACGAGAAGCTTCTGTTCACGACTGATCAATTGTATCCGGTGCTGACGCAAGGCAACGGGCGGAACGTGGAGCTGGTGCTGCGCCAGACCGGGGAAGCTCGGCCCGGGGCCGCGGAGCCTGACTTCTCAATGTTTGGGCAGCTGCCGGCGAGCTTCAGCGGCGATCTGCCCTGCGCGGATTGCCCCGGGATTCGCTACCGGCTCAATTTGTTCGCCGACCAATCATTCTTCCTCAGCACGGTCTACTTGGGAC
>DATNFD010000206.1:0-3613 GCA_035606555.1 Occallatibacter sp.
TCGCTTTTCAGAATGCGTACTTCCGTGTCGAGGTCGGTGGTGGGATCACTGTAGTCGACGTTGTTATTGCCGTTCTGGATGTTGGCGAGGATTGGATCGGGCTTGTTGATCGCGATGCTGCCCACGGCATCGTAAATCGGAGTAGCGCGCAAGCTTGCAATGAGGGTTGCGCCAAAGATAATGGCGAGTGTGCCGAGCACAACCCAAATCCGTTTGATCAAAACACGCAGATAATCGCGAAGAATCGAATCTTGATTCGAAGCGGCCGGATGTATGCCGGCCAGATTGCGCGTGAGTTGCATGGAACCCGGGGGCATCTCACGCAACGCCGGAGTATTCGATTGAAAGACCGGTTCCATCAGCCCCCTTCACGCGCTACAGAAATCGCCAGGCACACTGGCAGACGATGGCGGATTCAGTATGGCAGAGAAGATCGTCAAGTAGCCTTGATTGAATTGGTTCCAAGCTGTGAAAGACTTAGATTCACAGCTTCGCTCGGCGCAGAATGGCTATACTTGCGCAAGCTCGTTGCTCCGCTCCACATTCGCTGAGGTGACAATGAACTGGTCGGAAGAAGTTGTGCTCGTAACCGGGGGTACCGGATCGTTCGGGAAGAAGTTCGTGGAGATCATGCTGCGGGAGTTCGGACCTCGCAAGCTGATCATCTTCAGCCGTGACGAACTCAAGCAGCACGAGATGCGGACAAGCGGGTTGGACGGGCCGAGTGTCCGGTATTTTCTGGGCGATGTGCGAGATGAGAAGCGCCTGGAGCGTGCATTTGCCGGGGTCACGATCGTAGTTCATGCCGCAGCCCTGAAGCAGGTACCAGCCTGCGAGTACAACCCGTTCGAGGCCATTCAGACCAACATCAACGGCGGGAAGAACGTCATTGAGGCGGCGATCAACTGCGGGGTCCGGCGGCTGGCCGCGCTGAGCACCGACAAAGCCGTCAATCCAATCAATCTCTACGGCGCGACGAAGCTATGCGCGGAAAAAATGTTTGTGCAGGCCAATGCCTATGCGGGCGCCCAGGACACCAGGTTCGCCTGCGTGCGATATGGCAACGTGGTGGGCAGTCGCGGAAGCGTGGTGCCGATCTTTATGGAGCAACGCAAACGGGGGAAGATCACGCTGACCGATCCGCGAATGTCGCGGTTCTGGATCACCTTGGACCAGGGTGTGAGGTTCGTGATCCGTTGCCTGGAACAAATGCACGGCGGCGAGATTTTTGTACCTAAGATTCCGAGTATGAAGCTGCTCGACATGGCGCAGGCCGTCGCTCCGGACTGCCAGATCGAGTGCATCGGCATCCGGCCTGGGGAGAAGTTGCACGAGGTTCTGCTCTCCGAAGACGAATCCCGCAATGCGGTGGAAACGGATGACATGTTCGTTATCCAGCCCGCGCATAACTGGTGGAAGAAAGAGAATTGGCAGAAGGCGCGGCCGCTGCCAGAAAACTTCCGCTATGCCAGCGACACCAATACCGAATGGCTGACGGCTGATGGCCTGTACGACCTGGTGGAGGGAAGCGCGCCCGCGCCGTCGCTGATCGCAAGTAACAACAAGCTTCGCGCGAACGCATAGAGGTGTCATGTCGCTGAGCGCGCCAACCCGGGTAGCACTGGCGATCCACGGAGGGACGCCGGTGCGAAAGACTCTCCTCCCGTACGGCAGGCAATCCATCGAGGAAGACGACATCCAGGCGGTGGTCGACGCGCTGCGCTCGGATTGGCTGACCACCGGACCGAAGATCCCCGAGTTTGAAGAGGCATTTGCCGCGTGGCTGGGAGCGCGGTTCGCGGTGAGCTTCAGCAGCGGGACGGCGGCACTCCATGGTGCAGCGTTTGCGGCCGGGATCGCGACCGGCGATGAAGCGATTACGACGCCACTGACGTTCGCGGCAACGGCGAACTGCGTGCTCTATCAGAATGGAACGCCAGTCTTTGCGGATATCTCTGCCGATACGCTGAACCTGGACCCGGAGCGAGTTGCGGCGAAGGTCTCGCCGAAGACGAAGGCGTTGTTGCCGGTGGATTATGCCGGGCATCCAGCCGATCTGGACGCGATGCTGGAGATCGCCGACCGGCACGGCTTGGTGGTGATCGAAGATGCGTGTCACGCGCTTGGCGCTGAGTACAAGGGTAGGCGGGTGGGCAGCATCGCGCACATGACGGTGTTCAGCTTCCATCCGGTGAAGCACCTGACAACCGGCGAAGGTGGGATGGTGACCACCGACAACGCGGCATATGCCGATGCATTGCGCAAGTTTCGCAATCATGGAATCAGCAGCGGGGCGCGTGATCGGCAGCAGGCAGGCCAATGGCATTACGAGATGGTGCTGCTCGGCTACAACTACCGGCTGACGGATATCGCGTGCGCTCTGGGGTTGAGCCAGTTGAAGAAGCTGGAAGAGAACTTAACGCGGCGCCGGGAGATCGCGACGCGGTATACAGCGGCGTTTCGCGAGATGCCTGGTATTTGCGCTCCAGTTGTGCGCGAGGAAGCGTTGCCGGCGTGGCACTTGTACCCCGTTCGATTGGATCTTGCCCGCTTGTCGGCCGGACGCGCGGAAATCTTTCGCGCGCTGCGCGCCGAGAACATCGGTGTCAACGTGCATTACATCCCGGTCCACCTGCATCCGTACTATCGGGAGCGGTTTGGATATCGAGGCGGAGAGTTTCCGGTCGCAGAGAGTGCATACGAGAGCCTGATCAGTTTGCCCATGTTCCATGGCATGAGCGACCAGGATGTAGAGGATGTGATTCGAGCGGTGGACTTAGTGATTGGCTACTACAGGAAATGAAAAGGGAGTTCGCGGATGTCAACGGCAAGAGTTGATATAGCAGGACAGACAGCACAGACGCGCGTTTGGCAAGGCGAGTTTGGACGCGCCTACACCGACCGGAACACTCTGGAAATGGCCGAACTGGATGCGCTGTGGTCCAGAAACTACGGAGTCTCGAGAAGCGCCATTAATCAAATGTTTCTGGAGGGGATCCCCAGGAGCGCAAGCTTTCTGGAAGTCGGTTGCAATGTTGGCAATCAGCTTTTGCTCCTGCAGGCACAGGGCTACACCCAGCTCACAGGAATCGAACTGCAGTCGTACGCTTTGGCGGGCGCGAGATCGAGGCTGAAGAATGTTGCCCTACAGCAAGGGTCGGCGTTGGCTCTCCCGTTCGAAGACCAGACTTTTGATGTTGTTTTTACATCAGGCGTGCTGATTCATATCGCCCCTGACGATTTGCCCCAGGCCATGAGCGAGATTCATCGTTGTGCCCGGCACTACATATGGGGAGCGGAGTATTTCTCTTCAGAATTGACTGCTGTGAACTATCGGGGCAATGACGATCTGCTGTGGAAGATGGACTATGCCAGAAAGTATTTGACGCTGTTCGACGATCTCGAACTGGTAAAGGAACGGCGGTTCCAGTATTTGGAAAATGACAACGTCGATACCGTATTTTTGTTGAAGAAGAGCAAGGGAACGCCGGAGTAACGCTTGAGAACTGTTGCCATCGTGCAAGCGCGCATGGGTTCCACCCGGTTGCCGGGGAAAGTACTCATGGACATCGGGGGAGAGACGGCCCTGTGCCGGGTGGTCCGACGTCTGTCA
>DATNFD010000207.1:0-8885 GCA_035606555.1 Occallatibacter sp.
GACATGAATATAAGCACGGACTTCGTTTTTCCCGAGACGAAGGATTTCTCCGTATACAAAGTATTGATCGTGCCGGCGCTCTACATATCGGATGATGCGCTGCTCGAGCGGATCTCGGATTACGTGAAGAACGGTGGTCACGTGGTGATGACGTTCAAGAGCGGATTTGCAAATGAGAATTCCGCGGTCCGGTGGGTACGCGCGCCAGGGCCCCTGCGCGAGGCGGCAGGGTTCAGCTATCAGGAATTTTCCAACCTCGAGAAGCCGCTGGCGCTCAAAGGCGATCCGTATCATGCAGGTGCTGAGAACAAGGTGAGCTACTGGGCGGAGTTTCTGATGCCGGAGCATGCGAAGGCGTTGGCGTACTACGATCATCCGTTCTTCGGAAAGTGGCCGGCGATTACGGAAAACCAGTTTGGGTCGGGGACGCTGCTGTACGAAGGGACGTATCTTTCCGATGCGCTGCAGAAAGCAATTCTGAAGCATGCGCTGGAAGCTGCGGGATTGACGGACCAGAACCAGCAATTACCGGTGAGTGTGCATTTGACGCATGGAGTGAATCGTATGGGCAAGCGGATTCACTACTTTTTCAACTATTCGGGCGCCGAAGCGAGGCCTTTGTACTCGTATGAGGGCGGAACGAATCTGCTGGATGGGAAGACACTGGGCAAGAACGGCGTGCTCACGATCGGCCCCTGGGATCTCGCGATTATTGAGGAGAAGTAGGCATCGCAGTTGGCCGTGGTTTGCGTAAATTCCAGGGAGGAATGGGCCGGGTAGAGTAACGACGGCTTATTTTATACCTCGCCAGGACACGGCGCGGTCCGCCTGAAAAACACGATCCATATGGCTGATTATAAAAGACTTGCCTGGAAGCATGAAACCGGAACCTTCGCATGTAAACGTACAACCTCCGAGAGATCGTGCGGCATCCCAGCATGTCAGCCAGCGTTACGTACTCGCAAGATGTGCAGCGCGGCACAGGAGCAGTTGTATGGCAAACACACAAGGCTCACAAGGAACCGGATCAAGCAGCGGAATGAAGAGCGATCGTGATCGCGACATGACCCAGCAGAGCGGCAGTGGTCAGCACTCGCAGCAGAGTGGGCGGACGACGGACGCGAATGAGCGCACCGGCAGCCAGGGCGGAAGCACTCAGCAGTCCGGCAGTGGGAGCAAAGGGCAGCAGTCAAACAGCGGAAGCAGCAACCCAAATCCATCACGGGGGAATACGGGGACGAGCGGCGGACAATATTCCGGCGGCTCTGGCGGAACGGGCGGAAACGATCGCTGATCGCAATGCATGATGCCGTTGAATGGCAGCCCAAGTGGAACGAAAAGGCCCACGGCTCTCAACAGGAGCGTGGGCCTTTTTGCGATTGGGACATGGCCTGGTGCAATCGTCACAGGCAAAGGACGCATGAGTTGTCTATGATCGGTGATCGGGAGGATTGGTGAATTATTCCGATTCTCCACGAGAGCTTCAGATGAGCGATTCTTCCCCTTCTAAGGCCACAAATGTGATTCGCACGCGGCTGCATGGCATCGATCTGCTGTTTAATTCGCGCCTGAACAAAGGAACGGCTTTCAGCGAGCATGAGCGTGACGTGTTCGGGCTGCATGGCCTGCTGCCACCCCACATTGGAACTCTCGAAGATCAGCGGGTCCGACGAAAGCGTGTTCTGGATTCCCGTGAAACCGCATTTGGCAAGTACAGCAACATGCGCGATCTGCAGGACAACAACGAGACGCTGTTTTACTCGATGATCGAGCACTACACCGAGGAACTGCTCCCGGTTGTGTATACGCCGGCTGTTGGCGAGGGTTGCCAGCGGTTCTCGGAAATCTGGCGACGGCCACGCGGGCTGTTCATCAGCTATCCCAATCGCGAGAGGATCGATCAGATTCTTGCGGATAAGCGTTACGATGATGTGCGCTGCATCGTGGTGAGCGACGGCGAGCGCATTCTGGGTTTGGGAGATCAGGGCGCGGGCGGAATGGGGATTCCCATTGGGAAGATGGCGCTCTACACGGCGCTCGGTGGGATTCCGCCGGAGCACTGCTTACCAATCCTGCTGGATGCCGGAACTGACAATGAGAAGCTGCTGCGCGATCCGATTTATATCGGCTGGCAGCACCATCGCGTGCGCGGGCAGGAGTACGACGACTTTGTCGAGGCGTTTGTAGCGGCAGTCGAGAAGCGGTGGCCACACATTTTGCTGCAATGGGAGGACTTCGCCGGCACGAATGCGGCTCGGCTGCTGGAGCGCTATTGCGATCGGCTGTGCACGTTCAATGACGATATTCAAGGGACAGCTGCGGTGACCACGGCAACGCTTTTGGCGGCGGTTCATGCCGCGGGCGTGCCGCTCTCGCAGCAGACGATTGCGATGTTCGGCGCGGGATCGGCTGGAATCGGAATTCTCGACTTGCTTATTGCCGTGATGGAGAAAGAAGGACTGACGGAGGAGCAAGCACGAGGCCGCATTCTCGCTCTCAACCGCTTCGGGCTGCTGGTCGAAGGAGCACGCGGAATCAAGCCTGGCCAGGGGAGGTTCGTTCGCAAGCGGGCAGACCTGGCGGGATGGAAGCTTGAGGGTGGAGAGGATGTCTCACTGCTGGATGTTGTGCGCAATGCTAAGGTGACGGTGCTCGCGGGTGTCTCGGCGCAGGCGGGCGCATTCACTGAGGAAGTTGTACGGGAGATGGCGCGGCACACGGAAAGGCCGATTATCTTTCCGCTTTCGAATCCCACGTCAAAAGCGGAAGCCGCTCCGGCAGACATTCTGCAATGGACGGACGGGCGGGCGCTGGTGGGTACCGGAAGTCCCTTTCCGCCGGTCGAACTTGGGGACAAGAAGGTGCGGATTCCGCAGGTGAATAACTCGTTTATTTTTCCGGGGCTCGCGCTGGGGATCCTGGTGTCAAAGGCTCGGCGAGTCACGGAAGGGATGATTATGGCGGCTGCCGATGCCTTGGCAGGGCTATCCCCCTCACGCGCAGATAAGAATGCGCCCCTGCTGCCCTCGATCGGAGAGTCGCGGAAGGTGGCGATGGCGGTCTCGGAAGCTGTCGCGCGGGAGGCAATAGCGGAAAGAGTCGCCGGCATCGAGGAAGATACAGGATTAGCAAATCGGATTCGGGAATATGTCTGGAATCCGGTGTATGTGCCCTATGAGCGCATTGAGCTATCGCGCTCGACCGATCTGACCTAGCTCAAGTAGCTCAAAAGACGCCGAGATCAGGCCTTTGTTGGTAGTATGGTGGGCGACTAAGATTAAACGTTTTACCAATGAGGGAACTATGAAGCGCACAGCCTTGCGTGCCGGAATTCCGGCGATCCTGCTTTTATGTTTTGTCTGCTCGACGCAGTTCGGAGTTGCGCAGCGTCCGCCACAGAAGCCGCATCCGACCGGTCCGTGGATGAACACGAGCCTGTCGCCGGATGAGCGTGCCGATCTTGTGATGAAAGAGATGACGCCGGATGAGAAGATCGCGCTGTTGCACGGCGTTGGAATGCCGACCGATGATCCGGTCACTCCAGAGAACGCGCCTTCAAACCGCGGCGTGGGTTACACCGTCGGCGTACCGAGGCTTGGCATCCCTGGAATTGACATGAGCGACGCAGCGTACGGGGTTCGATCAAGCGGCGTGAACGGACGCTACTCCACTGCCCTGCCCGCAAATGTGGCGGCAGCGGCAAGCTGGGATGTAGATGGGGCGTACGAATACGGCGCACTGATCGGGCGCGAACTGCGGGCCCAGGGCTTCAACATGTCTCTGGGCGGCGGCGTGAATTTAACCCGCGAGCCCCGCAACGGGCGCACGTTTGAATATCTGGGCGAGGATCCAGTGCTGGCAGGAACGCTGGTGGCGCGGCTGATCCAGGGAACGCAGTCACAGAATGTGATTGGCGATATCAAGCACTATGCGTTGAATGATCAGGAGAGCGGACGCAACGCGGTGAACATCCACATCACTAAACGCGCAGCGCGGGAAAGCGATCTGCTCGCATTTGAAATTGGCGTTGAGAAGGGTCAGCCGGGCGCGGTGATGTGCTCATACAACCGCGTGAATGGCGACTTTGCCTGCGAGAACCAGTGGCTGCTGACTGATGTGCTGAAGAAGGCGTGGAAGTTCCCGGGCTTCGTGCTCTCCGACTGGGGCGGAACGCACAGCGATGTGAAGGCCTCGGCAGCGGGATTGGATAACGAGCAGCCAGGACGGTTCTTCTACGAGAAGCGGTTCAAAGATGCGCTGGATGCAGGAAAGATTCCCCAGAGCGAACTCGATGATCACGTGCACCGCATCCTGCGCAGCATGTTCGCGGATGGGGTCGTCGATCACCCGCGGCAGCGGTCTGTGGTCGATCCATTTGCGGGTTTTGAGACGGCGCGGAAAATCGAAGAGAACGGCATCGTCCTGTTGAAGAATGACAAGGCCGCCCTGCCCCTCAACGCAGCGAAACTGAAGACGATTGCGGTCATTGGATCGCACTCGGATGTAGGCATGATTTCGGGCGGCGGTTCGGCGCAGGTGGATCCGATCGGCGGAAATGCTATCAAACCGGCTGGTCAAGGTGCGACTCACTGGATGGAGGAGATCTGGTTTCCGACTTCACCGCTGAAGGCAATACAAGCGCGAGCACCTCGCGCGACGGTGAAATACGATCCGGGCACTGACCCCGCAGCAGCAGCCGCAGCAGCGAAAGGCGCGGATGTGGCAATCGTGTTTGCATATCGATGGGCGAGCGAAGGAATGGATATGAAGGACCTGAGCCTGCCCCATAACCAGGATGCGATCATCTCGGCTGTGGCGGAGTCGAATCCGCATACGATCGTGGTGTTGGAGACCGGCAATCCGGTCACGATGCCATGGGTCGATAAAACCGCAGCGATCCTCGAAGCTTGGTTTGCGGGCAGCGATGGTGCCGATGCGGTTGGCAACGTGCTGTTCGGATCGGTGAACCCGAGCGGCAAGCTGCCGAATACGTTCCCGAAGAGCGAAGCGGATCTGCCACATCCGACGATCACGATGCCACCGCCGGAGTCGTCGCACTTCGATGGTGCAGCTACGCCGGAGAAGTGGGCCGCGGGATTGCCGCCTTTCCAAATGACATATGACGAGGGCGTGAAGGTTGGCTACAAGTGGTATGACGCGGAGAACAAGAAGCCGCTGTTCCCATTTGGGTTCGGACTGTCGTATACAACGTATCACTATTCGGGGTTGCAGGTGACACCGGGCGAGAAGACGAAGGTGACGTTCACGGTTGCCAACACCGGTTCGCGCGAAGGCACGGAAATCGCGGAGGTTTATGCAGGGCTGCCTGCTGCTGCGCAGGAACCTCCGAAGCGACTGGTGGGCTTTACACGAGTGAAGCTGAATCCGGGCGAGAAGAAGAGTGTCACAGTCGAGATCGAGCCCAAGTATCTATCGATCTTCGATGAGCAAAAGGACGACTGGTCGCTGCTGCCGGGCGACTACACGATTATGGTCGGTGGATCGTCCGACGCTTTGCCATTGAAAGCGACGGTGAATTTGAAATAAGAAATGTGGACTTTGAGGGAAACCGGGTCTCAGAATCGAGACCTGGGGCACCAGCTTGTGGCGGGTCCGAATTGCGGATCCGCCATTTTCACTTTTTGTTCAGGATTTTTCGAGGAGCTTGGGATTAGTCTTGTCGAGTTTGAGGATGAGTTCCCCGAAGAGGGTGTTGGCCCAGGCGAACCAATCGCGCGTGAATTTTGCAGGATTGTCCTTGTTGAAACTCTCGTGCATGAAGCCGGTTCCGGCGTGCGTGCTCTTCAGCCACGCGAGACATTGGCGCTGCTCGTTATCGTCGCTGGTCGTGAGAGCGCGGATGATGATTCCCATAGGCCAGATCATGTCCTGACCAATATGAGGGCCGCCGATCCCCTCGGCTGCGGTGCCGCGGAAAAAGTAGGGATTGGCTTCGCTGAGCACGAAGCGGCGGGTGGCGAGATAGTTGGCATTGCTCTCTGAGCAGGTTTCGAGATAGGGCATTCCCAGGAGGCTTGGAACATTTGCGTCGTCCATGCAGAGAGCGTTTCCGAAGCCATCGATTTCGTAAGGCCAGATCTCGCCCGCAGTGGGATGGTGCGCCCGGGCGTGTGCATCGAGAGCCGATTTAACTTCAGTTCGAAGGCGGCTGGCCTGCGATGCTGCGGCACTGTCATGGGCGATTTCGGTGAGCATCTCTTCGATGCGGTTGAGGGTCTTCACCGCAAAGAAGTTTCCAGGGATGTTGAGCGGGTAGATGCAGGAGTCGTCGGAGGGACGGAAGCCGGAGTGGATGAGGCCGATGGGGCGCGCGGGGTTGCCGAAACCGTCTTCGCTGAGCGTGTCGTAGGGTGTTTCGGCTTTGCGCTGGAAGTGGTAGGGACCGCGAGAAGTTTTGCGCTGCTGCGCGGTGAAGGTCTCGATGATGGTGTGCATGGCGCGCGCCCACTGCTCGCCGAAGGGTTTGGTGTCCTGCGTGAGGCGCCAGTATTCATGCGCAAGTCGGACTGGATAGCAGAGAGAGTCCACTTCCCATTTACGCTCCCCGACTCCGGGCTTCATCTCTGTGCGATCTGTTTTGCTCCAGGAGAGTGGTTCGCGGCTGGACAGGTCGGGCATGAAGGCGTTGGCGTATGAATCAGCGAGAATGCAGCGGGTCTGGCGGCGAATGACGCCTTCGATGAGGCGGGCAAGGTCCTGGTCGGAGGTGATGAAGGGCAGATACGGCCAGACCTGCGCGGAGGAGTCGCGCAGCCACATCGCTGGGATATCGCCCGTGACCACGATGGTGTCGGGGCCAGAAGGCCCGTTCTTGAAAGTGACGGTGGTATCGAGAGTGTTGGGGAGGCAGTTGGAGAACAGCCATGCGAGTTCGGGATCGCGCATCTTTGCGGAGACGGAGTCGATTGCCGCGTCTACTGCTTTGCTGCGGAAGCGGCGCTGCGAAGCAGCAGGACGCTTCGAGGTGAAGTTGCCCTGTGCCAGGACTGCATTCGGAAGAACTGCTGAGGTGGCGATGAGGCCGGCGGCGCCGCTGACAAAGTTGCGGCGAGAGAAGCGGGAATCAGAGGTCATAGTCTGCTCAGAAGAACGGAATCAGAACCTTGTCCATCATAAGCGCCAAGATTCTTTCGATCGTCAGAGTGTCTTTTGGAGAACCACGAATTCGAGGTCATCCCGGAGTGCTTTGCCGAAGCGGGGGTCATCGTAGTGAAACGGTTGAGTCTTGCCGCTACGCGTGTAGCCTCGACGCTCATACCAGGCGATAAGACTGTCGCGCACGTTGAGCACGCCCATTTGGAGGGAGCTGGCGCCGCGCGCTTTGGCGAAGTCTTCGGCGGCTGCAAGGAGCGCGCGGCCGAGCTGTTGATTCTGCAATGCAGGGCGGACGGTGAACATGCCGAGGTACCACGAGCCGTCATCCGCTGGGACGAGGAGAACGGTGCCGAGAATCGAGTCGTCCGGGTCGCGGTGGATGAGCAGGTGCGCACCGGGCGCCGAAGCTTCTTCGCGGAGAAGCGAGTCATCGGTCCGGGTGCCTTCGAGGATCCCAATCTCCTGGTTCCAGCTTTTGATAGAGGCGCCGCCTGTGCCGCGATAGGCGGCGTTTACGAGCTTGATGATTTCTGGGTAATCGGCTTCAGTCGCGTGCTCGAGCAGCATTGAATTTATTCTGCGTCATGAGGCAGTTGTTGGAGAAGGCGCTTCCACGTCTTTTGATTGCGACGGAAGCCTTTCTTGAGGTCTTCGAGGATGCGGTCGAAATCGGAGTTGGTGCGGAGGTTGTTCCACGAGGGATTTTTGGAGAACCACGGATAGTTCTCGTTGCCGAGGTAGATAGCGCGACGGAGCCAGTGAAGGGCTTCGCTGGAGTCACCTTCAACGGCGAAGTAGGTTGCGAGACGATAGGCCATCTCGCTGTCGGCTTCGGCGGCAGCAAGGGTCTCGTCCCTCAGAAGCGCGGCGGCGCAATCACGCTCGCCGGTTTGCACGTAACACATGGCGAGCGTAGGAACCGCGATCCGGAGGGACTCGTCGTCGCGAATGACGCCTTCGAGAATTCTGATGGCTTCAGGCAAATTGCCGATGCGCATCTGCTGGTATCCAGATGATGTGCGCAGAAGCGGATGGCGCGGCTCGAGGGCGAGGCCTTTCTCGAGTTCGTCGCCGGCGAGTTCGAGCAGATTCTGGTAGTGGTAGACGCGAGCGCGGTGGTTGTAGAGGATTGCAGCGTTCGCCGGATCGAGCTTGAGGGCGCGATTGAATTGGATGAGCGCTTCGTCATACATTCCGTCGCCACGCAGAGCGATGCCGGCGACCATGTGGACGTTCCAATCATTCGCGGCGGTAGAAAGCAGGTTGGCGATGCCGTGACGCGTGGACTCTTTCTCGCCGCGGGAGAGGAGCATGTAGATGCGGTAGAGGTTCGCTTCGATTGCGACAGGATCGAGTCGGAGAGCTTCATCGAAGGCGCGTCGAGCGTGCATTACATGGATCTGACCTCCGAAGCCGTGGCGAACGTATTGGAGTTCGGCGATGCCAAGACCAGCCCAGCCCGCAGGAAATTCGGGGTCCTTCTGCGTGACACCGGTGAAGAAAGCGTGTGCGCGGTCGAGGTCGGACTTGGATCCGGTGCGAACCATGAAGGAACTGAGGAGTGCGCGAGCCTGGAGGTACTCTTCACTTACAGGACCGGGCAGCGAAGCATTACGAGCGGGAGGACGAGGAGCGTCGGACTGTTCGGCGGCTCCGAGACTGTGGAGGGCAGCGAAGACTTCGTTGGAGATTTCGGTCTGGACAGCGATTAGATCAAGGGAGCCTACGCTGATGGATCCGCCGGAACGAACGCTCTGGGATCTGACGTC
>DATNFD010000208.1:0-5633 GCA_035606555.1 Occallatibacter sp.
CAGATCAACATCGAATGGATATTACGATAGGGCCATGCCGTGCGGTTTGAAGCGATTTCAGAGATACCGATGGAGCAGCTTCAGCCACTATGCAACCGGAGAGCGGGGCGTTGTCGAGATCGAATCAGAGTGGACGGCAAGGCTTCGACGCCCACTCATCGCGATAAAACTGCGATGCATGGAGCACAGATGGCATGGATGGACCTCCTGCCGATCAGGTGAGGTTCTACGTTATCCCAGGTCCGAAAACACGGACCTGGGTCGCCCAATGATTGTGGACTATTTAATCCCGGAGCTTGGCCGACCGCCTATCACTCACCCTGATGCGTGACCACTGATCGCTGATCACTGACCACTGGCCACTGATAAAGTAACAGCTAACCCTGCATCTTACTTTGCCTCTCCAGGAGCCGCGGCCGCCCATGAATCGTGAGTACCACAAGTGGTATTCCTCCAGGCTCGGCCGCGAAATGGAACTGCTCGTGTTCGGACATACCGGACTTCCCGTTCTCGTCTTTCCAACATCGGGTGGCCGCTTCTTCGAGTTCGAAGATCGCCAGATGATCGCCGCAGTCGGCGATCGCGTCGAGCGTGGCGATCTGCAGTTCTTCTGTGTCGATTCAGTGGACATGGAAAGCTGGTACAACCGCCAGGTTCCGCCGCGGTGGCGTATTGCCCGCCACGTGCAGTACGAGGACTATCTCATTCACGAAGTCGTCCCTCTCATCCGCAAGAAGAATTGGGGCTCCCACCTCGTCTCCCTCGGTTGCAGCTTCGGCGGATACCACGCGACCAATATCGCCCTGCGACACCCGGAGATCTTCACCGGCCTCCTCACGATGTCGGGCGCGTTCGATTTGAGCAACTTCCTCAGCGGATATTATGACCAGGATTGCTACTTCAACCTGCCCACGCACTATTTGCCCAATCTCGCTGATTCCTGGTACTTTGAGCACTATCTTCGCAACACTTACATCCTTGCGACAGGGTGGGACGACCAGTGCCTTGGTCAAAATCAGAATCTCGACCGCATCATGAATTCCAAGGGCATTCCCCACAAGCTCTATACGTGGAACACCTGGAACTCACACGACTGGCCCACGTGGCAAAAGATGATCCAGGAATACCTTTGAAGTAACGCTGTAGAGAGCAATCCAGACCCGCTGCCTCCGCCGCGATCCCACCTGGGTGCCCGCAGATCTCACGAATTCGGCAACTCATCCCTGTACCCAATCATTAACTTGCTCTCGCGCTCGCTACAACGTAGAAATGTACTGACAGCTGAAAGCTCCTCGAGTTGCAGACTGTTTTTCCTCATGAGCGAACTGAATCCTTACGCAAAGTTTCTCGACGGCCGGCCCCTCGACACGATCCTCGGCGGCACCTCGCACGAGATTGCCAACAAGCTGCAGATGATCGGGCCCGATCGCACAGTTGAATCGCCTGCACCCGGGAAGTGGTCACCGGCTGAAATCGTTTGCCATCTGGCTGACTGCGAAGTGGCTTTTGCCTTCCGGCTGCGGCAGACCCTTGCTGAAGATCACCACGTACTTCAGCCATTCGACCAGGACAAGTGGGCCGCAACTTACAAAGGAGTCTCTGCCAAAGACGCCCTTGCCGCTTTCACACACTTGCGGAATTGGAATCTGGTGCTCATCCGCAAGATGCTGGCGACTTCAGCGTCCAAGCCTGTCACCCATCCCGAGCGCGGCACGATGACCTTCCAGACCATCGTTGAGACTATGGCCGGCCACGACCTCAATCACCTCGCACAACTCCGGAAGATTGCAACCCCTCCCGCTTCTTGATTTGAAGATGGGAAGGACCTGCGATGGTCGCGGTCCTTCCTTCTACCTTCGTTTACCCAAGGATGGAAGCCAGATCTGCGTCGACTGTCGTGGTCGGCATCAGATTGTAGTTTTCGCTGAGGATTTGCAGCACCGCGGGCGAAAGAAACGCCGGCACCGTTGGCCCGATTCGGATGTTCTTCACTCCGAGCCAGAGGAGGGTCAGCAGAATCGCGACTGCCTTCTGCTCGTACCAGCTCAGCACCAGCGAAAGCGGCAAGTCGTTCACACCGCACTCAAATGCCGCAGCTAGCGCCTGCGCTACTCTCAGGGCCGAGTATGCATCGTTGCACTGGCCCATATCAAGCAATCTGGGGAGACCGCCCAGCGTGCCGAATTCATGCTTGTTGAAGCGGTATTTGCCGCAAGCCAGAGTCAGAATCACGCAGTCCTGCGGAACCTTATCTGCGAGCTCCGAGTAGTAGTTCCTTCCCGATCGCGCGCCATCGCATCCACCAATCAGGAAGAACCGCTTCAAGGCTCCCGATTTCACAGCTTCGATCACGGTACCCGCGACGCCCAGAACTGCGTCATGTCCGAAGCCCACGGTGATCGACTCGTCGGTTCCGTCCTGGGCGAATCCCTGCGCCTTTAGCGCAGCTTCGATCACCGGCGAAAAGTCTGTCGCACCATCCTTGCCCCCCGCAACGTGAGCCACCCCGGGCCATTGCACCGGACCTGTTGTGAAGATGCGAGCCTTATAGGTTTCTTTCGGCTTCTGGATGCAATTGGAAGTCATCAGGATTGCGCCAGGGAACTCATCGAATTCGTCCGCCTGATCTACCCATGCGCCGCCGTAGTTTCCGACGAGGTGTTTGAATGCTTTCAGCTTGGGATACCCGTGAGCCGGGAGCATCTCGCCATGCGTGTAAATGTTGATCCCGAGACCTTCCGTCTGCGTGAGGAGCTGATAAAGATCATGTAGATCGTGTCCCGATATCAGAATCGCCTTGCCCTGCTTCGGATGAAGCCGCACTTGAGTTGGCGTCGGAGCTCCAAACGTCTCCACATGGGCCTTGTCGAGCTGTTCAAGCACGGCGTAGTTCAACTCGCCCACCTTCATCGCGAGACCTAGAAGCTCTTCAACGGAGCGCGACTCGGTGAGAGCGCTCAAAACCTCGTGAATGATCGCGTAAGAAGCGGGCGCACTCGACCCCAGGGCCATGGCATGGTACGCATATGCGGCTACGCCTTTGATGCCGTAGATCACCAGTTCTTCAAGGTTCTTGGTCTCTTTTGCGCCGCCCAGAAATGCTGCAGGAATCAACTGCTCGCGGCCTTGTGCAAGCAGGGCCTCCCGGTTCTTCGCGGCTTCAAACCCTGCCGGACCGCGCAAACTTTCCGCAGTCAAGCACGCTTTCGCGGCCGAGGACTCATAGAGCGCCTTAGCTGCATCGCGAACTTCAATCGCGCGGTACACCAGATCGGCAACACGATCCTCGTCAAAGTTCACGTTGGTGAGGGTCGCGAAAATCGCCTCAATCGTGAAAGCGTCGATTCCGGCATCGGCTGCGCCAAGCTGCCGAGCCCGATGGGCATATTGGCTGATGCCTTTGACTACGTAAATCAACAGATCCTGGAGTGTAGCCGTGTTTTCCTCTTTGCCGCACACCCCGATTACCTGGCAGCCCTCACCCTGTGAGGTCTGTTCACACTGGTAGCAAAACATGAGAAAGCCTTTCTTTATAAAAACGATCTAAGGACAGGCTATTGAATGGGACCTGTCCGGCCCAGCGACTTTTGTCACTCAATTCCCGCAAGTTTGTGAAATTCCCCCGTTCTGAAAGTAGTCGCGCTTCATTGGGAACCTTTTCGGGAATGCCGGGGTCCAACCCAATAGCGCTTCGAAGTTCGAAGTCTCCATCTGTGCCCGCAGTACACGGTCTGAGATATCACTCAGTTCCGAGGAGGATCGATGCGTCTTTGGGTCACCGCTCTTTGTCTTGCCTTCAGCGCCCTAACTTTTCACAGCCAGGCGAAACCATCTCAGCATCCAGCGCCGAAAGTGCAGGTATCCGGATCGCAGGCACACGCGACACAAATGCCGCTGCCGGTTCGCAAAGTCGTTCTTTATAAGAACGGCGTTGGTTATTTCGAACATGCCGGTGGCGTCATCGGCAACCAGCGCGTCACGATCGATTTCACCTCGCCTCAACTCAATGATGTCCTGCAATCGCTAACAGTCCTTGACGAAGGCGGCGGTCGTATTGCCGGGGTCAATTACAACTCCACCACGCCTCTGGCGGAGCAGCTCAAGACTCTCTCGCTCGGGATGACGGAGGATCCAACTTCGACCGAGTTGTTCAGCGCACTGCGCGGGCAGCGGGTCGAAGTCACGGGCGCGCCCGGAGGCCCCATCTCCGGTCGCCTTATGTCCATCGAATCCCGCGACGAAAAATCTGGCTCCGGCGACACTGCATCTTCCGTGCAGAAGTTTCTTCTCACCGTGGTCGCGGGATCGGGCGCTGTCCGAGTCATTGAACTCACACCCACACTCAGTGTGCGGCCCGTCGATTCCAGTCTCCAGAGCCAGCTCGATCGCTACCTCGAACTGCTCTCAAACACGCACTCCACGGGCTTACGCCATCTCACCCTGGACGCTCTTGGCAATGGCTCGCGCCAGCTCCGCGTCAGCTACATCAGCGAAGTTCCCGTTTGGAAAGCTACCTATCGCATGGTCTTCCCGCGTCAGTCGAATGGCAATGCCACTGTTCAGGGCTGGGCAGTCGTTGACAATACGGTGGGTGCGGATTGGGACAATGTCCAGCTTTCGTTAGTGGCCGGTGCTCCCCCAGAGTTTCATCCAGCCGCTCTCGCAACCGCTCTATACCCGCCGTCCGGAGATCGCGATCGCAACCGCAGCACAGACCACTCCACAGACGCATCAGGCCGCAGAGACCGTCGAAGTCCAATCAGAGGTCGTCAATGGCGCGCTCATCGCTCCGTCTCGGGTTCCACGTTCAGCCAAGATGAAATCTGAGAAGGATGCGCCCGCTCCTCCGTCCTCGTTCGGCGTTGCCGGTTCGCTGGGTATTGGGGGGCCAATATCGAGCGGTCCTTATAGCCCCGGTCTTCTGCATGGCAACAATCAAGGCGTCTACCGCGCCAGCGATGCACTCCAGGAAGGCGACGTCTCCACCTCCGCCTTCGACGACTTCTTCGAATATGTGCTCACGCAGCCCGTCACCATCCACAAAAATGAATCGGCGATGGTCCCCATCCTTCAGCAGGATCTTCCCGCCGAGCACGTCACGCTCTGGAGCCGCAACAACCCGCGGCCGCTCCGCGCCGTGTGGCTTGAAAACAAATCGAAGCTCACCCTCGACTCCGGCAGCTTCTCCATCTTTGAGAGCGGAGAATTCGCAGGCGAGGGTCTGCTTGATCCCATCCACCCTGGCGAGCGCCGCCTCCTCAGCTACGCTGCAGATCAGGCCATGCGCGTCAAAATCACCGGCGAGCACTCCCGCCGCACCCTCCACCACCTCCAGATTCGCAAAGGCCTCGTCATCGAGAACTACATGGACGTCGCCTCCGTGACCTACTCCGCGAACAACACCGGTGATGAAGACCGCACCATTCTCATCGAGCATCCGCGTCGCACAAATGGCTGGTCCCTTGAGGACAGCCTCAAAGCGGCCGAAAGCACGCCCGACCTCTACCGCTTTCGCCTTCGCGTCAAGCCACACGCGACCGAGAAGCTGGAAGTCAGCGAACACGGCCCCGAATTTACATCCGTTACCATCGATCCCAGCCAGAACACAAACGCTTATCTCATCGAACTGGTCA
>DATNFD010000209.1:0-3933 GCA_035606555.1 Occallatibacter sp.
AGACGAACGAAGGCTGGCGCATCCTTTACCATCAGGGGACAATCGCAAGTTCGGAGGAGCACGGTCAGTCTGAGTAAAGGCAGAAGGGAATTTCTATGAGACTTACATCCGCGTGCTAAAGCTAGGAGCCAACCGCCAACCGCCGAGAGCCGATTTTACGCTCCGTGATTAAACAGCCTTATCGCCCAGAACACTACGCCCGCCACAACAGCAGAAGCCGGGATGGTTAGAATCCACGCCCAAACAATCCTGCGCGCGACTCCCCAGCGTACCGCCGACAACCGATGTACCGCGCCCACTCCGACAATCGCCCCGGTGATGGTATGTGTCGTGCTCACTGGAATTCCTGCCAGCGCCGTGCCAAATAGCGTCAGCGCTCCCGCGCTCTCCGCGCAGAATCCCCCAAACGGTTTCAGCTTGGTGATCTTCGATCCCATGGTGTGGACGATGCGCCATCCGCCGAAATAGGTTCCCGCAGCAATCGCGCCGTTGGCGGCAAGGATAATCCAGTAGTGGTATCGCCCCCAGTTCGTTGCCATCTCTGTCTTGGTGATGAACCCGGCTGTATAAAGCGCTCCGGCAACAATGCCCATCGTCTTCTGCGCGTCATTGCCGCCATGGCCTAAGCTGTACGCCGCCGCAGATAGCAATTGCAGTTTGCGAAACCATTTATCTACACCTTGTGGCGTCTTCCTGCGCAATAACCAGTAACCCGCAATGCTGAAAATCAGCGCGAGGATCAATCCCATCACCGGCGCAACCACGATGAATACCAGGGTCTTCGTCCAGCCCTGCGGAATGATCACCGTATGGGCTGTTGCCCATCCATTGTTCAACCCTGCGCGTGCCATCGCTGCGCCCGCATATCCGCCGATCAATGCGTGCGATGAAGAGGTCGGCAGGCCCCACCACCAGGTGAGCAGGTCCCACACGATTGCACCGACGAGTGCCGCGATCACCACGTACTGAGTGACGTCCTCCAGCCGGATCATGCCTTTGCCGATGGTATGCGCCACCGCCGTACCCAGAACGAACGCCGCAACGAAGTTGAAGAATGCCGCCCAGGCCACTGCCAGCTTCGGCGATAGCACTCGGGTCGACACCACTGTCGCTATGCTATTGGCGGCGTCGTGAAACCCATTCAGAAAATCAAAAACCAGTGCGGTTACAACGGTGATGAGCAGCAGCAACAGGCCCGTATTCACGCGTCAGCAGCCTCTCATAGTTGTGTGTGGAGCGGCGGGCGCCCTCGCCCGCCTTCAAATAATTCGTTCTATGCGCTCTTCAGAGCCACCGCCTCGAGCACGTTAGCGGCGTCTTCGGCCTTGTCGGTGGCGGTTTCCAGGACTTCGTACAATTCTTTCATCTTGATCAGTTGGATCGGATCTTTTTCGCGTTCGAACAACTCGGCAATCGCCCTGCGGCTCACCCGGTCCGCCTCATTCTCCAGGCGGTTGACCTCGACGCAATGCTCGAGCAGTTGCTGATTGTCGTCCAGCAAAGCAACTGCCTTCGACAATTCTTGCGACTGACGCACAATCAAACCTGCCAGATCGGCGGCAACCTGAGTCGGACTATCGATGCGGTACAGTGTCATGCGAACTGCCGCCGCATTCACGAAATCGAGCACATCATCCAGCGACGAACTCAGACGGTGGATGTCCTCGCGATCGAAGGGCGTGATGAACGTCTGGTTGAGCATGCGGATGACAGTGTGAGTCATCTCGTCCCCGCGATGCTCAATTTCCTGCAGTTGTCCGATGCGCCCAGGATCGCCCGAAGGGTTCTGCAAAATATCTTGCAGCAGGAGAGCTCCCTCGGTTAAGTTCGCGGCCACCTGGGCAAACATCGTGAAGAACTTCTGTTCCCGTGGAATCAATCGCATGCAGCCGGTAGCTCCTGAAATATTAAAGAACCATGAAAACGTTTTACTATCTCACGCGAGGTCGGGAGCGTCAAACCTTCTTGTTCGTTCGCAGTCCATGCTGTGGGTCGCGGCTAACATGCACTTCGCATTGCGTAACAGGGAGCGCCGCAGGCGCGGAATAGGAAAGCCCGGCACGGCAGTGCCGGGAAGCCATGCAGCGATGTACGAGTCCCGAAGGGACGGCATGCTCAAATCGCATCGCGGCTTCGAATCTCCGGAGGCGTCCCCAAATCCATGAACCGCTCGTCCCGCGATTCCTGTTGCACCGAACTCAGCGCCACCATCACTTCACGCAGGTAATAAATCGACCCGATCAACAAACAAACCAATCCGATCACAAACACGATTGCGGCCGCCACCGCCGCTTCCGTCCAATACAGACCCAGCCCTAAAAGCAGGCAGGCCGCAATCGTCGTCGCGAGCGAAATCAGAACCAGAAGAAAGCTTCGCCGAATCAACTCCGCCCGCTTCTCAATGGAATTGATTTGTTCGGTGTAAGCTTCGGCCTCTTGCACCCGCCCATTCTTCGCCGCATCGTGCTTGGCGTGCACATACTGCCGCAGCCGCGTCACCATCCCCATCAGGCGCACATTGATCGATAGGATCAGCAAGCCCGTCGCCGAGACAAAGATCGCGGGCGCCAGAATCGCCTGGAAGAGCCGCGCCACTTCGATCATCGCTTTTCCATCTTCCGTTCCAGCCCGGCCTTCACTTCTGGCCACTCCGTATCAAGAATGCTGAAGTACACCGAATCACGCTGCCTTCCATTCCAAGTCACCATGTGCTTGCGCAGCGTGCCTTCTTCCTTGGCTCCCAGCCTTAGGATCGCCCGCCGCGAGCGCTGGTTCAACGAATCGGTCTTTAGTTCGACCCGCAGGCACTTCCATACTTCGAACGCATGCTGCAGCATCAGAAACTTCGCCTCGGTATTGACCGCCGTGCGCTGCCACCGTGGCGCAATCCATGTCGACCCGATCTCGACCTTCCGGTTCGGCAGGTCCATGTTCATGAAACGTGTTGTACCGGCGATCTGCCCCGACTTGCGCTCGAACGTTGCGAACGGGACTGTGAGCCCCCGCTTCTGCTCTTCCAATATGTGCCGATTGAAAACTTGGAAATCTTCGAGCGACTCCAGCCGATAGGGAATCCACCGAAACAGCTCGTGCAGGTGGTCTTTCGCGATCTCCCAAAGCTTCGCCGCGTGCTCCGGACGCAGCGGCTCCAGGCGCACGTACTTCCCCTGCAGCGTGACCGGTGCCTCATTTGCGCCCAAGCGAAACTCCTGACAAGATCGTTAATGTACGTGGTGCTTACCTATTATCTTTGCATCCTGACGCCGGTTTCGTCATCTGATTCAAAGTGCGGTGACATCTTTTAAGTTATTAATGACGTCATCCCGAACGCACGCGTTCTCACCCGCGTGCGGAGGAATCTTGGGTGGGCGAACTGGCAACTGAGAACTGTGCAACTGACAACTTCATGCTGACCTGTCCACTCCATCTCGCTCGAGGGTTCTCGCGTTGAACTCGCACTGTTTCCCATTCCGCCAGATCCCGCATACCACACGGCTTTTCCTCGACTATCTCGACCACACTCCTTCCGTTCAGCCGTTCTATCCGCGTTCCGCGCATTTCCTTGAATGGGCTGTGGACGAATCGAAACGCGTCCAATATCCAGCCGATCGCCGCAAACCTGTGGCCGATGTTCTCGAACGCCAGAACAAATCCTTCGGCGCCTCGCCGCGCACTTTAGAAAACATTGCCGCGTTTCGCTCCGGAGCGCTGGCACTCATGACCGGCCAGCAGGTCGGATTATTCGGCGGCCCGGTCTTCTCGATTTACAAAGCACTCACCGCAGTGAAATACGCCGCGGAGGCTAAGAAACTCGGCATCGACTGCGTTCCCATCTTCTGGCTTGCCACCGAAGACCATGATCTCGAAGAAGTGAACCAGGTTCATCTGCCCGGCGCGGAAGGGAATCTAGAGAAGCTGACCAGTTCTGCTCAC
>DATNFD010000210.1:0-5832 GCA_035606555.1 Occallatibacter sp.
GCTGGAGTTCCTCCAACATCATCTGGCGTAGTCGGGTCACAAGTTCCTCCTGTGACCCTCACCTTATCCGCCAGCCCAGCCACGACTCTCCTCGTCAGCACACGCGGTAGCGTCCGCCGCGTCAGCGGCTTCGTTCTAGTCAAGGACTAGGCACTTGGTCCGAAGCCTTTCCGGGCTGGCCTGGTTCTTCCCCTGCCACTGCCCGTAGACATCAAGGACACTCAGCCCAGACGAAAACCGCGGTGTCACCTCTCGATCCAGAAACAACCGCCACTCCGCCTCGCTGACTCCCATTCCTTTGCCCGGCTCATCGAAGGGCCCCAACCCGAAGTAGAGCCTGGTGTCCACCCAACCCTTAGTGACATCGGGGTGCGCCGGATCGCCCTGCAATGTCGGAGCCGCACTCACCCCCGCCATCTGCATCGGTTTGTGTGCGCACCCGGTCAGCGCGAGCGTCAGTGCGAGATCTGCCAGAATAGATCGAAAGTGCAATTCAGGCTCCAGCGTAGGGCGCTCAAACACTTACTTTTCCACTTCAACTCCACGCCAGAAAGCAACATATCCTTTGATCTTACGAGCAGCAGGCTTCGGATCGGGATAGTACCAGGCCGCATCCGGGTTGTCCTGCCCGTCAATGTACAGGCTCATGTACTTCGCCTGTCCCTTCCACGGGCATGTAGAGGTCGTGCTGCTCGACCGGAAATACTCCCGCTTCAAACTGCCTTCGGGAAAATACACGTTTCCCTCAACAACCTCAGTGGTTTCGCTCTCGGCGATAACCTTGCCGTTCCAAATCGCTTTTGCCATGTTTTCTTTCACACCACCGTTCGCCATTGCCTCGTGGGATGCCGGCAAACAGAATCTTTAGAACAGTAACAAACATTGGACGCACTGGCCAGCGCGTTGGATTCCGCACCCAAAAACTCTCTCAGAATCCGATCCGAGGTTTGCAGGTTATTTCGCCATTCCTGGCACACTGAAATCAGCAGTGTCCGCGAACTTCCCACCCGGGTACAAACCACATAACCCAATTGCTTTCAGATATTTACATATTATCACATTTGTTTACATGTACTTAAGAGACGATACCCGGCCTAAACCGTTGATTTCACATGTCGGTGCGGGGGGAGGGGGTACTCAGAAGGAGTCAGCCAGCAAACTTCCAGGAAGAGCCCTGCAGGTTGGCTCTCCCCGGAAGCTTTCAGCTTGGAATCATTTATTTGGCAGCTTCAATCGAGTCGATGTGCACCGACTTTTTGCTCGCATCCGCCGTAGCCTTCACTGACACGTGATCGCCGTAGTACTTCTTCACAGCGTCTGGATTGTCGATCGTCCAGACCTGCTTCTTGCCCTCATCCACGAAGACCGGCGTCATACCGCCCTGGATACACTTCTTCACGCACTCCGAACCGCTGCCCGCGTGCTTGGCGCCGCACATCGAGTCAGAAATCCAGCCATTCATGGCTTTCGAATCGGCCGCGCTCGCCGCCACAGCCGAAAAGGTCAAAACCGCGAGAGTCACTGCTGCAAAATGTTTCACTGCTTACCTCCGGGGAAGTCAGAGTTGATCGAACGCCTCCATGATGCGCCTTCCGAACAGCAAAGAACAAGTCGCCTCTGTGTTCAGCTTCCACAGCATCAACTCCTCGCTTGCGATTCTTGAGTGCCCTGAAATGCCCGCCGCCGCGCCGCCACATTCTTCAGCGTGGCTTCGTACCGTGCTGCTGCCGCCGGGAAGCGTTTAACGAGTTCCGAAGTCTTGTTCATGAACGTCGGCATCTTCTCGCGAATCGATTCCAGAATATGGTTGAATTTGGCCAGCAGAAAAAATCCCTCGCCGTTACAGTCCACAAACAACTCAACAGACACCGCCCCGTGCAGCACCATCGCTGCCGCCATCTCCCAATACGTAGTCACCTGCCGGAAGAACGCGTTGTGCGGATCCCTCGGATTCTGCGCCACGGCAAAGAAATCCTCAGCCGTATTCGGCCAGAACTCTCCCGTCATCCACGCGCGCGCCTGCCGCAGCACCGCCTCCGTACGCAGTTCGTACAACTTCAAAATGATCTCGGCATCAGCCGGCGTCGCAAGCATCCGTTCCATTCAGTAATCTCCGAATGCTCATACTACTGGATCAGCCCGCACGCTTGCTGCATCGCTTCCAAAAAGAGAGCAGGACCAATCGGTCCCGCTCTCTGCAATTCGCGGCTGTCCGTTACGCCGGCTGCAGTTCTTTCTTTTCCAGAATCGGCCCATGCGTCTCTGCCGTCGGAGGTGGCGGAGCATCGCCGATCCGTTTCGAGTAGTGACACACAACCTCAGCGCCTGGCTCTGGCTGAGCAGCCTTCTTGCCCTTTTTCTTCGGCTTCTCTTCTTCAGCGCCCTTCTTCTTGTTCGGGCACTCAAGATAGATCCCGCTCTTCAGCGTCTTCTCCACAAGGTAAGGAGAACCGCATTCAGGACACTTCTCTGGAACAGGCTTGTTATTCGATGTGAAGTCGCACTTCGGATAGTTCGTGCACCCCCAGAAGACGTTCCCGCGCCGTGCCTTGCGTTCGGCGATATCGCCTTGGCCACACTTCGGGCACTTCATCCCTTCAATCAGATTCTGCTTCACATATTTGCACTTCGGATATCCCGAGCACGAAACAAACTCGCCATATGCGCCCTGCCTCAGCACCAGCGGTTTGCCGCATTCCGGACAGGCTTCGCCGGTTGGCTCAGGCGGCTTCTGCTGCTGCTTCTGGCTCAGCTTGCGAATCGTCTTGCACGGCGGATCTTCGCTGTATCCGGGACAGCTCATGAACGGCCCAAAGGGACCGCGCCGCAGCACCATCACGCGCCCGCAGTTCTCGCAGTACTCGTCTGTGTCTCCGGCTTCCTGCGCCTCAGGAGTATTCATGTCCGGCTTCGCCGCAATGTTCTCCTTCGTGAACGTGCAGCTCGTCGGATCCTTCTTGTTGTACGCCGAACACGCAAAGAAGCTGCCGAACTTGCCCCACTTCAGGATCAGTGGCGATCCGCACACTTCGCACTTCTCGTCAGTCATGTGCTCCATGCGCTTGATGTTGCGCATGGTCTTGTCCGCATCTTTCAGCTCGTCTTCAAAGTGGTCATAGAAGCCATTCAGAAGTGTGGTCCATTTCTCCTTGCCTTCTTCGATATCGTCCAGCTCTTCTTCCAGCTTTGCCGTGTACTTCGTATCGAAAATATACGGAAAACTCTCCACCAGCAGATCGCAAACTACCATCCCGATCTCCGTCGGATAGAACCGTCCCCGCGATCCGCCATGTTTCACCACGTACTCACGGTCCTGGATGGTGCTGATGATCGAAGCGTATGTCGAAGGCCGTCCGATTCCACGCTCTTCCAACTCCTTCACCAGCGAAGCTTCGTTGTACCGCGGCGGCGGATCAGTAAAATGATCTTCCGGGAACAGCTGCTCCAGGTCGAGGCTTTCTCCATCGTTGAGCTTCGGCAGCCGGTTCGCGAGCGCGTTCTCGTCGTCGGCCTTCTTCTCCTCCGACATCTCGTAGACCTTCAGGAAACCGTCAAAGCGCAGCACCGACCCCGTCACGCGGAAATCGTACGTCTTCTTGTCAATCTTCGACTTCGCTTCGATCCTCGCGGTCGTAATGTCATAGACAGCCGGCACCATTTGCGATGCGACGAACCGCTTCCAGATCAGCGTGTACAGCTTCAGCTGCTCATCGCTCAAATACTTCGCAATCGACTCCGGAGTCCGTGCCGCTTCCGTCGGCCTGATCGCCTCATGAGCGTCTTGCGAATCCTTCTTGCCCTTGTAGCTGTTCGGCGTCTCCGGCAGATACTTCGCGCCAAGGCTCTCGCCTATCCACTTACGCGCGCCATCCTTCGCCTCGGGCGAAACACGTGGCGAATCGGTGCGCATATACGTGATCAGGCCGGTCGTTCCCTCAGCGCCGAGATCGATCCCTTCATAGAGCCTCTGCGCCACGCCCATCGTGCGTCGCACATTGAATCCCAGCTTGCTGGATGCATCGCGCTGCAACTGGCTGGTAATAAAAGGAGGAAGCGGCCGCCGCTGCTGCTCGCGTTCCTTTACTTCCGCGACCGTCCACGTCGCCTTCTCCAACGCCTTCAGCACCGCATCCATCTGTGGCTTGTCGGGCAGCGCATTCGAAATGAACTGATCCTTGCCGTCCTTGTCCTGCCCGTTCGCAACCCGTGCTGCCTCACCTTCAATTCCAACAAACTTTGCCTTGAAGCTGTCGTTCGTCCTCTTCTCGGGATGCAACTGCGCCTCAAGAGTCCAATACTCAACCGGCTTGAATGCCGAAATCTCCCGTTCGCGCTCAACGATCAGCCGAACCGCCACTGTTTGTACGCGACCCGCCGAAAGTCCACGCCGCACCTTGTCCCAAAGCAGCGGAGAAATCTGGTATCCCACCAGCCGATCCAGAACACGACGCGTCTGCTGCGCGTCTACTAGGTTCTGATCGACATCTCGCGCATGCTGAAAGGCATCCTGCACAGCCTTCTTCGTGATCTCGTTGAACGTCACACGGCGGATCTTCTTCCGCTCCTTGGCATTCGTGCCAAGCTGAATTGCAAGGTGGGCCGCAATCGCCTCGCCTTCGCGGTCCGGGTCAGGCGCCAGGTAAATCTCGTCCGCCTTCTGCGCGGCCTTCTTCAACTGCTCGACAACCTTCTCTTTTCCCGGCGACACAATCAGCTCGGGTACAAACGTCCGCTTCTCCAGTTCCACGCCAATGTCGTTCTTGGGCAAATCCATGATGTGCCCAATCGACGCGCGGACCTCGAAACCCTTGCCTAGATATTTCTCGATCGTCTTCGCCTTCGCGGGCGATTCCACGATCACAAGTGATTTGCTCATTGCCATCCTTGATTCCGTCTTAATGTACCCTATCCTGCCCAGCCACCCGTCCCATTCGATACACGAGGTTGGCCATTTGACTCAGGCGGAGCACCTTATGTTCGCTTCTATTTCTTGGTCTTTTCCGACAAAATTTCTTCAGAACGTTCTACCCTCCGGGAACATTCTTCGCTGTCCCGTTCGACCCGCCTCCTTATAAATGGGCTGCAAGATTTGCAAGCTAACATGGAACCCGCCTCCGTTTCCACTCCTCTTGGACTGATTCGCCGGCCGAATCGCAACCTCTATTTCGCGCAAACCTCATCAAATGTGCACTTCATGCCACTGATACATTTGCGTGAAATTTCTCTGGGACGCGTTCACGCGCATCACAACGTCCGCACGTAGTTCTTTCCGGGCAGGCAGCGTACCCGCCCGCTCATCTCCAGCTCAAAAAGCGCTGTAAACACTTCGGACGATGTCAGTTGAGTCTCCAGTTTCTCCAGCAATTCATCAATCTGCAGAGACTCGTCCGCTCTCAGCGTCTTCAACACAATTGATTCTTCCGCTCTCAGCACCGGGTCCGGCAGAAGAGATGCCGTGGCCTCCGCTTTCGATTCATCGCCGGCCTGCCGCTCCAGCTCAAGTCGTACTTGCGATGGCAGATCCTCCCAAACGTCCTCCCAGCTCGCCACCAGCTTCGCTCCCTGCTTTATCAGCGTGTTAGGCGTCCACGAGTTCTTCGCCGTCACATTTCCCGGGACCGCGTACAAATCACGATCCTGTTCTGCCGCACATCGCGCCGTCACCCGCGTTCCAGAGTTCTCGCTTGCCTCCACTACCAGCACACCGATGCTCAATCCGCTGATAATCCTGTTGCGCCTCGGAAAGTTCTGCGGAGCCGGAAACGTTCCCATCGGAACCTCGCTCACGATCGCACCTCCGGCCGCGAGAATCTCTTCCGCCATCTTCCGGTT
>DATNFD010000211.1:0-17301 GCA_035606555.1 Occallatibacter sp.
CGGCAACGGGCGCTGGGCAACGCGGCAGGGACTCTCGCGTGTCGCCGGCCATCGCGCAGGTGTAGCGGCGGTGCGGCGGACCGTGGAGAACGCCCCTGGATTAGGGGTACGAGTCCTTACGATTTACGCGTTCTCGTCAGACAACTGGGCACGGCCTGCGCAGGAGGTGCAGAGCATCTTCTGGATCATTCGCGCGTTTCTGCGGCTCGAGTGCGAGCGGCTGAGGAAGAACGGGGTTCGACTCCAGGTAATCGGAAGACGCGACCGAATTCCTCCGGCTCTGCTGCGAGAGATCGAGCATGCCGAGAAGGCTACGGCATCCGAGAGTACGCTGCATTTGCGCATCGCGATAGACTACTCGGCGCGAACCGCGATTGCCGATGCTGCGGCATTCGCTCCTGCGCCTGGTGAACCTCCAAATGCGGAGCGGATGCGCTGGGTTATCACCCAGAAGCTCACGTCAGACTGCGGAGATGTGGACCTGTTGATTCGTACGGGTGGCGAGAAGAGGCTGTCGGACTACCTGCTCTGGGAATCGGCCTACGCCGAACTGTCTTTTACAGATCGTATGTGGCCGGACTTTGGCGCTTCGGATTTGGAAGCCGCAGTGAATGAGTTCCGGCATCGCGAGCGGCGGTTTGGCGCGGTTCCGACCGCAGAGCCTGTCGGGTCATCTCTCGTCGAGAGTGCCCATTGACTTCCGCCAGGCCGATAATTCCTGTTTCGCGACCGATGCGCGTGAAGTTCATTTTGCCGGCACTGACTGAGGCCACCGATCCATATTGGCGGCCGATCAAGTACTCGCTATTTCCCCCTCTAGGGTTGGCGACCCTGGCAGCCTATCTAGGGCCTGATGATCAGGCAGTTATTGTGGATGAGCATGTTGAGCCGCTGAAGCTGGACGACTCACCCGATCTTGTGGTGATCCAGGTCTACATCACAAATGCATATCGTGCTTACAAAATTGCTGATCACTACCGGAGCATTGGAGCTTACGTGTGTCTCGGCGGACTCCATGTCACTTCCCTTCCGGATGAAGCTGCGCCGCACGCTCACACGATCTTTATTGGCCCAGGTGATCAAAGCTTCCCACAGTTCTTGAATGATCTGCGCGGCGGAACACCGCGGCCTTTCTACGCATCCACAACAGGGCGGACACTGGAGCGGATTCCGCCAATCAGGCGCGATCTGATTCGGCGAGGCCTATATCTCGTTCCCAATTCGATTGTGGTTACGCGAGGATGTCCACAGCATTGTGACTTCTGCTACAAAGATGCATTTTTCAAGGGCGGCCGCAGCTTTTACACCCAGCAAGTTGACGATGCGCTTGCCGAAATTGATCGCCTGCCCGGCCGGCACCTGTATTTTCTGGACGATCATCTGCTGGGAGATCGACATTTTGCGGAGTCGCTGTTCAGCGGGATGAAGGGAATGCGGCGCCTGTTCCAGGGAGCGGCAACCGTGGATTCAATCTTGCGGGGAGATTTGATCGAGCGTGCAGCTGAGGCAGGGTTGCGCAGTATCTTCGTCGGCTTCGAGACTTTGACAGCGGACAATCTGAGGCGCAGCAACAAGAGGCAGAACCTGGGACGCGACTACAAGGCTGTGTGCGATCGCCTTCATTCGCTCGGAATCATGATCAATGGCAGCTTTGTGTTTGGGATGGACGATGATGGGGACGACGTGTTTCGAAGAACCGTGGACTGGGCAGTGGATCATGGGATCACGACGTCAACATTTCACATCATGACGCCATATCCAGGAACGCAGCTTTATGCGCGGATGGTGCGTGAAGGGCGGATCGTGACGCGCGACTGGAAAATCTACGATACGCGGCATGTCGTCTACCGGCCTGCGCGGCTGAAGCCGGAGGCATTGAAGGAGGGCTATGACTGGGCTTATCGAGAGTTCTACCGCTGGTCAGCGATTGCGAAGGCATCGCTGCATCATGGAACCATCAAGCACCAACTCAAGCACTTCTTTTATGCATCGGGATGGAAAAAGTTCGAGCCGTTCTGGGATATGCTCATCCGTGGGCGGCGGTTGGCGCAGGTTACACCCTTGCTCGAAGCGGTGTTGTCGCGAGTGACTGGTGGCGAAACCGAAAAGGCTGCAACTGTCGCACCGAATCCGTTTCCAATCATTTCGCCAGACGTTCAGATCCGATGAACCAACAAAAAGCCCGGAGTACTGGGCTCCGGGCTTTCGATATATACACCACGCCGTGGTGAAGTGTTATTCGGCAGCTGTCTCGACGGCCTTGGTGGTGGCTACGGTCCAGTCAGGTGCGCCGACTTTGAAGCGTGCGAAGCGACGGACGGTGATGTTTTCGCCGAGCTTTCCGACCTTCTGAGCAATCAGCTCCTTGATGCTGAGGGCCTGGTCCTTGATGAACGGCTGCTCGAGGAGGCAGACCTCTTCGTAGAACTTTGCCATCTTGCCTTCGAGCATCTTTTCAATGATGTTCGCGGGCTTGCCGGTTGCGGCTGCTTGCGCACGATAGATTTCCTTCTCGCGCTCCATGTCTTCGGAGCTGACATCCTCGGGCTTCACATAGCGGGGATCGCTCGCGGCGATGTGCATCGCGATGTCCTTCAGAAGCTCCTGGAAGTCTTCGGTACGCGCTACGAAATCGCTTTCGCAGTTCACCTCAACCATGACGCCAATCTTGCCGCCGGCGTGGATGTAGGTTCCCACGGCGCCCTCGTTCGTGGTGCGGGCCGCCTTCTTCTGAGCGGAGGCCATACCGCGCTTGCGGAGCACAACGAACGCATCTTCGATGTTTCCCCTGGTCTCCTGCAGAGCCTTGAGGCAGTCGCCCACAGGCGCGCCAGATTTCTCGCGGAGATCCTTCACCAATTTTGCATCTATCTTTTCTGCCACAGTCATCTCGCTTCCTTCTTGTTAGAACAGCTCTACTGCTCTTCGTTATCTCTGTGCGCCGAAGGCGCGTCGGCGGCATCCCAGGTGCTGCCAAAGAAAAAGCGTGGCAACCAGACTGCGCCGCCACGCTTGTTCCGGTGTGCTGGAGAACTTACAGGGCGCGTTCGACCACTTCCTCTTCATCCACGGCCGCTTCGGCGGCTGGTGCCTTGCGCACGCCGCTGACCTGCGCTTCGAAATCGACATCCTCGGTCGGAGCAGCCTCTGCCGGCGTTTCGCTTTCGGCTTCCGCCGCAGGAGCTTCTTCTGCTGCCGCGAATGCCTTGTCGCCTACGAGGTTTACGCCCTCGGCCGCCGAGTCGGCGATCTTTGAGGTGAACAGGCGAATCGCGCGGAGTGCGTCGTCGTTACCCGGAATTACATAATCCACGACAGTCGGGTCGCAATTAGTATCCACGACAGCGACAACCGGAATCCCGAGCTTGCGAGCTTCTTTCACTGCGATCGCCTCGTTGTTCGAATCGACGACGAAGAGCGCGTCTGGAAGCCGCTTCATGTTCTTGATGCCCGCGAGGTTTGCCTGGAGGTGCTTGCGCTCGCGCTCGAGGCGGATGACTTCTTTCTTGGTCAGCAGTTCATATCGGCCGTCTACAGCCATCTCGTCTAGTTCCTGAAGGCGCTTCACCGACTTCTGCACCGTTACCCAGTTGGTCAGCAGGCCGCCCAGCCAGCGCTGGTTGATGTACGGCATTCCGGCGCGATTAGCCTCTTCGGCAACCGCGTCCTGAGCCTGGCGCTTGGTGCCGACAAAGAGGATCGTTTTGCCGCCGGCGCACAGGTCTGTAACGAACTTGGACGCATCTTTGAAGAGCTTGAGTGTCTTTTGCAGGTCGATGATGTAAATACCGTTGCGCTCACCGAAGATGTATTCCTTCATCTTGGGGTTCCAGCGCTTCGTCTGATGCCCGAAGTGAACACCTGCTTCGAGCAGCTCCTTCATTGTGATCGTGGCCATTGGCCTCCTTCGTGGATTGCATCCAGGCTAACCTTCGTCTGGCCCAGATTGAACCCGCTCACGCGGGGATTTAACTGCCGTTTCGTTCTGCGATCGCCTCAACTCTAAGCTACTCTCCATCGCCCAAGAAAATGAGAGCCGAAGCTGATGGCCGACAGCCCGCAAAGCAACTAGCGTTTGCTGAACTGGAACCGCTTGCGCGCGCCCTTCTGACCGTACTTCTTGCGCTCTTTGACGCGAGCGTCGCGGGTCAGCAGGCCTTCGGCCTTCAGCGCCTTCCTCAACTCTGGATTGAATAGGATCAATGCACGGGCAACGCCCATCTTTACCGCGTCGGCTTGAGAAGCAACTCCGCCGCTGCTGACCGTGGTGACCACGTCGAAGTTCGAGGCGAGGTCAACAACCTGCAGAGTCTTCTTCGCAGCAACGCGTTGTTGCTCGGTCACGAAGTATTCGTTGAACGCCTTGCCGTTGACTTTCCACTCGCCGGTGCCCGGACGCAGGAAAACGCGGGCGATCGCCGACTTGCGGCGGCCAGTCCCGTAATATTGAACCAAATCTGCCATTCAATCCTCTTCAGCTCTAAGCTGTCAGCCGTCGGCCTTCAGCTTGTTCTTGCCACAACAATTCCTAAACGACGTCAAGCGCCACCGGCTGCTGGGCCAAATGGGGATGCTTGTCGCCGCGATAAACCTTCAGCTTTGAACCCATGGCGCGGCCAAGTTTTGATTTCGGCAGCATGCCTTTGATTGCCTCTTCCAGAATCTTCTCGGGGCGGCGAGCAAGAAGGCGCGAAAACTCCTCTTCGCGCAGTCCCCCGGGGAATCCGGTGTAGCGTCGGTAAACCTTGCTCTGGCTCTTCAAGCCTGTCAGGCGAACCTTCTCAGCGTTGATGACGATGACGTGATCGCCCATGTCGATGTACGGCACGTACCTGGGATTAAGCTTGCCGCTCAGAACGTCAGCGGCCTTGGTTGCCAGCCGGCCGAGGGTCTGGCCGCTGGCGTCAACCACATACCATTTGCGGTCAATATCCTTGCCGCTCGGAACGAAGGTGCTCATCTCTCTCCTGCCCTGTTGGAACAAAACCTACTGCACAAAACGCTTTTGCCCATGGCATCCGCGCATGGGAATAAATTTCACCCACTTCCAAACAATCCTGTTCGGGTGAGGACTGCGGGGTTTGCCCACCTCGGGGCTCCTGGCTCCATGGAAATAAAGATCGATTCCACAGAAGGCGCCTGTTCCGGTCAAATCAACACATCAGTATTCGATCGGTTGGGTCGGGCTAACTTACGTCTTCTCAGAAGCTTTACTCTGACTCTGAAAGCCCGTCGACAGACCCCAGGCGTAACTCCGCACAAGGTCTTTAGGATACCGGAATCACCCTATAGAGTCAACGAAATGTGGGTAAAGAAGCTGCCTCACCCTTCCGATCCAGGCACTTTTGCACTGAACAGCCGGCATTCCCTTCAATTGAAGGACGCGAAGACATGCCTTATCGAGCTTGTCCGATAAGTCCTCGCTAGCTCTCCTGGGTTTGTCGGCCCGGAAAACGTACCTTTTGCTGAAGAGCGAAGAGAGCGCCGAACGCGGCGCACGAACTCCCTGCAACCGCAAAAAGCATGGTATTTCGTCCCGAGTGTCTCGCCGATTCGAAGAGCGGGAATTTCAGGAACCACGAGCGGCTTCCGAGGCGTCCGGGATCACGAGATCGGGCCCAAGTGCGAAGCCATCTCGCGGAAATGCCGATCAATCTCGTCGACACTGGAGGCTAGCGGAGGTGCATCTGAAAGGGCCGAACGAGTGGTCATTCGGGCATCGGGAAATCCAAGCCGGCGCTTCAACACCAGAATCTCCTCAATCTTCTCGTCGGGGATTGGAATGAGCGGTTTACCGATCTGTCCGGCGATCACGCAGGTCTTGCAATAGGACTCGAGGATCTCTACCAGCCACTCCGCATGCGTTACCGTATCGGACCAGCAGACCACCCCATGGTTAGAGAGCAGAATCGAGTTGTGATCCTGCACGAACGGGAGCACGGTCTCGGCAAATGCTCGGGTGCCGGTCGTTTCATATCGAGTGAGGGCAGTAGGGCCGATGAAGATCTCGTATTCGGAGATGAGCCCCACTGGCGGCACCGTACCGGTCAAAGAGAACGCTGTTGCATAGGGCGGATGACAGTGCACGACGGCCCTGGCACGCGGATTGGCCCGGTAGATTTCGAGGTGCAGGAGGAGTTCGCTGGTGCGATGGGGATTTCCTGCAACGATGTTGCCTTCCATATCGGAGAGGCAGATATCGGCAGTGGTCATGTCACCCTTGCTGATCATGGTGGGGGTGCATAGGACGTATTCGGCGCCGATTCGACAGCTGATATTGCCGCCATTGCCGTCGACATATTGGCGGTCCCAGAGTTTGCGTCCGGTGCGGATGATTTCGTCGCGCAGAGCTTCGGCCTCAAAAGAGTGAAAGACAGCGGAGGGAGTGCCTTCCTCCGGCTTTGGGACGCGAAGTGCATCGACAACTGCTTCGAAGACTTCCTTAACCTTGCCCGTGACGGGGCTGGCAACCTGCGACATGCGAGACCTCACGAGCGGACCGCGCATGCCGCTCCACTGATATATATAGGTCGAATCGCCCTCAATGGGAGTGATACAGGTCACCGGGGAACGGACGGCTCCCTCTCCGACAGAAACCGCGTGCCTGAGCGAGTCAGTCGGCTGCAACGAGTCTGCGCTGCAAAGCCTCGAGGGTTTGGCCTTTTGTTTCGGGATATGTGAGGAGCACGGTAACGAACTGGATCGCCGTCATGATGGAGAAAAAGATGAACGGCGTCGCAGTGCTCATGGAGTGGACAACGATGGGAAACGACTCGGCGATGGCCGCGTTCATAAACCAATGGCTGGCCGAGCCGACACCCTGCCCCTTAGAGCGAACCGACGTCGGAAATACTTCGCCGATGTAGACCCAGATCACTGCGCCTTGCGACAGTGCGAAGAACCCGATGTACGTAACCAATATCCAAACCAGCATCGATTGGTGGGTATGCGAGGAGAATATCCAGGCAACGACGGCGAGGCATACCGCAGTTCCCGCAGCCCCAACCAGCAGCAAGGTTTTTCGCCCTAGTTTGTCGATGACGCTCATTCCGACCATTGTGAAGATCAGGTTGGTAGCGCCGATTGCGATGGCTTTCTGATCGCCCGAAAGCTGGCTGTATCCGGCGGAGGCGAAGATGTCGTTGATGTAATAAAGGATTGCGTTGATTCCGGCCAGTTGATTGAAAGCTCCAATGCTGATGGCAAGAAAAAGCGGATAACGATACTTCCATTGGAAGACGCGCTCGTGCGTCGAGGCATGCTCCTGCTTGAGTGCTTCACGGATATCCGCGAGTTCCGCCTCGGGATTCGGATCGCCCATCGATTTGAGAACATCCAGAGCCTCGTCGATCCGGTTACGTGAAGCCGACCAGCGCGGGCTGCGCGGAATGCCGAAGAGCATTATCAGGAACAGGATGGCCGGAATTCCCGCGATGCCGACCTGCCAGCGCCACTCGGTCGCGCCCAGATGCATGGTCCGTATGACGTAATTGGACAGGTAAGCGAGCATGATGCCGAACACGACATTGAACTGGAAGAGTGCGACGAAACGTCCTCGCCACTTGGCCGGTGACAGTTCGGCGATGTAGACGGGGCCGAGGACGGAAGAGGCGCCGATGCCGAGACCGCCGATGAAGCGGAAGACCAGGAACGAACTCCAGCCCCATGCGAAGGCGCACCCAGCCGCTGAAAGAACATAAAGCACCGCAGTGAGCCGAAGAGTCTCGCGGCTGCCCAGGCGCTGACCGATCTGCCCTGCGCCAAGCGCTCCAATAACAGTGCCTACCAGACCGATGGCGACCGTGAGGCCCTCTTTGTGAGGATCAAGGCTGTAGAGTCTGACCAGCGCTCCGATTGCGCCGGCGATCACCACAGTATCGAAGCCAAAAAGAAGGCCTCCAAGGGCGCCGGTCAGGGTCGCCTTCATCAGGTTTACGTTCGGTCGCATGTTCTAGCTGTCCCTCGGTAACTAAAACATCCTACAGAGACAGACGGGACCGGGCAAACCGGACTTCAACCATCCGGATTTGATTGTCGCTGGGCCCGGGGCGGATGCAGCCTTGCTTGACTGCATCAACCCTCAGTTGAGCTTCCCGGAGTGACCATAAGCACGCGACACCGCACCCCGCCTGCCGCACTCCATGCCATTGACATTTCGGAGTCGATGTAGACGCAGTCCCCTTCCTCAAGACCTTCGTGCATTCCCCCCGCGTCGAGTTGCAGCTTTCCTTCGAGGACATGGACGACAGCACATACCGGCCTGCCCCCCTCGCTCATGATTCCGGTGACGCCAGACGGTAATTCCACCATCCTCGCCACAAGCTTGTCCGCGGGAGTGACAGCATGCAGCGGGATATGCTTGATAGCTTCTTGGCCACGTCCGTTGCTGGCCAGGTGGGCCTTGCGCGTAATCGCAAGAGTATGCCTGGCTGCTTCGTTAAAGAAATAGCTCAGGCCCACGCCGTAAACTCTGCAGATATTCGAGAGGGTAGGCAGCGTCGGAATCATGCGGTCTGTTTCGAGTTTGGAAAGCAGTGCGGTAGAGAGGCCGGTCTCCACGGCCAGCCTCGACAGGGTAAGATGTTTTTGCGTGCGCAATGTACGAAGCTTCATCCCAATGCTGTACGGCTCAAGCGACCAGCGTGCGTAAGACGGTCCATCCGCCATCGGATTCACCTCGTCCCGCAGTTTTTCGCGGATCGAGCTTCAAAACCCTGAAAGATTTCTGAAAACTCGTAAAGTGGCGCATCGGCACACACGATCTTCGGGTAAGGAAGGCCGTGCAATGTCTTCCCTAAGGCCCCCGGGCTACGACAATCAAATGCAAAGGATCACCCCCCATGACCTTTATCTCATCGGATTGCATCCGCCGTATTCCGTCGTTGATTCTCTCCAGCCAGTTTCGCATCGTAGTTGCCTCAATCATGCTGGGCGCCCTGTGTGTCATTCCACAGCACGCAACAGCACAATCGGGAACTGCCTCCGACGTTCTGGTTCTGAGCAACGGAGATACGCTGCACGGCAAGCTGGTTAATTCGTCAGATGGCAAAATTAACTTTCACTCCGATGCGCTTGGGGAAATCTCCGTAAGCTGGGACAAGATCAAGGAACTCCACACGAACGGGAGCTATGCAGTCCTGGATAAGACGGTGAAGCTTCGCGGGAAGAAGAACGCAGGCTCTATCCCAACCGGCCAGCTCGAGGTCACGAACAATTCCATCGCGGTCCGCTCGGAAAAAGCGGCTGCGCCCGCGCCCATTCCAGTCGCGAATGCGCAGTACATCATGGACGCGGGCACTCTGGATAAAGAGCTGTATCGCCAGCCCGGATTCTTCACAGGCTGGAACGGAGCTGCAACGGCCGGATCTGCCATTGTCACCGCAACGGAGAATCAGTACACCTTCTCGGGCGGAATTGGCCTTGTTCGTGTCGTTCCAGCGGTGAGCTGGCTCACTACGCGCAATCGCACGTCCCTCGATTTCACTGGCTCATTCGGAAAGATCACGCAGCCTGCGTACACCGATCCCATATCGGGAATCGTCGTGCCCGCAGTTGTGTCAAAATCTGCCATTTATCACGGGGACGCTGAACGAGATCAGTACTTTTCAGAGAGGTTCTTTGCACTTGCGCAAACAGCATTCGACCACAATTACGGACAAGACCTCGATCTCCAGCAAATCTACGGCGGCGGTTTCGGCTGGACGTTTCTCAAAACTCCAAAGCAGGAAGCGGATTTGAAAGCGACCATCCAGTACGAGAAACAACAGTTCATATCGGGTTCGTCTGGCAACCAGAATCTGATCGGCTCGACAATCTCTTTGGCATATGTTCTACATCACAGGCTGGTGACGTATACGCAGGGTCTGGCCTTCATTCCGGCATTCAACAACCTTCATGCGTATTCAGCGAATGAGACGAATACGCTTGCCTTTCCGGCATACAAGAACTTCAGCTTTTCGGTCGGCACCCTGGACAGTTACCTGAACAATCCTCCCGATTCCCTTCCACCGACCAAACGCAACTCCTTTCAGTTCACGATGGGACTCACCTACGCGATCAAGTCCAAGTACTGAAGCGCTCCAGGCGGCGCGCACCGGCGCCGAGATTGCTGTTCATCGGACTTAACACATCGACTGTCGTTTTTCCCATTACGAAACACCCCTAGTAACTTTCAGGAAGAGTTACTAATGCGCAGCAGAAAAGCCGTTGCTGATCACACCTATTTATTACAGTTTGGATTCATAATGTGTTCGCGTTTGTTAACTGCGGGTAAGCAACGATGCAGCAACTAAGGGATTTTCTGGTTTGACTCTTTCCCGTCGGTTCGACAGCCAGACTTGCGCTATTGGAGGTCTCCTGCTTCTGGAGAGGAAACTCCTGAAGCAGATTGTCCGGATCTTCGAGGAAAATGATCGTGCAGCACCTATCGACAGCAGGTTCTATAACGGTTCCTGATCGCGAATTTGCTTTCGCTGAATTAAGGCTCGATGCACAAGGTGTCCTGACGCGCGGGAGCGAGGTGATTCATCTTCCTCCCAAGGAACTCGCGGCCCTTCGCATTCTACTGGCTCATGCCGGGCAGATCGTAAGCGTGCAACAGCTAAAACAGTCGCTTTGGGGCGACGTTCATGTCACAGATGACAGCGTGCCTAAATGCGTCTCCTCGCTTCGGGAGTTTCTCTCTCCATTTGACTGCATCCAGACTGTCTACAAACGCGGATATCGACTCTCAGTTGGGGTGAACGAGAAGATTCCGGGACCCTCTGATGCGCCGCCCCGTCTCGCAATCATGCCCTTTGGCGTGGGTGCAAATGTGCCTGGATATTTGGGCCCAGCCATTGCGGAAGAGACAGTCTCTCTGCTTACGGCGGATCGATTCGCACCTGCGCACGTCATTGCAAGAGATTCTGCATTCTCGCTGGCAGCACGCGGCCTTACCGCACATCAGGTGGGTGAAGCGCTGGAGGCAGACCTCGTTTTAACAGGAACGCTTCGCATGCTGCCGGCGCAGTTTCGCTTGCGAGCCGAAATGATCCGCGTTTCGGACGGCACCCAGATCTGGGTAGAAGACATGCTGGTGCCGCAGGCCAGATCGGCCGATCTCGAGTCAGAGTTGGCAAATCGGCTCTTCATCAGGCTCAGTGCCGCTGAGTGGTTCTTCTCGCGGGATGGCGTGTCCGGAGAGCCATCGAAAGCCGCTCCATCGCGGCGGGAAGCCTGGGAGCTATTCCTACGAGGACATCACGAATGGCAGACAGTCCAAAGACATCGCATGCAGGATGGAATCCAGCACCTGAGTCGGGCTGTAGAACTTGAACCAACGTTGTATGCCGCCCACATCGATCTTGCGAATGCGGCCGTAACGCAAGAATTTGCTGGTTTTGTTTCACCTCTGCAGGCAGCTCATCTGGTCCGCCGTGCAGCAGATTCTGTCCCGTCCTCTTTCGAGGGGGCTGAATCGCTGCTTCCGGCCCTCGGATGGATTCGCTTCCATGTCGAACACGATCTGCCAGGCGCATTGCGCGCATTCTCAAGCAGTGCCCATCTTCGTCACGAAACATCGGTCACCCGCATCCGCTCAATGTTCGCGCTCAGCCGCCATCGGTTTATCGATGCCATCGAGTTGATCAGGGACGCGCTGCGCACCGATTCTTACTCGCCATGGCTCAATGCGCGGCTCGCATGGGCTTATCACCTCTCGCTCGAACGCGAGAAGAGCGTGGTGCAGGCGGAACATACACTTGAATTATTCCCCGAACACGAAAGCGCAAATGTCTATAGTGCCGCGATCCTCGCCTTTAATGGCCGAGCCGAACGCGCCATTGGAGTAGCCGAAAATCTTGTTCGCCGGTCTCCTTACCTCGACATTGGCTCATCGCTGTATGCCTATGTCCTTGCTCAAGCCGGTCGCTTGCAGGAAGCCCGTTCGATGCTGGAGCGCCTGCAGTGGCTCAGTCGGGAGCGCTTCGTCCTTACCTCATTTAACGCCGCCGTCTGTGTCGCGCTGGGCGATCTGGACGACGCGGTTACCGAACTTGAGGCTGCAGCCGAGGCGCGTTGTCCGTGGCTGTTTCAGATGCTGGCCGATCCAAGGCTGGATCCCATTCGGGAGCGCTCGGAGATTGTGAGAATGGAGAAGGTTCTTGAGCGGATGGAGGCTACCGCGGAGAAAAAGGGCGGCTACGAATCCTAACCGCGCATCCAATGTCAGCATCAGTAGTAAACCGATAAACCTAGCCAATTGGCGCCCGGACCTAGTACATTTCTCGCAACTGCATTTCGTCCATTTCCATATCTCGAGCGCGATCCGGTTGGTTTCATATCCGGTTTGTTCGTTTCGAACCCGAGGCCAATCCGCTTCGAATGCAGACGTGAAGTGCAGCCATCGGAGGAACGACAATGCCGCTTCGCCGCTTCATCTTGACCGCTCTCTTCGCCTGTGCCACCGTTCTGCCCGTCGCTCCGGCCCAGCAGCAACCGGCGTATCTCGATACAAAGCTCTCTCCGCAGAAGCGAGCCCAGGATCTCGTTGGGCGCATGACTTTGGACGAGAAAGCTGCCCAGCTTGAAGACTGGGCAACGGCTATCCCACGCCTCGGCATCCCCGATTACCAGACATGGAATGAAGCGCTGCACGGTGTGGCGCGTGCGGGGTATGCGACGGTGTTTCCGCAGGCCATCGGCATGGCCGCAACGTGGGACACGAACATGATCCACAGCATGGGCAATGTCATCTCGACAGAGGCCCGAGCCAAGTACAACCAGGCACAACGTGAAGGGAATCACCGAATCTTTTATGGACTGACGTTCTGGTCGCCGAACATCAATATTTTCCGCGATCCTCGTTGGGGACGCGGTCAGGAAACCTACGGAGAAGATCCTTTCCTGACCGGGCGGATGGGTATTGCCTTCATCGGGGGGGTTCAGGGAAGCGACCTGGAGCATTTGCGCGCAGTAGCAACGAGCAAACACTACGCGGTGCACAGCGGGCCGGAGTCTCTGCGGCACGGATTCAATGTTGATCCAAGCCCGCGCGATCTTGAAGAGACCTACCTCCCAGCCTTCCGTGCAACAGTGACCGAAGGTCATGTGCAGTCCGTGATGTGTGCTTATAACTCCATCAACGAGTTCCCGGCGTGCACCAACAAGATGCTGCTCCAGGAACATCTGCGGAATGCCTGGGGATTCAAAGGGTTTGTCGTCTCCGACTGCGGAGCCATCGTCGACGTCTTTCAGGGACACAAGAAGACCACCGATATCGAGCATGCTTCCGCAATGTCGCTCGAAGCGGGCACAGATCTTTCCTGCAGCATCTGGACTCCGGGATTCAACTCGCTTGCGAAGGCAGTTCATGATGGCTTGGTTTCAGAAGAGCTGGTGACGAAGGCAGCTGAGCGCCTGTATACAGCCCGCTTCCAATTGGGCCTCTTCGACCCGCAGGGTACCTCGCTTGATCGGATCCCTTTCTCTGAAGTTGCTTCAGACGCGCACCGGCAAATCTCCCGAAAAGCGGCTGAAGAGAGCATTGTTCTTTTGAAAAACAAAGACATTCTGCCATTGAAGTCACCTGGAAAGATCGCTGTGATTGGCCCAACAGCGGATTCACTCCCCTCGATCCTCGGCAACTATGTCGGGACGCCGCTGCATCCGGTGACGCCCCTCGACGGGATGATGACCCAGTTCAAGGGCTCGAGCATTCTGTATGCACAGGGCTCCACTCTGGCGGAAGGCGTCGGAGTTCCAGTCCCCAGGTCGGCCTTCGGCGAAGGCCTGCGAACGGATTTCTTCGCAACGCCTGATTGGACCGGGCGTCCCGTCTCCACCGCGACAGAGCCGCTCATCCAGGCGGATTGGGAGAACGCAAAGCCTCAGCCTCAAGTTGATACCAAGAATTACTCCGTACGCTGGAGCGGCACAATCGCGGCGCCCGCTCCGGGGCACTACGTCTTCAGCGTCGAGGTCGCCGACAGTTTCCCGTACTCACCTGCCGAAAGCTTCCGGTTCATCCTCGACGGCAAGGTACTGGGTGAAGGGGATATCCGCACCGGGCATGACATGTCGGTCATGGGCAGCTTCAAACCGGCGCCGGGAGCGTCGCCGACAGCGCCACCCGTTGAGACCTTCGCAAAAACTCCGAAGATTGAAGTGGATTTCGCTGATACCAGGCCGCATCGGATTCAGTTCGACTATGCGCATTCCGCCGATCAAGCAGGCGGAGGCGTGACATTGAAGTGGCTGGCTCCAGCAGAGGCGCAGATCGAGGAGGCGGTGGCGAAGGCGAAGGAAGCTTCGGTAATAGTGGCGTTTGTTGGGCTTTCACCGCAGCTTGAGGGCGAAGAGATGCCAATCAAGATTCCGGGATTCAGCGGTGGCGATCGGACAAGCCTTGATCTCCCCGCACCGCAGCAGAGGCTGCTTGAGGCGCTTGGTGCAACCGGCAAGCCGCTTGTTGTTGTGCTCCAGAGCGGAAGCGCCGTCGCCTTGAACTGGGCAAACGCGCATGCAGGTGCGGTGCTTGAAGCATGGTATCCGGGCGTGGATGGTGGGACGGCAATCGCCCGGACGCTTGCGGGCCTAAACAATCCTGCAGGAAGGCTACCGGTGACTTTCTACTCTTCGCTTGAGGGATTGCCGGAGTTTACGGACTACACGTTCAAGAACCGAACCTATCGCTACTTCGGCGGTAAGCCACTTTGGGGTTTCGGATATGGACTGAGCTACTCCACGTTCAAGTACGGGCCGGTGAAGCTCTCTGCATCGACGTTGAAGGCCGGCGATCCGATCAGTGCGACTGTGACGGTCACCAATGGCGGAAGCATGGCGGGAGATGAGGTTGTTGAAGCTTACCTCAAGACTCCGCAGCAAGGTGGTCCAATTCACTCGCTGGTGGGATTCGAGAGAGTGAAAATTCCAGCGGGCGGAAGCAAAGAAGTCACGTTGAAGATCGATCCGCGGACCCTCTCCAGTGTCGATGACCAGGGGAACCGGTCGATTCTCTCTGGTAACTACACGCTGACGCTAGGCGGAGCTCAGCCGGAGGAGACGCAGGCGAAGTCCGAAGCCAAGTTTACAGTCGAGGGTACTAAGGCTCTTCCGAAATAACCCACTGAAAGCGGTAGAAAAGCGGGCGGATTTGTCATCTGCCCGCTTTTCTATTTTGCAGTCGCACTACGATGGGTGCGCCGCCATTCTCCGCCGGTGACCCATGTCACACGCTGACAGCTCTCGAATACCGAATCATTGTAGGTACATTGGTCTGCGTCACCAGCATTCGGAGTTGGTCAATCATGTACAGGATTATCGAAGCGCGTCCCGTAGGGCTGAATATTAAGCAGTTTGTGATTCAGGCCCCCCGCATCGCGCACAAACAGAAACCGGGACAATTCGTCATCTTACGACTTCATGAGAGAGGCGAGAGAATCCCGCTCACGATCAAATCCGCAGACGCTGTGGCAGGCACCGTCACGATTGTAGTGCAGGGCGTGGGAAAAACAACCAGCCTGCTGAATTGTCTCGAGACAGGCGATTCCGTGCTGGATATCGTCGGCCCCCTGGGTAAGCCGTCAGAGATTCAGAGATTTGGAACCGTGCTGATCCTGGCGGGGAGCGTGGGGACAGCCATGGCCCTCCCAACCGCCAACGCGCTTAAAAGAGTCGGCAATCACGTCATCTTCGTCGAGGGCGCACGCAGCCGCGAGATGGTGGTGTTCGAAGAAGAGGTTCGCGAATCTTCGAATGAGAGCTACATCATGACCGACGACGGAAGCTGCGGTGAAAAAGGGTTGGTGACCGCGAAGTTGAACGAACTGCTCGCTACCGGCCGCATCCTCGACTTCGTGCTGGCTGTCGGTCCGGTTCCCATGATGCGTGCCGTTTCGCAGATTACATGTCCGCTGGGCATTAGGACGGTCGTGAGTCTCAACTCCATCATGGTGGATGGTACTGGGATGTGCGGCGGCTGCCGTGTGCTACTCGGCGACAAAAGCAAATTCGCGTGTGTCGACGGCCCCGAGTTTGACGCTGATATGGTCGATTTCGACGTGTTGATGCAACGGAACGCGATGTACCGCGAAAAGGAATGTGAATCGCTGAAGCACTTCGAAGAAAACAAGCAGGAAGAACTCGGACAGCTACGTGCCGAGTTGGCGGCCAAAGAAGAGGCACCGGAGCGCCTGCGCGTCGCAATCGAAGACCTGAGCACTGTGGCCGAGGCATCGCATGGCTGAGAAAAACACCCTTCCGCTGAAGCAGCGAATGGCTATTTCGCGTGTGTGCATGCCGGAGTTCGACGCCACATTGCGCAGCCGCAACTTCGAAGAGGTGAACCGCGGCTTGCGACCTGCGGATGCTGCGCTTGAGTCCACACGATGCATTGAATGCGCGAAGCCCGGCTGCGTGGAGAAATGCCCGGTCGGTGTAAAAGTGAAGCAGGTTGTCGCACTCATCTATACCGGGGACTATCTCGGCGCCGCTGCCAAGCTCCGCGAAGACAATGCACTACCCGCGATCACCGGGCGAGTTTGTCCACAGGAAAATCAGTGCGAGGGCGGATGTGTCCTCGGCCGCAGGAGTGCACCTCTGGCGGTTGGTCATCTCGAGCGCTTTGTCGCTGACTATGAACGCGAGAGCGGCCTGATTGGGTTGCCGTATATCGCGCCGGCAACGGGGAAATCCGTCGCCATTGTGGGCAGCGGACCGGCGGGTCTGTCTGCCGCAGGGGATCTGGTGCAGAAGGGCCATCGCGTACACGTTTTCGAGGCATTGCATGAGTTGGGCGGCGTCCTTGTCTACGGCATCCCGGAGTTTCGTCTGCCTAAATCCATCGTTCGCGAAGAGATCAACAACCTGAGACGAATGGGTGTGGAGTTCGAAACGAACGTCGTGGTCGGAAAGAGCATCACCATCGATGAGCTGATGCGCGACGAAAACTACGATGCGGTATTTGTCGCGACAGGTGCCGGTCTGCCCCGCTTCCTGGGGATCCCGGGAGAGCATCTGAACGGGGTCTATTCCGCGAATGAATTCCTCACGCGCGTCAATCTCATGCGCGCCTACCGCGCGCTGGAATACGACGAGCCCGTGTACGACTGCCACGATCGCGATGTGATGGTGGTGGGCGGAGGCAACACTGCGATGGACGCAGTACGCACGGCCAGGCGGCTCGGCGCGCGAACGGCGACCCTGGTGTATCGCAGATCCGAAGCTGAGATGCCTGCCCGCGCTGAAGAGGTGCAGCACGCCCGCGAAGAAGGCATCGAGTTTCGGATGCTGACCGATCCCGTTGCATTTCTAGGAGATGAA